>JANNNB010000066.1:0-3766 GCA_031398325.1 Actinomycetes bacterium
GCCAGGCGAGCCACCCGAACGGCGCCGGGGCGAGCGGGCTGCAGCACATCCTGGGTGACGATCGAACCGTCAGTGCAGATCGGGGGGTGCTGCTCGACGTCACCTGGCGGATGCATCCGCGGGTGTGCAAGTTCATCTCCGACACGTCGTACGAGGGGAAATTGACGAGCCACGAGTCGTGCGCCGGTCAGTCGACCGAGGACGGCGTCGGCCTCCGGTGGATCCGTGCCGAACACACCGGCCGCTCGACGGAGTCACCCGAGGAGGCCGCCATCGTCGCCCGCACGATCGGCGACCTGATGGGGAAGGACTGGACCGATCAGAAGGGCGTCACCCGTCCGCTGACGGCCGACGACTTCATCGTGGTCACCCCGTACAACGATCAGCGCCGGTTGATCGAGGCCGAGCTGCGGGCCGACCGGTCGATGGCCGGATCGAAGGCCAGCGCGGTCGAGGTCGGCACCGTCGACAAGTTCCAGGGGCGCGAGGCGGCGGTGGTGGTGTTCTCGATGGCGACGTCGTCGAAGGATTTCATGCCCCGCACGGCCGACTTCCTCTTCTCGAAGAACCGACTCAACGTCGCCATCAGCCGGGCGCGCTGCCTGGCGTACGTGATCTGCACCGACGAACTGTTGGACACCCGGGCGAGAACGGTCGAGGAGATGGAATTGATCTCCGCCCTCTGTTCGTTCGTGGAGCGGGCCAAGGCCGTCTGACCCGGGTTTCAGGAGAGGTCGAGGACGAGTCGAAGACCTGACTCGATCTGGCTCATCGTGGCGTCATCGAGGGTGGTGACCCGATCGTCGAGGTGGCGCTTGTCGAGGGTGAGGATCTGCGACACCTTGACCACCGAATCCTTGCGAAGTCTCGATCGATCCCCGTGAACCGCAACATTGCCAGGTGCCCGTTCGCGGTCGAGGTTGCTCGAAATCGCTGCGACCACCACGGTGTTGATCGCACTGGCGTTGAACGAGTCGGCCGACGCGACGACGACGGGACGGCGGTACCCAGGGGATGATCCGACGGGCTCTGCGAGTGTTGGCCACCGGACGTCGCCACGGAGGATCGCCGCCTTCGAGCTCACCAGTCCTCGCGTGTCGCAACGAGCTGCGCGTTGGCCAGTTGTGGGTCGAGGGTGCTGTCGACGTCGGAGTAGATCGCGTCGAGCCGGGCGGTGACGTCGGCCCCGCTGTCGCGCTCGATCAGTTCGGCGAGCGCCGATGCGTACAGATTCATCTCGAAACAATCCGCTCGGACGTCCGTGCGGAGCTCGGCTCGATCGCGTGGGTCGGGTTCGGTCCGGCGGTGAGGTCGTCGGCGTCGAGGTCGACGCGGACGGTCGCGTCGGGCGGTGTCTCGCAGTACGGCACCTGGAACCCGTCGGACGCCGACTTGTGGTGGGGCGTGACGATCTCGATGGTGTAGCTGCCGCTGTAGATCGAGGTGTCGACCTCTGCGGCGTAGTTCTGACCGGGCCCCTGGCCGGGGAAGAGGACGTCTTCGATGGGTTCGGCCTCCGATGCCATCGGCACCTGGATCGAGTGGAAGACGAACGCCGTGTGGGTGAGGTCGACGTCGACGGAGTGGGTGGCCGAGATGTGGCCGGTCGGGTCGATGAATCGGTACTCGACCGTCATCGGCCGGTCGGTCTGGATGGTGCCCGACAGATGGATGGTGCACGGGTCGCCGGGGTCTTCCACGACCGACAGTGCGAGCCCGGTGACCGTCGGGTTGGACTGCAGCTCGCCGGGGCCGCGGTCGGTCGGAGTGGGGGTGCGGCTGTGGGCCGTATCGACGGGGAGGAACTTGATCGTGATCGGGATGTCGACGTTGACCGTCTTCGTGTAGCCGCGTCCGCTGCCGGGCCCGTTCCACCGGCATTGAACGCCCGCTTGCACGGTGAGGTCACGTTCCATCTCGAAGGCCATGGCACGGGCGTCCTCCTCGGCCATGCCGTTCCACACCATGATGGAGATGTCGTCCTCGACGAGATCGAAGAACCAGTCGGCGTCGAGCCCCTCGCCGAACAGCTGCTCGTCGAAGAGTTCGTCGATCGGAACGTTGAGCGACACCTTCTGTTCGGCCATGTTCTTGCTCGACCCAACCTCGACAGGGACCCCCCACGACCCGTCGGCCTCGGTGGGGTCGGTCAGGCCGTCTTGCAGCGATGTGTGGATGTCACCGTCGACCCAGCCGAAGACGAGGTGGTGCGCGGTCCGGCACCCGGCGTCGTAGTCGACCGAGAGCCAGAGGTGATCGTCGAACACGCTGGTGCCGCCGATCTTGTTGTACTGGTACTCGCCGTTCACGAGGTTCTGGCTGACGGTCATGACGTTGGGCTCGCCGACCCCGGCCCCCGGTGTGCACGGCAGTGCCGGCTCCGGGAGGCAGAGATCGTGGCCGGCGTCGACGTCGAGGAACTTGACCCCGGCGTTGTAGGCGTGGGTGACGCCGCTCGGAACGGCGACCGTGGCTGCGGCGGCAGCAACGGCCGCGGCTCCCAAGACGGCGGTGAAGGCTGATCGTGTGGTCATCGGAATCCCCTGTTCGTTCGTGACCGGCGATCTGCCGGCACACGACCTGACGATCGAACGTGGGATTCCTTACACCGGCCGTGACCGGGCCGGTGGGCGTCTTGTCGTCAGCGGGCGAAGACCTCGACGAGGCGGTCGTTGAACGCCGGCAGGTCGTCGGGCTTGCGACTCGACACGAGTGTGTTCGGGCCGTCCTCGCACACGACGACTTGCTCGTCGCGCCACGTGCCACCGGCGTTCTCGATGTCGGTGCGCACGCTCGGCCAGCTGGTGATGGTGCGACCGTCGAGCACGCCGGCCTCGACGAGGGTCCACGGACCGTGACAGATGACGGCGACCGGCTGACCGGCGTCGAAGAAGTCCTTCACGAGCCGGACGGCGTCGTCGTCCATGCGCAGTTGGTCGGGGTTGGCGACGCCACCTGGGAGGACGAGCCCGGCGAAGTCTCCGGCGTCGGCGTCCTTGGCGGCGATGGAGGCTTCGAACGTGTCCGCGGCGTCGAGGTGGTTGAAGGCCTGGACTTTGCCGACTTCGGGAGCGATGAGCACCGGCGTGCCACCGGCCCGTTCGACGGCCTGCCACGGTTCGGTGAGTTCGACCTGTTCGACGCCTTCGTTGGCGGTGAGGAAGGCGATGCGGCGGTCGTGGAGTTGTGCAGTCATGAGGCGTCGTTACCCAGATCGGGCGGGATCGACGCACGACGTGATCGAAATCACCATGTTGAGGGAGGCAGCCGCGAGCTGAGCCACTCGGCTGCTCGTGCGGCGACCGCAGCGGTGTGCCCGACGAGGAAATGGTCGGCCGATTCGATCACCTCGATCTCGACGTCTGGCCAGTCTGCGGTCGCTTCGATGATCCGCTCGGGGGGCGCGTACTGGTCGTGCTGTGGCACGAGCGCGAGCACCGGCGAGTCGGGAGCGGCGAGCGGTTCGACGATCGGCGCGGCGATCACGACCCGGGCACCGATCCGTTCGTCGACGGTCGTGAGGGTGACCATCGCACCGAACGAGTAGCCGACGACGAACAGCGGCACGGTGTCGCCGAGCTCGTCGGACAACGTGTCGAGCGCGGCGATCTGGTCGAGCCGCTCCCCCCGCCCGTGATCGTGCTCGGATCGGAAGTCGAACCGGAGCGCGGCGAACCCTGACTCGGGCAGCGCTCGGAACACGGCGTCGACGACCGGGTTGAATCGGTTGCCGCCGTAGAGAGGGTGCGGGTGGCAGACGACGACA
>JANNNB010000159.1:0-2071 GCA_031398325.1 Actinomycetes bacterium
GCCTACAACGCGGCCAACGACACCGACATCCCGATCCACGTCGATGCCGCGAGCGGTGGCTTCGTTGCACCGTTCCTGCAGCCGGACCTCGAATGGGACTTCCGCCTGCCGCAGGTGAAGTCGATCAACGTGTCGGGACACAAGTACGGCCTCACCTACCCCGGCATCGGCTTCGTGGTGTGGCGCTCGGCCGACGACCTGCCCGCAGACCTGATCTTCCACGTCAACTACCTCGGTGGCGACATGCCGACGTTCACACTCAACTTCTCGCGTCCCGGCAACCAGATCGTCGGCCAGTACTACAACTTCGTCCGTCTCGGCTTCGACGGATACCGCCGCATCATGGAGTACCTCCGCGACGTCGCCCTGCACCTGTCGAGCAGCATTGCGGCCATGGGGCCCTTCGATATCGTCAGCGACGGATCCGCCATCCCAGTCCTGGCGTTCAAGATGAAGGACCCGTCCAAGTACACGGCGTTCCACGTCTCCGACCAGCTCCGCATGGGCGGCTGGCAGGTCCCGGCGTACACGATGCCCGAGAACGCCACCGACGTAGCGGTGCTGCGCATCGTCGTACGCGAGGGCCTCGGCATGGATCTCGCCGACAGCCTGCTCGAAGCGATCGCCAAAGCGGTTGCCCACCTCGAGGAGTACCCACCGCCACATCCGGCACCGGCTCCCGGCTTCAGCCACACGTGACGGTCGGGCCTGACGGCCGCAAGGAGGAACGATGCAGTGGCATCGTGAGCTGACCTGGAACCCCCGCGACCTCCAATGGAGAATCGCCGTGCTGTTCATGGTGGGATCGTTCCTGTTCGCGCTCGGCTCATTCCCGCCCTATTCGCAACTGGTGGACGCACGTGTCGTCGGGATCACGTTCGTCATCGGGTCGATCTTCTTCACCACGGCGGCCTACAGCCAGCTCGTCCAGATCATCAACGACCCGCTGGAGGGTGGCGGTCGACGGCTGAAGCTGTGGGCCTGGCAGCCCCACAAGTCGCTGTGGTGGGCGGCGCTGATTCAGTTCATCGGCACCCTGTTCTTCAATGTCAACACGATCCGTGCCTTGGCCGACACGTTCACCACCGCCGAGGAAGCCAACCGGCTCGTCTGGGCCCCCGACTTCCTCGGATGCATCGCATTCCTCGTGGCAAGCCACCTCTTCTGGCTCGCCGTCTGCCACCGCCTGTGGCGGGTGATCTCCGACGACCCCGACTGGTGGGGGTCATTGCTGAACTACGTCGGGTCGATCTTCTTCATGCTGTCAGCGCTCGGGTCGTTCACCCTCGACACCGGCCAGGAGATCAACATCACCATCGTCAACCTCGGCACGTTCGTCGGCGCCGTCTGCTTTCTCGTCGGCGCCTACCTGCTGCTCCCACCACACCAGGGCGCAACACGGCTCAACGATTGAGGGCGCCCAACACCGCACCAACCCCCGTCTCGTCGACCATCGCCATCATCGACCCCTTGGACGCTCAGGCGTTGGAGCGGGCCCGGAAGGCCTGCTCGGCGGCAGCGATGGTCGGGAAGATGTTCTGCGGACCGATCAGCTCGGTGAGCTCGTAGCGGTCGAACTCGTCTCGGACTTCGGCGGTGACCTCGGCGAACACGAGCGTCACACCGTTGGCTGAGAGGTTCGCGAGTATCGACTTGAGCGATTCGCCGCCTGAAATGTCGACATCGGGTATGGCAGCCGCATAGACGCACACCCAGTCGGGTGGATCGTCGGACGTGCCGAACGCGAGCAGTTCTTCGGTGAAGTGTTCGGCGTTCGCGTAGTAGAGCGGCGCGGAGAACCGATACACCACCAAGCCGGGTTCGGTGCGCACATCAGGCGTGACCTTCCCCGCAGACCAATCGCCCGCACGGTCGCCGGTCATGGGCGTCATCACTGCAGTGGGCGGCCGGTACGAACGACGGAGGTGGTCGATGAGCGACAGGACGATCGCAATGATGATCCCCTGCAGAACACCGACGAGTACGACCGTGCCGGCGGTGATGGCCGCGACCACGAACTCGTCGCGTCGGAGTTTCCACACTCGTTTCATTCCAGCGATGTCGATCAACT
>JANNNB010000163.1:0-10896 GCA_031398325.1 Actinomycetes bacterium
GGCACTGCGATTGCTGGCGCTCGAACGCCGCCGTGGCGTGCACCACCTCACCAACCAGGGTCCGGTGTCGTGGTACGAGTTCGTGCAGGAGGTGCTCAGGGCGGCCGGGCACGATCCGGCAATGGTCCGACCGATCTCCACTGCCGAACTGGACCCGCCGCGTCCGGCACCTCGTCCGGCCAACAGCGTGCTCGACAATGCCGTGTGGCGCCGCGAAGGCTTCGAGGCGCTCCGCGACTTCCGTGCCCCGCTGCGCGAGCTGGTCGACCGACTGATCTGAGCGACTTGTCAGGCCAGCCTGCCTCGGAGGCAGTCTGGGTTGACAAACGGTGAAAACAACACCCGGCGCTGGCGGGTGCGTGAGGTTCAGGTGGGTTCGCGCTCGGCTTCTTCGCGGTGTGCCCGGTACCAGTCGATCGTGTTCCGCAAGCCCTCGTCGAACGACATCGACGGGGACCAGCCCAGCAGTTTCGTGGCGCGTGAACCGTCGACGCCCCGCCGTGGCTGACCGTCGGGCTTGGTCGCGTCCCAGCGAAGTTCGCCGTCGAAACCGACGAGGTCGGCGATCGTCTCGACGGTCTCCTTGATCGTCACCTCACGGTCGGCGCCGAGGTTGATCGGCTCGGTCCCGACGTGGACTTCGGCGGCGCGGACGATCGCGGCTGCTGCATCGTCGACGTAGAGGTACTCGCGGCTCGCCGCGCCGGTGCCCCACACGTCGATCGAGTCGGCACCCGCCTCGACCGCCTCGATGGCCTTCTTGATGAGCGCTGGGATGACGTGGGACACCGATGGGTGAAACTTGTCTCCGGGCCCGTAGAGGTTCGTGGGGATCAGGTAGGCGAAGCGCTGGCCGTACTGCTGCTCGTTGACCTGGGCGTGCACGAGGTGGACCTTCTTCGCGATCCCATACGGTGCGTTCGTCTCCTCCGGGTAGCCCTCCCACAGGTCGTTCTCGCTGAACGGAACGGGGGTGATCTTGGGATACGAGCACACCGTGCCGAGGAGCACGGTCTTGTCGACGCTCGGTGCGGAGCGGGTCGCTTCGATGATGTGGGTGCCCATGAGGAGATTCGACAGGTAGAGCGGCGCAGGCTGGGCCATGTTGTAGCCGATGCCGCCGACGCGGGCGGCGAGATGGATCACGTCGGTGGGCTCGTACTCCGCCAGCATCGACTCGGCCACACCGGGCACCGTGAGATCGAAGTCGGCGCTTCGGGGCGCCACGACCGACGCGCCTTCAGCGTTCAGGAGTGTGACGACGCGGCGACCGAGGAAACCTGCACCCCCCGTGACGACGACCTGGCGTCCTGTCCAATACGACATGGCAGCAGGCTACGCGGAACACACGCCAGACTGGACCCGTGGGAACCGGGACCGCGGCTGTCGACGACGTACACGCGATTCGGGTCGCGTACACGTTGGAACAGTGCTGGCATCCGGTGCCTGGCGGAACCGCGGTGGCTGCCCTGCAGATCGCCGCTGAGCTGGCGGACCACGCCGACATCGAACTCCACTACGTCGCCGGTAAACACCCGCACCCGCCGTCTCCGTCGTATCGGCCAAGCGGTTCGGTCGCGATGCTGCCGCTGGCCCGCCCGCTGCTGTACGAATCGTGGGTCCGTCTCGGGTGGCCCAAGGTCGAGTCGGTGACGGGGCCGGTCGAGGTCGTGCACGCGACCGGTCTCGTCCCCGCCGCGACGAGCAGCCCCCTGGTCGTGACGGTTCACGATCTTGCCTTCCTGCACCGACCGGAACAGTTCACACGGCACGGCGCGCGCCTGATGAACCTCAGCCTGAAGGCGATCCGGAACCGGGCCGATCTCGTGATCAGCTCCAGCGTCGCCACGACCCACGACTGCGTCGACGCGGGCATCTCGGTCGAGCGGATCCGGCAGGTGCCGCTCGGGGTGAAGATCGAACCGGTCTCGGAGGTGGACATCCAACGGGTACGCACCCGGTACCGGCTCCCGAGCGAGTTCATCCTGTTCGTCGGCACCGTCGAACCCCGCAAGAACCTGGGCCGGCTCGTGAGTGCGGTCGAGCGACTGGCGACGTTGCCGCTGGTCGTGGCGGGCGTGGACGGCTGGGGCGACCAATCCGGGCTCGCGAGTTCGAACGCGCTGCTGCTCGGATTCGTCCCCGACTCGGACCTGGCCGCGCTCTACGCCGCAGCGACCATCTTCGCCTACCCGAGCGAGCGTGAAGGGTTCGGGTTGCCGGTGCTCGAGGCGTTCGCCCAAGGGACGCCCGTCGTCACGAGTCGCGGCACGTCGACCGAAGAGGTCGCGGGAACGGCAGCCGTGTTGATCGATCCGTTCGACGTCGAGTCGATCGTCGAAGGCCTGCGCGCCGCGCTCGCCGACGTCGACGCACTCGGCGCGGCAGGCCGAGCCCGCGCCGGACAGATGACCTGGACGACCGCTGCCGAGCGTACCGCTGACGTCTACCGTGAGCTGGCGAGATGACCGAGAACGACCAATCGAACTCCAGACGACGACGACGACGGTCGGCGGTGGACGTCGCGGTCAACCTGCTGTGGTGTGTGCCGGGCGACGTCGGTGGCTCCGAGGAGTACCTGGTGCGACAGTTGATCGGGCTCGCCGATCAACCGGCGTGCTTCGTGCCGACGCTCTACTGTCTGCCGGCGTTCGTCGATGCCCATCCCGAGCTGGCCTCGCTCTACTCGATGGTCACTGCCGGCATCACCGGCAGCGAGCGTCCCCGCCGAGTGCTTTCCGAGAACACGTGGCTCGCCCGGCGCACACGATCGGCCGACATCGTGCACCACGGCGGGGGCACGATCCCGATGATCGGTGGAGGGCCGATCGTCCTCACGATCCACGATCTCCAGTACCTCACCTACCCCGAGTACCTGACGCCGACGAAGCTGCGATATCTGAAGTCGGCGATCCCTGGCTCGGTGCGCCGCTCGAGCGTCGTGGCGGTGCCGTCCGAGTACGTGCGCTCCGTCATCGTCGATCGATTCGGAAAGGATCCCGCCCGCGTCGTCGTGGTACCGCACGGTGTGGAACCGGACCTGGGCGCCGCAGCGCCGACCGAGTTCGCACTCCGCCGCGACTACGGCCTCGGATCGGGCCCGGTACTCGTCTTTCCGGCGATCACCCATCCGCACAAGGGCCATCGATTCCTGCTGGAGGTGATGGCGCGCCACTGGGCCGACCCTGATCTCCGGCTCGTGCTGCTCGGTGGTGCAGGATCGGCCGATGCCGACGTCGGCCGGGCGATCGTCGAGCTGGGACTGGAACGTCGCGTCGTGCGGCCTGGCCGAGTACCGGGACCCGATCGAGATGGCCTGATCGCGATGGCGGAGGCACTCGTCTTCCCCAGCGAGTACGAAGGTTTCGGAGCACCGGTCATCGAGGCGATGGCGCTCGGTACACCCGTGATCTGTTCCGACCAGCCGGCGCTCGCCGAGGTGGTCGGCGACGCCGGCCTCGTCCTGCCTCGTGACGGCGACGCATGGGCCGGAGCGCTCGACGACCTTGCGAGTCGGCGCACGATGCTCGTGGCGGCCGGTCGCGAACGAGCCCGCTCCTTCACGGCCGCCCGTTCCGGAGCCGCACTGGCGCAGGCCTACCAACTGGCTGCACACCGGTGAACCGTTCGTCGTCGTCGTCGGCTGCTCGCGTCGTGGTGCTGTGTCCGCATTTCGAACCCGATTCCGCTCCCACCGGCGTGGTCATGAGCCGGATCGTGTCCGAACTCGTCGATCTGGGGTACGAGGTGCATGTCGTGACTGCGCTTCCCTGGTACCGGAACCATTCGATCGAGCCTGGGTGGGGTGGCCGTTGGATCCGACGCGAGCGCACCGCATGGGGCTCGATCAGCCGGGTTCACCCGTTCCCGGGAGACGACAAGACGAACTTGGTTCGGCGGGCTGCCGGGTTCGCCGGGTACACGGTGATCGCCGGGCTGGAGGCCCTGCGGATCGCCCGCCCGTTCTCGCGGGTCGACGTCGTGGTCGCCATGTCGCCGCCGATCACGCTCGGCCTCACGGGATGGCTGGTGAGCCGCCTACGGCGCGGCTCGATGGTCTTCAACATCCAAGACGTGTTCCCGGACGCGGCCGTCGAGACCGGTGCGATCACGAATCGGTGGATCATCGGTGTCGCCCGGTGGCTGGAGCGGGTCAGCTACGAGCGAGCCGATGCCGTGACCGTGTTGTCCGACGACCTCGCGGCCAACGTACGGGCCAAGGTCGGTGTGCACGCATCGGCAGGCGTCCACGTCATCCCGAACTTCGTCGACACCGACGCGATCACGCCCGCCGACCGGATGACTCCCTACCGGGCGGAACTGGGCATCGGATCCGAACCGGTCGTGCTGTACGCAGGCAACGTCGGGTTCTCCCAGTCGCTGGATCTGCTCCTCGATGCGGCGAGCGCCCTTCCCGACGTGACGTTCCTCGTCAACGGCAACGGGGCTGCGAGGCCTGCGCTGGAGGATCGGGCGCGAGACATCCGCAACGTGCGCTTCGCCGGCTACATCGAGCCCCATCGACTGTCGGAGCTGCTGGCCACGGGCGACATCCACGTGGTGCCGCTCAAGTCAGGGCTCGCTCGTGTCAGCGTGCCGTCGAAGACCTATTCGATCATGGCCGCCGGCCGCCCGGTGGTCGCGTCGATCGACCCCGACACGGCGGTGCCGGCGATCCTGGCCGAGTCCGGCGGTGGGTTGGCCGTTCGGCCCGGGGACCCCCAGGCATTCATCGGCGCGCTCCGCGAGTTGCTGGCCGATCCCGAACGGGCCTCGGCGATGGGCCGTGCTGGTCGGAGCTGGGTCGAGCGTGAGGCGTCGCCCGTGGCGGTCGGGGCTGCATATGGGCAGCTCATCGAGTCGCTTCGGCCCTGAACCCGCTTCGCCATCGACCCCCGATAGCCTCGCATGCTCGTGGCACCCTCCTCGTCATCCACCAAGAAGGCCGCCAGGCTCGCAAAGTCTGGGCAAGGCAAGAAGGTCCGTTTCCAGGGCGGAACGATGTTCCCGCTCATCGTGGCGATCGTGGTGGTCCTCGGCCTCGCGCTCGTCGTGTACGCCAGGCAGAGCCGGCCTGCCGCCGATGCGTCGGCGCCGACCATCGACGACCATTGGCACATGGCCTACGGCTTCTATCTGTGCGACACCTGGGTCCAGATGGAAGGCAACAAGGAAGACCCCTCGGCGGTCGGCTACGAGGAGTTCGTGCGCACCGGGATCCACAGTCACGACGATGGCGTCGTCCACTGGCACCCGTTCACGTCGGCGTCGGTCGGCAAGCGGGCGAAGCTCTCGGTCTTCCTCGACGTCTACGGCGTCGAGTTGACCGACGACAAGCTCACGTTCCCGGAGGATCAGCGGGCGCAATTGCCGTCCCAGAACGAGACCGGCGTCTTCGAAGAGGGTGAGACCCAGTGTGAGATCGACGGAGAGATGGAGGACGGCGAGCTCAAGGTCGTCGTCTGGAACAACTTCTCCGACACCGACGACGGCACCACATACGTCGCCGACTTCGACAACATCCGGGTCGCGCAGGACGCGATGGTCTTCTCGATCGCGTTCGTACCTTCGGGCACCGACGTCGGCATGCCACCGTGGGCTGCGAACCTGCCCGAGCTGGGCGCCGCCGACAGCGGCCAGGTGATCCCCGAATCACCGACCGCGACCACGATTGCGGGCGAGGCACCCGCACCGTCGTCCACGGTCGGCCCGGCCGACAGCATCGTCGCCGACGACCCCGCAAGCACCGACGCACCGTCGACGACCGCGCCCGCGACCGCCCCGACGACTACGGCGGGCTGATGCGCGCGGTCGTGCTGGTCGGAGGTTTCGGAACCCGCCTGCGGCCGCTCACCTACACGACACCGAAACCGATGCTGCCCATCGGGCACCGGCCGATGATCGCTCGTCTGATCGATCGACTCGCTCGGGGCGGCGTCACCGACGTCGTGCTCGCCCTCGGGTTCAAGCCCGAGCCGTTCGTCGAAGCCTTTCCCGACGGACGGTGCGGCGATGTCCGCATCACCTATGCGGTCGAACCCGAGCCGCTCGACACCGCCGGCGCGATCCGGTTCGCGGCCGACGCTGCGGGGATCGACAGCACGTTCATCGTCGCCAACGGGGACGTGCTGACCGATCTCGACGTGGGAGCACTCGTCGAGGCTCACCACCGGCTCGGCGCCGAGGCGACGATCCACCTGATCGCCGTCGATGATCCGTCGAGTTTCGGTGTCGTCGACATCGGTGAACTGACCGATGGTGCAGGCCTGGTGCGCGCCTTCGTGGAAAAGCCTGCGCCGGGCACGGAGCCGAGCAATCTGATCAGTGCCGGCACCTACGTCCTCGAGCCATCGGTCCTCGAGTTGATGCGTCCGGGAGTGCGGGCTTCGATCGAGCGTGACGTGTTCCCGACGGTCGTCGAACGCGGTGGGCTGTACGGCGTGGCCACCGACGATTACTGGATCGATGCCGGCCGCCCCGAGCTGTACCTCGCCGCCAACCTCGATCTGCTCGGCGAGGTGCGGGTCCACGACCGCTGCGTCGCTGTCGATCCTGCGGCGCGCGTGGATCCGTCCGCCGCCATTCGGAACAGCATCGTCGGCGCAGGGGCCGAGATCGCGGAGAACGCCACGGTCAACGATTCGGTGATCTTGCCCGGGGCGCGTGTCGGGTCGGGTTCGATCGTCGAGTCGTCGCTGGTGATGGGTCGCGTGGGGTCGAACGCAAAGGTGTCCAACGGTATGGTCGGCCTGCACGGTCAGGTTTCGGACGGTGCAGAGCTACGCGACGCGGGGGTTCCGGACTCTCCGCCCGAGTGACGGGGTCGACATGAGAGTGTTGGTGATCGGCGGTGCGGGATTCATCGGATCCCACCTCGTCGATCGCTTGCTCGCCGAAGGACACGAGGTCGACGTCGTCGACGACCTGACCACCGGAAGCCTCGCCAATCTCTCGGACGCACGCGCCGCCGGGGGAGCGCTCAAGATCCATCACCTCGACGGTCGGTCCCCCGATGTCGACACGTTGTTCGGCATACGACGACCCGAAGTGGTCTACAACATGGCCGTGCTGCCCAGACCGGGCTCCGGCGTCGTCGCCGCGAGCCGTGGGCTCGAGCTGGCCGCAGTGGCGCTCGAAGCGGCGCGCCGCCACGGCGTCGACAAGATGGTCGTCGCGCTCCCGGCGGTGTCGATGTACGCGCACCCGCCCTCGCAGGCGCTCCCGGTCAAGGAGGGACCGATCCTGCCTCATGGCGCAAACGGCGTCGTCTCACGTGCGACCGTCGACCTCCTCGAAACGTTCCGCGACGAACACTCGATCGAGTTCACGGTGCTGGCGCTCGCGACCGTGTACGGACCCAGGCAGCGCGCCGACGGTGGAGTGGTGGCGGCCTTCTCGTCGGCCGTCGCGACTGCGACTGCGCCGACCATCCACGGTGACGGGCGTCAGACCCGTGACTTCGTCTTCATCGACGATGTCGTCGATGCCCTCGTGCGCGCGATGGAACGAGGTGGTGGCCTGGTGATCAACGTGGGCACCGGCGTGCAGACGACGGTCCGCGAATTGTGGGAGCGGATCGGCGAGAGCACGGAACTCGTCGCGGTGAGCGGTCCGCTGCGGCCGAACGACGTCGTTCGATTCGCGGTGTCACCGGTCCGCGCTCGGATCCACCTTGCCTGGTCGCCATGGACCAAATTGGACGAGGGCCTCGCCCGACTCGCCGAGCCCACCTGACGCGCCCCGACGCGCCGTGCCGGTCAGGCGACCGCGGCGATCGTCGCTGCTGCGAGGTCCCGTGCGATCTGGGGCGTCGACATCACCGAGGGCTGGACGACGCAGCGCATGCCGCTCGACTCCACCGCTGATCTGTGTGCCGCATCGACCGGGTCGATGACGAGTACCGATGCGATCGGTGCGTAGAGCCGGGCGACACCGACGACGGTTGGTTCGTGGCCGAGTTCGGTCATCATCCGTGCGGCCGGCCCCTTGAGCGCCGCCCCGCCCACGATCGGTGACACCGCGACGACCCGATCTCGCCGTTCGGCGAGCTGACGATCGACTCCGTCGAGGTGGCGGATCGGTGCGATCGAGACCAGTGGATTCGACGGGGCGATCACGATCACCCCGGCGGACGCGAGCGTCGTACGAGCGTCGTCGGTGAGCAGTGCCGCACCGCTGAACCGGACAGCGCTGACGTCGACGTCGTGACGGAGACGGACGAAGTAGTCCTGGAACGAGATCTCACCGTGTTCCGCCGTGGTGACGAGCGTCGAGAGCGCGTCGTCGGACATCGGGAGTATTCGCACGGGCACGTTCCAGGCGCGCCGGACCTCGTCGGTGATGTCGGTCAGCCGGCCGCCTTCGGCCCGCCGTGCGGTTCGGTACAGGTGCGTTCCGAGGTCGCGATCGCCGAGGTTGAACCACGTGGTCGCTGCACTGGACGCAGCCGGCCTGACGTCGTGAAAGCGGCCGAGCGACTCCATGACCCGCCACGATTCGTCGGCGAGCCCCCACCCGCGAACCGGATCGATGGCATCGGCGAGCGTGTACGTGACGGTGTCGAGGTCGGGTGAGATCGCCAACCCGTGCATCACACAGTCGTCACCGGTGTTCACGATCGCGGTGATGGACTCAGGATCGTCGACGGCGCGAACAAGGCCGGCGAGGAACCGCGCCGCTCCGACACCACCGGACACCACTGCGATGGACGCCTCGGCCACGCCAGCGTTCATGCCGGGCTGGGCCGATCGAAGGATTGGTACAGGTCGATCAGGCGATCTGCCGTCGCCGACCAGGTGAAGCGGCGCACGTTGGCACGTCCGCGCCGGGCCAGCTTGGCGTGCATGTCGTCGCTGTTGACGATCCAGTACAGGTTCGCTGCCAGTGCCTCGGAGTCGAGAGGAGCACTGAGCAGGGCAGCGGAACCGGCGATCTCGGGGATCGAGCCAGCAGTGCTTGCAACGACCGGTGTACCGAGCTGCTGGGCCTCGAGGACGGGAAAGCCGAAACCCTCGTCGAGCGATGGGTACGCGAGCGACCGGGCATTGGCGAGCAGCCAGGTCTTCTCGACGTCGGAGACGGGGCCGAGCTGTCGGATGCGGCGGGCTGCGTCCGGGTCGAGGCGATCGATCGCACGTCGCACGGCCGCCGCATCGTTGCCGGGAGCCCCCGCGATCACCAACGCAACCGTCTCGTGCTCACGGGCCAGGCGCCCGAATGCCGATACGAGCGTCGGGATGTTCTTGCGCCGCTCGATCGTTCCGAGGGCGAGGATGTACGGATCGTTGCCCAGATCCGGCAGGCTCGCCGGGCGGTCATCGGCCGGTATGGTCGGCACCGGTGGCGGGCCGAGATGAATGGTGTGCACCCGATCGGTGGCGAGGAGTTCGCGCACCCGGGTGCTCGTGGCTGCCGATGACGTGGCGACGTGGGCGCCGTCGTCGACCGCTCGCCTGAGCACCGCGGCGGAGCGCCGCACGTTGGCATTGACGTCTCCTGGGTTCTCCAGGAACCAGCAGTCGTACACGGAGACCACCCGCGGGCAGTGCGTGGGCGGTACGACGTAGTTCGTCCCGTGCACGACATCGGGTCTGCCGAGCCAGCGGTCGGTCGCCGCCGAGTTGCGGGACCACAACCGGAGCGCCGCCGCGGCCGGGATCGGGAGTCGTCGCTGTGATGGCTCGCGAGCAGCGCGAGTGCTCGTGACGTATGGCATGAGCGACACACGGTCCGTGCCGGCCGCACTGAGCGCACCGACCATTCCGGCGACAGCGTGCCCGATGCCTGTCCGCTGGCCGTGGAGCGGGCCGACGTCGATCGCGACGCGGACCGAGCGGGGCGGGGTGACCATGCGAGTCGTGAGCGTATCGGCGGTCTCCCCGTAGAATCGTCGGCCTTATGCCTCGCGCTTTTGTTACTGGGATCACTGGTCAAGATGGTCAGCATTTGGCTGAGTTCCTGCATTCGCAGGATTACGAGGTGTTCGGGATGGTGAAGGGGCAGAACAATCCGCGTGCGGAGTTGTTGCGTGACGAGTTCCCGTTCGTGAATCTGGTGTCGGGTGATCTGGCGGATCTGCCGTCGTTGGTGTCGGCGATCGAGGCGTGCCAACCCGACGAGGTGTACAACCTGGGTGCCATCTCCTTCGTCGCCCTGTCGTTCTCGCAGGCGGAGTTGACGGCGAACCTGACCGGGTTGGGTGTGCTCAGAATGCTCGAAGCGATCCGCATGGTCGGCGGTTCGAACAACAACCCGATCCGCTTCTACCAAGCGTCGAGCTCGGAGATGTTCGGCAAGGTCCGCGAAACACCCCAGACCGAACTCACCCCGTTCCATCCCCGTTCGCCGTACGGGTGCGCGAAGGTGTTCGGTCATGACATCGTGGTCAACTACCGCGAGTCCTACGGTCTGCACGCCTCTTCGGGCATCTTGTTCAATCATGAGGGCCCGCGTCGTGGGTTGGAGTTCGTGCCCCGCAAGGTCACCAACGCGGCGGCCCGCATCAAGCTCGGCCTCCAAGACGACGTGGTGCTCGGCAATCTGGACTCGAAGCGTGACTGGGGGTATGCGGGTGATTATGTGAAGGCGATGTGGTTGATGCTGCAACAGCCCGAACCCGGCGACTACGTGGTGGCCACCGGTGAGACGCATTCGATCGAGGAACTGGTCGAGCGGGCATTTGGCGAGGTGGGGATCGAGAACTGGCGTGACTACGTGCGCCACGACCCCAAGTTCATCCGCCCCGCCGAAGTCGACCTGCTCATCGGTGACCCGTCCAAAGCCAAGAACGTGCTCGGCTGGGAACCAGAAGTCGACTTCCCCACCCTGATCAAGATGATGGTCACCCACGACCTCACCATCGAAGCCGCCAAAGCCGGCCTCACCGTCCCCGCCTGA
>JANNNB010000185.1:0-1621 GCA_031398325.1 Actinomycetes bacterium
CGCACTCGATGCGATTCTCCAAGCGGACGACCTCACCGGCGACGTCAACGGCTACGTGTACTTCCATACCGCCCGAGCTGACGTGTTGGCCCGACTCGATCGTCTCGACGACGCAGCCGCCGCACTGGACCGCGCTCTCGAATGCAGCACCAACGAATCGGAACGATCGTTCCTCCGTCGCCGACAGCAGGATCTGAACGAGACGGTCGGTCCGCGTGGCCAGCGCGACTGACGCAACAACTCGTCACCTGGTGCACCCGACGACAGCGTCAACCCGCCCGACATCGGCGGGACATGTGTCAAATCGCGTCGATCACCGGTGGTCCTTCCTGCGACGTGAAGCCGCTTCGGAGCGCCCAGATCACGACCTGCGTGCGATCGCGCAGTCCTAGCTTGGCGAGGATGCTGGTCAGGTGGCTCTTGACCGTCGCCTCGCTCAGGTACAGCTGGGCACCGATCTCGGCGTTGTTCAGACCGCCCGATAAGGCCGTGACGACTTCTCGTTCGCGAGCGGTGAGCTTCGTTGAGCGGGGATCGGAAACCACGACCCTCGAGCGTTCGGCGGCTCGCGCCATCACTCGCAGTATCACGGCGGGCGCGAGCACGCCCTCGCCCGCCGCCGCCGCGCGGACTGCGGTCGACAACTCAACGGCGCTCGCATCCTTCAGGAGGAAGCCGCTCGCGCCGGCTTCGAGCGCGTCGAAGACGGCGTCGTCGAGGTCGAAGGTGGTCAGCACGACGATCGCCGGCGGGGTCGGCGCGGTCAGCGCCAAGCGGGTTGCCTGGATGCCGTCCATCGTCGGCATGCGCACGTCCATGAGGACGACGTCGGGGCGGGCGGCGGGGATCAGGTCGAGGGCTTCGCGTCCGTTGGAGGCCTCGCCGACAATCGCGATGTCGTCGAAGCGTTCGAGCATCATCCTCACTCCGGAACGGACCAGTTCCTGGTCGTCGACGAGCACGACGCGGATCATGGCGCTCCGAGTCGGTCGGCGCCCCGGTGTTCGAAGAGCAACGCCTCGACGAGCCAGCCACGCCCGGGCCGGGGACCGGCGTCGATGTGCCCATTGCACACGCTTGCGCGCTGGCGCATGCCGTCGAGGCCGCGACCGGTGCGGGCCGATCCGGGCATCCCGGTGTGGGTGCCATCGTCGCTGACGCGCAGGGCGAGCGTGTCATCGCCGGACTCGATTTCGACGCGGATCGCCGTTGCATCACTGTGACGCAGGGCGTTGGTGATCGATTCCTGCACGATCCGGTACGCGCTGAGCCCGAGTAGCGGCGTGACCTCCCGCCGATCGCCGATCCAATGAACGCTGACGTCGACGTTGCCGTGGTCGGCGGCGAGCGTGTCGATATCGGACAACCCCATCGGCTCGGCCGACTCGTCGCCGCCGACACCGCCGAGCACGTCGAGCGTCCGACGCAGTTCGACGAGTGCGTCGCCGCCGGTTCGTTCGATGCGACCGAGGACGGTGTCGACCAGCGCAGGATCCGACGCTGCGAGCCCCTGAGCTCCTCGCGCTTGCAGCGTCATCGCCGTTACCGAGTGGGCGATGATGTCGTGCAGTTCCCTGGCGATGTGTGCACGCTCCTCGCTTGCCGCGAGGGTCCGTTCGGC
>JANNNB010000222.1:0-1598 GCA_031398325.1 Actinomycetes bacterium
CCGGTCATCATCGAGCCCATGTCGGGCATCTGATTGATCGATATCGACACAGTCGTCGGGGTGGTCTCGTTCGTGCCGGTGGCAGCGGAGCTGTCGGCGAGCGAAAGTCCGAGCGCCAGGCCTGCGGTGATCACCATGGCGCCGATGGCACCGAGTGTTCGAGTTCGTGTGTTCATGGTTTCCTCCTTGACGAGGACCATGGTGCGCTACGCCTGTGGAGGGCGCATGGAGACGACGTGCACGCGACACGGTTTCCGTCGCATGGTCGAGCGTCTATTCCAGGGGCGCCGCTGGCACCGTGACGGTGAGTCGCGCTCCGCCGCCTGGCACGTTTCCGGCCGTCACGGTGCCCTGATGTGCGGCGGCCAGTTCTGAGACGACAGCGAGGCCGATCCCGCTGCCAGTGGCTTTGTCACCGTTCGCACCCCGCCAGAACCGTTCGAACACGTGCGGCAGGTCCTGTTCCGAGACTCCGGGGCCATTGTCGACGACCTCGAGACATGCCGAGGTCCCGCCTGAGCGGGTGCTGACCATGATCGCACCGCCGGCGGGGGTGAACTTCAGTGCGTTGGCGATCAGATTGACTGCGATCTGATGCAGCCGATCGGCGTCGCTCATCACCGCTGCTGGGCGTGCCTCGACGGTGAGGGTGGTGTCACGATCGTCGGCCAACGGACGCAAGAGGTCGGCGACGGAGATCGCAACGTCTGCGAGATCGACGGGGTCAGCGCGAGGGCGCAGACCGGCCGCTTCGGCTGCAGCGAGTGTCTCCAGGTCGCCGACGAGGCGCCGCAGGCGGTTGACCTCGTCGTTGAGCGAGCCGAGCACCTCGGGGGTGGGCTCATCGACGCCGTCGAGCAACGCCTCAGTCGACCCTTGCAAGATCGCAAGCGGCGTACGCAGTTCATGGGCGACGTCAGCCACCAGGTTCCGACGCAGCTTGTCCTCTCGGTCGAGATGATCGGCCATCGCGTTGAACGCTTCAGCGAGCGTGCGCAACTCGCCGGGCCCGTCGGCGTCGACGCGGGTGTCGCGTCGGCCGGCGGCGAGTTCGCCTGCGGCCGTGGTGAGCGCAGTGACCGGACGGGTGACCCGCACCGACACGTAGAGCGCAACGACGAGGGCCACAGCCGCCGCGATGAGCACCCCGAGTAAGGCGGTGCGCGCCAGCGCGTCACGGACGTGGCGTTCGGCTTCCATCGCTTGGGTGGGGAACCGCAGCATCACGGCGCCCACGGGTTCGCCGTCGACGACGACGGCCGCCGACACTGGATCTCCCCGCGGGGTGTCCACAGCTGCCACACCGTGCATTTGCGTCATCATCGACGCCAACGCATCAGTCGGTGCAGCAACCACCTCACCATCGGCGTCGACGATGGTCAGCGTCGCCTGGCTTCTCGCCGCAACAGCTGCAGCGCCCGCCAAGTTCGCAGTTGTCCAGCCCTCTGCTCGCTGATAGGCGTCACCGGCTGCGATCGCCGTCGCCGCAAGGTCGTCGTCACGCTGGCGATCGGTGAGCCCGGAGACCTCGTTTCGCGCCGACATCATGATGAGCGCGGCAAACACCGCGATCGCTGCCACTGCGACCGTGAGGAAGG
>JANNNB010000224.1:0-4171 GCA_031398325.1 Actinomycetes bacterium
GACCCTAGACCGATGAACCCGAGCAGGGGGCCGACCAGGTCGAGCCTCTCCGTCGCCTGCGGGACGCTCGTCTCGGGGAGGTATCGGAGTGCGACGGCCACAACGACTACCGCGAGCGGCGGGTTGATCAGGAATACCCACCGCCAGGACCCCTGGTCAAGCAACCATCCCCCGAAAGAGGGTGCGATGCCCACAGCGACACCGCTAAGACCGGCCCAGGCCCCAATCGCGCGGGCTCGATCCTCCACGTGGAACGACGACTGGATGATGGCCAAGGACGCTGGAATGAGGAGTCCGCCTCCAACACCTTGAAGGATCCGGGACGCAATGAGCACGGCCGAAGTCGTGGCCAGCGCGCACGCCGTGGACGCGGCCGCAAAGCAAACTATGCCCACCAAGAGAACTCGCCGGCGACCGTAATGATCCCCCGCCGCACCACCCAGCAGCATCGTGGAGGCTACGGTGAGGGTGTACCCGGTCAAGATCCATTGCAGGGCAGAGAACGGGGCATCTAGGTCTTGCCCAATTGCAGGCAACGCCACGTTCACCACCGATGTATCGATCGCAGCCAACCAGGTAGTCAGCACAGTCGCCAGAAGGACCCAGCGACCCTGACTGCTGGCGAGCCGTATCTGGCCGGCCGCCGTGCTGTGCCGTCCGTCAACTCGGCTGGCCGCTGCCATCCAGGGTTCCATTCGGCTGGATTGCCTGGATCACCGTGCAGGCGGCCTGCGAGCTTGGCACTGAAAAGACATGCGATGCAAATGTCTGGGCCATGTTGTTGGCGCTCATTAGAACTACTGTCCCGTGCTCGCCGGAAGTCAGTGATGCCGAAACGTCGAAACCTTAGCATTCGCGGTTTGGTGCTGCGATCTGGAGTCCGTCGTGCTCGCGGCGCCGCGTGGGTGCCGTGGATTTTGAACACGGTGGCCTTGGACCAGAGCTAGTCGAGGATACGCAGCGGCCTACAATCTCATAAGTGCGTGCCTTGTCAGACCAGTTACAACACGTCTGACGGTCCCCGGTCACGCGAGGAGGCTGCGAAGCATCCACGATGTCTTCTCGTGGACTTGTATGCGTTGGGTGAGCAGGTCGGCGGAGGGTTCATCATGCGCGTGCTCGACGACTGGGAACACCGATCGAGCAGTTCGGGCGACGGTCTCTTGTCCGTTGACGAGGCGGCAGATCATCTCGGTGGCATCGGGCTGGTCGTCCTCTTCGCCCACTGACGAGAGGGTAGCGAACTCTCGGTAGCTGCCGGGTGCGGGTGCACCGAGCGAACGGATCCGTTCGGCAATCTGGTCGACGGCGAGGGCGAGTTCGATGTACTGGGTCTCGAACATGAGGTGGAGCGATTGAAACATCGGGCCGGTGACGTTCCAGTGGTAGTTGTGGGTCTTTAGGTAGAGGGTGTAGGTGTCCGCGAGGAGGCGGGAGAGGCCATCGGTGATCGCTTGGCGGTCGGCTTCATCGATCCCGATGTAAGGGGTGAGGTCACTCATGGTGTTACCCTTCTGTTGCGGTTTCGTAGGGTTGAAAGTCACCCCAGGCGGTGGACGAGTTGGCGCTGCGGCGGCCCCGTCGCCTTCACGCTCGTGCGGGCTGCGGGGGTAGTCGAAGCGCAGAAATGGCTCAGTCGATTCAACTGCTCGTCCGGGGTACCGAGTCCGTTCGGTTCGACGTCAACGCGCAGTGTCCGAGCCAGCTGCCTCGAGGATGATCTCCGTCGTCTCCGATGGGTGCGACATGCCGACCACGTGCGAGGCGCCCGAGATCTCGAGGCTGCGCTTCGCTCCGGCACGATCCGCCATGATCCGGTGCGCCTCACCCGGGATGTTGTGGTCGAGGTCACCCCAGATGAACCAGCTGGGCAAAGCGTGCCACAACGGCTGACCACCAGATGGCTCACCCAGCGCAGACTCAGCGATCGGGCGTTGCGTGACCGCCATGACCTGCGCCTGAGCGTGGGGGAGGTCGGCGCAGAACTGCTGGTGGTATTGGTCCTGGGCTATGTACGTGTCCACGCTGCCATCCGACAGCTTGACCCGCTCCAATGTCGGGCCGAGCGTCCCGCCGGGAGCGAGGCTGGCGGCGTCGCCGCAGCTCTCACCCGCTTCGAGCGCGAAGGCGGCAACGAACACGAGACCGACGATGTCCCCGGCGTCTGCTGGCACGTTCGTTAGCAGCGCACCCCCGTAGGAGTGACCGACAAGCAGCACCGGCCCGTCGATACTGCGCACGACGTCGGACAGTGCCGCAGCGTCGGAGGCGACGCCGCGGAGCGGCACTGACCAGGCGATCACTCGGTGGTCGGCGACCAGAAGCGGACCGATGACGTCGTTCCAGCTGGACGAGTCGGCGTATGCGCCGTGGACGAGGATGATGGTGGGCTTCATGGCAGCTCCTTTGTTGAGGTTTCCTCCGATCATCCACAACATCGATGCGAGCATCATCAGTCATATGACTGGCAATCGCCTCGTTCACTGTTCGCCGACCGGTCGCCGACGACGCCCATCGCACTCGACCGGCGTGCGGAGCCTCCAGCATGCTCGGGCGACCTGCGTCTGAAGTGGTTGTGGTGCAGCGTCGACAAGATCCCTGCCGGTCACACTCTCAAGTCGCCGCGACTGGACTCCGCAATAACGAGATCGGCTCCAGCTCTACCTCTCACCGCGGACGGTCGCAGCGCACCTCTGCCGCGTCTTCCCGAAATTCGGCATCACCTCCCGCGCATCGCTCCGCGACGTCCTCGCCAACAGCGGCCTCGGCTGAACGATGGCCCCCAAAAACCCACAGGTGTTGACCGGTCTCGAGTTCAACGGCCGCCGGCCATCAACACTGCGACACGATGTGCTCAGGCATCGACCGCGCGGTGCGGCAGCGTCCAATTCGGCCGCACGAAGTGACAGGTGTATCCCGCTGGGGTACCGCTGCAGGTAATCCTGATGTTCAGGTTCGGCATCCCAGAACGGGCCGGCCGGAGCAACCTCGGTGACGACTCTGCCGGGCCACAACCCCGACGCATCGACGTCGGCAATCGTGTCCTCGGCAACTGCACGCTGCTCCTCGTCGAGGTAGAAGATCGCCGACCGGTAGCTGGAGCCGCGGTCGTTGCCCTGCCGATCCTTGGTCGTCGGATCATGGATCTGGAAGAAGAATTCGAGGAGTCCCCGGAACGACTCCTCGTCGGGGTTGAAGATGATTTCGATCGCCTCGGCATGTGAACCGTGGCTGCGGTACGTCGCGTTCGGGACATCGCCGCCGGTGTAGCCCACACGCGCCGAGATCACGCCAGGGCGTTTGCGGATCAGATCCTGCATGCCCCAGAAACAGCCACCTGCAAGCACCGCCTGCTCCGTCGTCACAACTCATCGCCTCCTCACTCGTCGGATATCGACTGCAGACCCTGCAAGAGTCGTGCACGGCGTGCAACACCGTCGTGCCGCTGGCTGTTCCAGGTTCGTTCAGGCGAACTCTCGTCGTATGACCGCGTGGCAACGCTCGGTCGAGCGGGGCGATGATGCGTGGCTCGGGCACGCTCGTCCGACGGTGGCACCCGCCACCGCGAGAGCGTCGGCTCGAAGCCGGATCGCGGGTAGACACCATGCATGGAGTCGCTGCGATCCGTGTCCGCCGCTCGACTTCGCAGGCTGCGTGAGGAACTCGTCGACGAAGCACCCGGCGTAATGGACCCGTCGTCGGAGGGCGAGGCAATCCTCGACGAACTCGACTACGCCCTGCGTCCCGCCCGCCATGAGCGCCGGCTGCCGACCTACGGGTCGATCGTATTGCCGACGGTCGACGTGGAGGGGTGGTCCGCGATCACCGGCCTGCACGCCGAGCTCAGCAGGACGACGACCCGGCACGACGACGACGTGCGCCGTTATGCCGACGGGCTCACGAGCTGGACCGTGCGATCGCCCAGCGGCATCGACGCGCTCGCCGTGTTCGACCGGTCGGCAGGTTCCGAACGGGACCTGCTCGTCCTCGCCGAGGCCACGGGAGGGAGCATCGTGCAGCGCCGACCCGACCGCGGGGTCCGGTTGGTGGGAGCATTCGGCGTCGCCCGGTGGGACGGCGCCGGCTGGTATGTCGAGCGTCCCGTCGCTTCGTGGCTCCACCGTGCGAGCTGTGGGCTCGCCGACGACGAGGCCGCCGTGCTCGACCGACT
>JANNNB010000226.1:0-24261 GCA_031398325.1 Actinomycetes bacterium
AGTTCTTGCCGCAGAAGAACCCGTCACCTCGGAACGGGTTCGTCGCATCGACCCGCTCCGCGACGGCCACAACGGCGGCCTCCGCTGACCGGCGGACCCGCTCCACCCCGAGCGCCAACCGTTCCAGACCAGCGGCGTCGAGTTGTGCGTGTTGATCGATCACCAACGTCTCGATCGCCCGCAACGCCGCCGTGACGGCGTCGTCGATCAGATCACCCGGAACCCCGTCGGTTGGCGCATCATCGACCGTCGGTTGCAGCCAGTCCTCCAACCCGACCGGCATCGCCACCAGCTGTTGGCGTAACACGCGAAGCACCCCGACACGATCATCGAGATCGCCGGGCACCCCCTCGGTGCTGCACGCCGTTTCCATGAACACATCATGCGCATAGGGGTGTGACACTCAGAGATGGCCGGGCGGACATCGCGGGCCGGATCTCAGCGGCGTCTGAAGACGGCAACCTGGAAGTCGCTGTCGGAGGTGAAGGTGCTGCGGTGCCAGTCGGCCCAGCGGTGTTCGAGGTCGAAGCCGGCGATCTCGGCCATGAGGTCCAGCTCCGACGGCCACACGTACCGGTACGGGGCCGAATGGTGTACGAGCTGCCCGTCGACCGACATCCAGTGGTGCGACCAGGCGATCTGCCCGACCGAGTCGTCGAAGGTCTCGACCCCGACGTGATCGCGCTCGCTGATGAAGACCCGCGCCGTCTCGCCCGCGGGAAGCTTGCGGATCTGGGGCACGATCACCTCGACCACGAAGCGGCCGCCCGGCACGAGATGGCCAGCGGCGTTGCGGAAGACGGCGATCTGCTCCTGCTGCGTCGTGACGTTGGTGATCGTGTTCCACACGAGATAGACGAGTGCGAACTCGCGGCCCACCCGGGTGGAGGTCATGTCGCCGACCGTGACCGGAAGTCCCGTGCCGCCGGGCTTCTGACGAAGTTGTTCGACCATGTGGGCGGACAGCTCGATGCCGTGCACGTCGATCCCCCGTTGTGCCAGCGGCAGCGCAACGCGGCCGGTTCCGATGGCGAATTCCAATGCCGGTCCTGCCCCCGCCAGCTCGGCGAGCCGCTCGACGGCTGGTTCGAGCACGTCCGGCTCGAACATGGCGGCCGACGTGACGTCGTACGCGACCGCAATCTGTTCGTCCCACATGATCGAGCCCATGCCACGAGCATGTCGGCGGGAACGCTCGGCGAACGACTGGATTACCTGCCGGTCGGCGGTTCAGCTCGTGAATCCGGTCGCACGCGGAGTACGTACGCTGTGCTCGATGGCACTCTTTCACCTCGCGACGCTCACACCGACAAAGGCCGAGCTCATCGCCGCGTGGGCGCCCACGCAGCCGTGGGGACCACCCGCCGATGTACCCGTCGAGGTCATCGGTGCATTTCGCTTCGACGATCCCGACGGCAAGGTGGGCATGGAGATCCACCTCGCGAGCGCTGGCGGAACACTGCTGCAGATTCCGCTCACGTATCGCGATGAGCCCGTCGACGGTGCGGAGGATGCCCTCATCACGGAGATGCACCACTCGGTGCTCGGCCCACGTTGGGTGTACGACGGCTTGCGGGACCCTCGACTCGTGGTCATGCTCGCCGCCGTCACCATGACCGGTCAGGGCGAGGCGCTCGGGATGGCGGTCTACGACGACCGCTGGTACATCGCGCCGAGCAACGTGCGCATCCGGGGCGGAGGATGGACGCAGGAGCGAGTCGCCGTCGACCGGTTCGAACTCGAATCCGACGACTCGACGAGTGTTCTCCTGCGCAACGACCGCTTCGACCTGACCGTCTACCGGCATCCCGCCGCGGGAACGCCACCGCCGATCGCGCTCATCGCGACGTGGGACGGCCTCGAGAATCCCGTCGTGCTCGCCGAGGTCCGCGAACGCTCGGCCTGACCTCCGCTCCCGAACCCCGTCGGCAGGGTTGATACAAGCACCGGCGAGTCGGCCGGTCGGTCGGATCAGTCGGGCTCGGCGAGGTCGCCGTCGTCATCGATGCGGTCGATCACATCACTGTCGACCAGGACCGCCGGCTCGACGAGACGCAACGGCTGTTCCGGGTCGTCCGCGAGTTCAGGGACCTCTCGCGCCGCCCGCTCGGCGAGCGACTCGTCGGTGACATCGGCGTCGGCGAACGGCAGGCCGACAGGCCTGTCGGGAGCGTCGTCGAACGCCCCGACCTCGTCACTGGTCACCGCGTCGGTGCCGACCATTTCCTCGTCGACACTCTCGGCCACATCCTGCTCGTCGCTCATGACGAGGGGTGTACCCGGTGTCGGCGATTCCACTCGCGAAGCGAACCCGTCCCCCGACCGTTCGTCAGCCGGTCGAGATGACCGAGATGACGACTTCGGTGCCGTCCTGCGTTTCGACGGCCACGTTGACACGGTTGTCGACGAAGTCGGCGGTGGCCGGCAGGTCCTCGCCGTCACGCTGGATGACCCGCAGTGTGAACCCGGCTTCCTCGAGCGTTGCCGTGGCGTCGTCTACGGACTCGCCGACGACATCCGGGTAGGCGGCGGTCACGGAACTCTCCGTGGTGACGTCGTCGGACGAGTCATCGGAAGAGTCGTCGGACCCGCACGCCGAGACTCCCAGGGTGATTCCAGCGATCAGTACGACGACGAGAGCACGCATGTCCCGTTCTTAGCATCCGACGCAAGCGCCGACGAGGTCACGACGACGAGAACCCGACTCCCGGTCCACCGCTACTGTCGCCGCGTGCTCCCGCAGGCGATCGGTTCGATGCTGCCTGCGGCGCTCGCGGTGGCACTCAGCCCGATCCCTGTGATCGGCATCGTGCTGATCCTCGCCACCGCTCGTGGCAGGCGCAACGGCCCTGCGTTCGCCCTCGGATGGGTCAGCGGGCTCACCATCGTGTCGCCCACAGCACGGCGATCACGGTGACGGTGATGCTGCTGCTCGGTGCGTCGGTCCTCGGCGACGGCCTCGCTGCGATCGGCCGTTGACTCGCCGGGGCATGACCGGAAGTTGGCCTCGGGCTTCGGTACGTTGGCCGTCGTGGCGCGGCGCACCAACTTCAGTCGAAACAGGCTCGCGGCCGGCGTCATCGTGCTGGCACTGTTGGCGACCCTGACGGCCTGCAGCACCACGCAGAGCGGCGGCATGTCGGCAGGCCCGGCTGCGTCGCTGCCTGGCGCGGACCCGGCGATCAGCGAACCGGCCGAGAGCGAACCGGTCGACGTGTCGACAGCGACGTCGACGCCGTCGAGCCCGACCGAACCGCCCGCATCCACGACATCGACGACCGGCCCAGCGGCGACGACGTCCACCACGACCTCGTCGACGACGACCACGACGACCCTTCCTCCCCTCGACGTCTACGAACCGGCCTGCGTGGTCGAGGTGCAAGCGGGCGACTCGCTGGCGCTGATCTCCGACCGATTCGACGACGAAACGGTGAGCGCAGCGAGCATCGGCGCCGAGAACGCACTGCCCGACGACGACACGATCCAGCCGGGCCAGCTCCTCGATGTCTGCGTCGACAACGGGGTCAACGACATCAACGGCGAGGCGATCACCGAACGCAACTCGGTGCTGCTGTCGATCGACGTGCAGGAGCAGCAGACGAAGTTGAACGAGTTGTTCGCCGGTCTCGGGATTCGCGAACTGCTCGTCGACGGGATCTCCGGTCCGGTCACCCGTCAACGCCTGTGTGCGGCTCGGCTCGGCCTCGGTCTTCCGGTGAGCACCGCCGACATGGTGCCGGGCAGCGACGAGGAGATCTGGATGATGGCAGCGCCCGCGCTCGCTGTCCCGTGGACGTCGGCCTCGCTGTCGGAACGTTGGGTGCTGATCGATCAGACGTGTCAGATCATGTTCGTCGGCGCAGGCGCGGGAGAGTTGAAGTTCGTCTTCCCTACGTCCACCGGCGAGCCCGGCCACGAGACCCGGCCCCAGGACCGTTCTGCCGTGACCCGCTTCAACCCCGCCCTCGACAACGGCGGCTGGCACAACAGCTCCGTGTACCCGGTCGCCGAGGACAACCCACTCAACGGCAACATGTACAAGCCCCTGTACTTCGATCGTGGTCAGGCCATCCACGGCGCGAACAACGTGCCCACCTCTCCGCAGAGCAAAGGATGCGCGCGCCTTCGGGTCGAGCACCAGGACATGCTCCTCGGCTGGCTCGGCCTCGTCGAACCGACCTCGAGTGCGCGTGCCATCAACCTCACGGTGAACGTGCAAGGCGCCTACGTCCCGACACCGGCGTAGGGCGTCGACGAGGCGCAGCCGGTTCCTCGTACCATGCCCCCGGTGTCCGACACCGTCAAGCCCGATGCGCCCGTGATCGTCGTGGGGGCCGGTCTCGCCGGCCTCGCGTGTGCAGTCGCACTGCACGAGTCGGGGGTCGCCGTCATCGTGTTGGAGGCGGGCGACGGCGTCGGCGGTCGGGTGAGGACCGATCTGATCGACGGATTCGTGGTCGATCGAGGCTTCCAGGTGATGCTCACCGCCTATCCGGAGCTGCACCGCCAGTTCGACGTCGACGCGCTCGATCTGCGTGCGTTCGACCCCGGTGCACTGGTGTGGCGTGACGGGAAGGGATCCGCCGTGTCGGACCCCTTCCGCATGCCGGGTGGAATCGTGTCGACGACGCTCGCCCCGATCGGGACGCTCGGCGACAAGTTGCGCATCGCCCGCCTCCGTGCCCGGCTGCGACGCGGCGACACCGTCCGCCTGCTCGCCGGCGATGACATCACGACCCGCCAGGCCCTGCTCGAGGACGGGTTCTCCGACACGATCCTCCAGCGGTTCTTCGGTCCGCTGGTCGGGGGTATCCAGCTCGACCCCGAACTCGGCGACAGCAGGCGGATGTTCGACGTGATCTTCCGCATGCTCGCCGACGGCGACTCAGCGGTTCCCGCCGCGGGGATGCAGGCGGTCCCGGAGCAACTCGCGCAGCGACTGCCGGTCGGCGCCGTCAGGTTCGGTGCGCGGGTGACTTCGGCGAGTGCGACGACCGTGTGCGTCACGGAGGGCGACGAAATCGTCGGATCGGCGGTGGTCGTCGCGACCGAGGGGCCGGTCGCGAGCGAATTGCTGGGGATCGCACCGGTCGGTTCGAAGTCGGCCGGCTGTGTGTACTTCGCCGCCAATGAGGCACCGACCGACACCAAGATGGTGATCCTCGACGGCACGGGTGCTGGTCCGGTGCTGAACGTGGCGGTCATGAGCAACGTCGCCGCGACGTATGCGCCACCGGGCAAGCACCTCGTGGCAGCAGCCCTCCCCGGGGTGTGCGACGGCGACATCGACGGGCTCGCACGCCGGCAGCTGCGCGGCTGGTGGGGCCCCCAGGTCGACAGCTGGGAGACGATCGCCACCTATCGGATCCCTCACGGTCAACCATCGCAGACGCCGCCGTTCGCTCCGAAACGGCCGGTCTCCCTCGGAGACGGACGGTTCGTCTGCGGCGACCACCGGGACACCGCGTCGATCCAGGGTGCGTTGTTCTCGGGTCGCCGCTGCGCGAACGCAGTGCTGCGAGCCCGGGCGGGCTGACGCCTCGTCGCTCGCAAGGTGGTCCGGTTTGCGAAGTGCCGCAGTCGGGTACCCGCGCGCATGAATCATGACGACGCACCCAAGTCCCTGGTCGATCTCGTCGAGCCCGGCTCGACCTTGATGGTGGGGACCGAGAGCACGTTCGGAGCGCTCGAGTTCCGTCCGCTCACTGCGTCCGGGGTCACGGCCGATCGCATCGACATCTTGATCGACACCAGCGCCCCGTGGACGCAGAGCCTCGTCGACGGCGCGCACGCGTACGTGACGCTGAGCGACACACGCAAGAACACCTGGCTGTCGCTCGACGGACGACTCTCGACCACGACCGACGATGCTGCGATCGATGAACTGTGGACGCCGTTCGCCGACGCCTATTTCGACGAGGGCCGCGAGACGCCAGGCATCACGGTGCTGCGCATCGAGGGTGATGCCGGCGCCTACTGGTCGACGCCGTCGGGCCGGATCGGCAGCCTGATCTCGATGGTCAAGGCGAAGCTCGGCGAACCCGCCGACTCCGGCCAGAGCGGCACCATCGCCCTCTGACGCCACCTGCCCCGCCGTGACTCGGGGTCGACCACCGATCCGATCGATCGGCTGCTCGGTCCACGTTTGCGACAAGAAACGTGAGACCCGTCCCACCACCTTCTTGTCACAAACGTGGATTCGGCGCCGGCGAGGAGCGTTCTCGTCGAGGATGGAATGGGAATCGTTCCTGTTATTGTTGAGGGGTGAGCGATTCTCCGGCCAGCCGATTCCCGACGAGCCGATGTCCGCGGTCCGCCGCCGGCGCCTTGGCGCTGGTCGGAGTGGTGGTGGCGGCGGTCGCTGCCGGCTGCGGCTCCGATGACGGAGCGACGTCGGGCGCCGGCGAGGAGTCCTCGGCCATCGACGTGGTTGCCTCGTTCTACCCGTTGCAGTTCGTCGCCGATCAGGTCGGAGGTCCGCTCGTCAGCGTCTCGAACCTGACGCCGGCTGGGGCCGAACCGCACGACCTCGAATTGACGGCACGCGACACGGCGTCGCTCCAGGACGCCGGCCTCGTGCTGTACCTGAGCGGGTTCATGCCCGCCCTCGACGACGGGATCGTGACTGCGGGCGCGGCCGCCTTCGACGTCGCAGGCGCTGCCGACCTCGATCTGGCCGGCACGCACGACGACCATGCCGATGACGACGACGAGCACGCCGACGACGACGAGCACGCCGATGACGAGATCGTCGATCCGCACTTCTGGCTCGATCCGACGCGGCTGGCCGACGTCGCCGACGCGGTCGCCGCCCAGTTCGGTGAGATCGCCCCCGACGAGGCGGCGGCGTTCACTGCGAACGCAGCCGCTCTCCGGGAACAGCTCGAAGCGCTCGACACCGAGTTCGCGGCCGGACTCTCCGATTGTGAGAGCACCGACCTCGTCACGAGCCACGAGGCGTTCGGATATCTCGCAGCCCGCTACGGCCTCACTCAGATCGGGATCTCGGGGCTCTCTCCGGACGAGGAGCCGTCGCCGGCCCGGCTGGCCGAGGTGTCCGACTTCGTCGGGGCGAACGGCGTGCGCACGATCTACTTCGAGACCCTCGTCGATCCGTCGATCGCCGAGACGATCGCGGCCGAGACGGGTGCGGACACAGCCAAGCTCGATCCGCTCGAGGGGCTCACCGACGACGCCGCCGGCGATGACTACCTCGCGGTCATGCGGGCCAACCTCGCAACCCTGCGTTCCGGCCAGAGCTGTGCGTAGGGTGCTTGCCGGGTGAGTGCCGCGATTCGAATCCACGACGGCCGGTTCGGCTACGGCACGACCGTCGCCGCACACGTCGATCTCGTGATCGACGTCGGTGAGTTCGTCGCGGTCCTCGGACCCAACGGCTCCGGTAAGTCGACCCTCGTCAAGGGAATGCTCGGCGTGGTGGACCAACTCGGTGGTGAGGTCGAATGGTTCGGCCAACCGTTCGCGCAGGCCGACCGATCACGCGTCGGATACGTACCGCAGCGCCAGACTGCCGCCGGGCCGATCCCGGTGACCGTGAGCGAGTTGGTGCAGTCGGGTCGCATCGGTTCGACAGGGTGGTGGCGGCGGCAGGGTGCGAACGACCGAGCCGCGGTGCGCGATGCGATCGAGGTCGTCGGCCTCGGCGATGAATCCGACACGCCGGTGAACCAGCTCTCCGGAGGTCAACAGCGACGCGCGATGGTCGCTCGCGGTCTCGCGAGCGGTGCCGATGTGCTGATGCTCGACGAACCGCTCGCCGGCGTCGATGCCGCCAGCCAGACGGCGCTCGCCGACACGCTCGGCACACTCGCCGCAGCCGGGACGACGATCATCATCGTGCTCCACGAGCTTGGCCCGATCTTCCCGCTCGTCACCCGGATCGTGCACATGAATGCAGGTGAGATCACCTTCGACGGCCCGCTGTCGCAGGCGCCGATGGCGTTGCTCCACCTCGAACACGACGACGACCCGCACGGCGACGATCCGCACGGCGGCAACTACGAACCTCCGAGCGGGATCGGACTGTTCGGTCGATGATCCTCTCCGTCGAGTTCCTCGACTACGACTTCATGCGTCGGGCGTTGATCGCGGCGATGCTGATCGGCCTGAGCGCGCCGGCGGTCGGCATCTTCCTGGTCCAACGACGCCTCGCCCTCATCGGTGACGGCCTCGGCCACATCGCAGTCACGGGCGTCGCGCTCGGGCTCGTCGTCGGACGGGCGCCGCTGGCGATCGCCCTGGCCACCGCCATCGCGGGGGCAGTCGCAATCGAACTCATTCGCGCCCGACGCGAGGCGTTCGGAGAGATCGCACTCGCGATGCTCTTCTACGGCGGCATCGCCGGAGGTGTCGTGCTCGTGACACGCGCGCCATCGGGGGCGCGAAACCTCAACCAGTACTTGTTCGGCAGCATCACCACGACGTCGGCATCCGACCTGATCACGTTCTCCGTGCTGGCTGCGGCGATCCTCGCTCTCACGACGTGGCTCGGGCCCGCCCTCTTCACCGTGAGCAACGACGACGAGTACGCCCGAGCGAGTGGTCTGCCGGTGATGGGGCTCAACCTGTTGCTCGCCGTGCTGGCCGCGTGCACCGTGGTGATCTCGATGCGAGTGGTCGGCGTGCTGCTCGTGAGCGCCTTGATGGTCGTGCCGGTCGCCACGGCGCAGCTCGTTTCCGGCAGCTTCCGGCGCACCTATTTCGTCAGCCTCGGGCTCGGGCTGATCGTCGCGCTCGGCGGCGTCGTGCTCTCGTACTACATCGACACGCCATCGGGCGGCACGATCGTGCTGCTGGCGATCGCGCTGTTCGGCATCACGGTCGTCGCCCAGGGTGCCCGCCGGTCGCGACGCGTCTAGCCACTCATGACACGATCATGGAATGACGTCTGCCGATGACACACTGAGTCGTCCGATCGTTTTCGTGCACGGTGCCTGGCACGGCGCCTGGTGCTGGGCCGGTCTCCAAGCTGCGCTCGATGATCGTGGGGTGGCCTCGTACGCGATCGATCTCCCCGGCCACGGTGCCTCGACGCTGCCGGCCGGCGATCTGCACGGCGACGCCGACCACGTCGGGGCGGTGCTCGACCGTCTTGCGCTGACCGACGTCGTGTTGGTCGGGCACAGCTACGGCGGTGCGGTGATCACCGACGTGGCGAAGGACCGCAGCGACATCGCCCACCTCGTGTACGTCGCAGCGTTCGCGTTGCGCGCCGGCGAGTCGGTGATGGATCCGTTGGCCGCCCTCCCGCCGGAGACGACCGCATTGCAGTCGTGCATGGTGGGCAACGAGGACGGCACCTTCACGATCGACCCGGCCGGCGCCGTCGCCGCCTTCTACGGTGAGTGTTCGCCCTCGGTCGCGCGTGCGGCGATCACCCGACTCGATCGGCAGCCGAAGGCGACCTTCACGCAGCCGACACGCGGTGCTGCCGACTCGATCTCGTCGACCTATGTGTTCTGCGCCCGGGACCGTGCGGTGCACCCGAATCACCAGGCGGTGCTCGCGGGACGCTGCGACGTCCGTGTCGATCTCGACACCGACCACTCCCCGATGATCAGCGCCGTCGACGAACTCGCTGCCGTCATCGCCGGGATCGCCTGGGGTCGACACGCCCCCGAGACCGACGCGTGAGCACCACTCCTGACGCCCTCTTCGACCGCCGGAGCGACGACACGTGGGTGGCGACAGAGCTGGCTCGAGGCCCATGGGATCCGCGGCACTGTCACGGTGGGCCGGTCGGTGCACTGTTGGCACGTGCGGTCGAACAGGTCGCCGACGGCTCCGGCACCGACTGGCAGATCGCCCGTCTGACGATCGAGCTGACCAGGCCGGTACCGGTCGGGGTGGAGATGTCGATCACCACGCACGTCGAACGGCCTGGCCGCAAGGTGTCGCTCGTGGCGGTCGTGCTGTCCGATGGCGACCTCGAGGTCGCGAGGGCACGCTCGTTGCGGATCCGGACAGCCGACGTCGAACTGCCGTCGAGCACCGTGCAGCCCGCAGCCGATCCGCCCGGCTCACCCGGCGACGGACGGAGGATCGACTCGAAGTGGGGCACCGGTGGGGGCATCGCGTTCCACACCCATGCGTGCGAGCACCGGTTCGTCGACGGAGGTTGGGAGGAGCCCGGCCCGGTCGCTGCGTGGATCCGGCTCATCGAGCCCGTCGTCGCCGGCGAGGAGCCGTCTGGTGTGCAGCGAGCGGTCGCGGCGGCCGACTTCGGCAACGGGGTGAGCCGCGGGCTCGACGCCGAGCGCTTCCTCTTCATCAATCCCGAGCTCACCGTGCATCTGATACGGAAGCCGGTCGGGAAGTGGATCGGGATGCGCACCGCCTCGTATTACGGCGCCGACGGCCGTTCGACCGGTGTGGGCATGGCGGAGTCGGCGCTGTACGACTCCGCAGGTCGCGTCGGTCGTAGCGTGCAGAGCCTGTTCGTCGATCCACGGGGATGAAGGAGCATTCATGAGCAGTTGGGAACTGAGTGAGGAGCACGAGGCCTTCCGCGCGGTCGTGCGTGACTTCGCCGAGAAGGAGATCGAGCCGTACGCCGCACAGTGGGACCGTGACCACCACTTCCCGGTCGACGTCGTCGGTGCGATGGGTGAACTCGGGCTGTTCGGGCTCGTGTTCCCCGAACGCTGGGGTGGCGGCGACGGCGACTTCGCGTCACTGTGTGTGGCGATCGAAGAACTCGGCCGGATCGATCAGTCGATGGGCATCACACTGTCGGCCGGTGTCGGGCTCGGCGCGAATCCGATCCACCAGTTCGGCACCGACGAGCAGCAGCAACGCTGGCTGCCCGACCTCGTCGCGGGCAAGGCACTCGGCGCGTTCGGCCTGACCGAACCCGACGGCGGTAGCGATGCCGGCGCCACACGTACGAAGGCTCGTCTCGACGGCGACGAATGGGTGATCGACGGGAGCAAGGCGTTCATCACCAACTGCGGCACCTCGATCACCTCGATCGTCACCGTCACCGCCCGCACCGACGACGGGATCTCGGCCTTCGTGATTCCCGCCGGCACACCGGGGATGATCATCGAGCCCGCCTACGACAAGTTGGGGTGGCACGCGAGCGACACGCACGGCATCACGCTCGACAACTGTCGGATCCCAGCCGAGAACCTGTTGGGCAAGCCGGGGCAGGGCTTTCGCAACTTCCTCGCCATCCTCGATGACGGGCGCATCGCGATTTCGGCGCTCGCCCTCGGCTGTGCTCGAGCATGTCTGGAGCACGCCGTCGGGTATGCGAAGGAGCGCAATGCGTTCGGCGGCCCGATCGGTCGGTTCCAGGGGCTCGCGTTCCAGCTGTCGGACCTGGCCGTCGCGGTCGAGAACTCACACAATCTGACCTACAAGGCCGCGTGGTTGAAGGACCAGGGCCGCCCGATCGGCCAGGCCGCGGCGATGGCCAAGCTGTACACGACCGAGACCGCGGTGAACGCCACCCGCATCGCCACCCAGGTGTTCGGCGGTGCCGGCTTCATGGAGGAGACACCGATCGTGCGCTTCTACCGCGACGCCAAGATCCTCGAGATCGGCGAAGGCACGAGCGAAATCCAACGACTCGTCCTGGCCCGCTCCCTCGGCCTCCCCGTCACCTGAGGCTCGAACCTCCCGCCCGACGCGACCGAACGCGTCATGCTGCTGTCGCGTGTTCGCGATCAAACTGTAACGTTGCGCAGATGCCTGCAGCGAGCGGACTCCCGATGAGCGGTCGTCGGCGTGGTCGCGCGGGCCGTCTCGGGGTCATTGCGACGAGTTGCGCCGTCGTCCTCGCTTCGATCTTCGTGCCCGCCCATGTGTTCGCCCAGCAGAGCGAGACGCCAGCAGAGAAGGCCGCCCGCGAGATCCAAGCCGCCCGCGACCGGGCCAACGCCGCAGCTCAGGCCATGTTCGATGCCGAATCGGAGTTCGACACGTTGACCGTCGAGATCAGCGAATCGGAAGCCGATTTGGCCGTGATCGAGGCCGAGGCCGCCGAGATGCGCGCCGGGCTCCAGGACGGCGCCGTCTACAACTTCGTGTCCGGTGGTACCGGGGCGTTCCCGTTCCTGATCGACCTGGATGCGACGAACGACGAGCTCGCCGCCGACGTGTTCGTCGACGTCGCGTACGGCAACGCAGCGGTCGAACTCGACGACTACGACGCCGTGACCGACGAGCTCGAAGCCGCACGGGCGGACCTCGAACAGCAGCGTGAAGACGCGCAGGCGGCATCCGACCGGTACGCAGACCTCAAGGTCCAGGCGGAGGCCGAGGTCGTACGCCTGGCCGAGGTCGAGAAGGATCGCGTCGAGGACGAGGCGGTGCAGCGCGAACTGCAGCGCCAGCGCGACGCTCGGATCGCAGCCGACGCAGCGGCCGCCGAGGCCGCGCAAGCGGCCGCCAGCCGAGCCGCCGCCGACCAGGCTGCGTCGGTGTCCGCCAACCAGTCGTCCGGCAGCCAGTCGTCGAACTCGAACGGCGGCACGTCAGCGCCGGCTCCTGCGCCGTCATCGGGCTCGAGCGCGAATGCAGTGGCACCCGCCGCCGTGGCAACCGAAGCCCCGGCGCCGGCGCCGGTCGAGGTCGCCCCACCGTCGAATGCGGGCAGCGGCATCGTGTGTCCGGTCGCTGGTCCCCGATCGTTCGGCGACACCTGGGGCGCCAGCCGTTCCGGCGGCCGCAGCCACCAAGGCGTCGACATGATGTCGCCCGCCGGTACGCCGCTCGTCGCGGTCGAATCGGGCTACGCCCAGTTCAAGACCACCAGTCTCGGCGGCAACTCGATCTGGGTGAACGGCGCGAGCGGCACCCGGTACTTCTACGCCCACCTGAGTGCCTGGGAAGGGTCGAGCCGCAACGTGTCTCAGGGTGAGGTCATCGGCTACGTCGGTGCCACCGGCAACACCACCGCCAACCACCTGCACTTCGAGATTCATCCCGGTGGTGGGGCTGCGGTCAACCCGTACCCCTACGTTCGCGCCGTCTGCTGACCAACGCCCCGCCCCTCGTCCGATGAGCGACGTCCCCGGATGTGGGGATCTGGCTCATCGACAGGGCTCGGAATGGTCGTCCGATGAGCGAAGTCCCCGGATGTGGGGATCCCGCTCATCGACAGGGCTCGGAACGGTCGTCCGATGAGCGAAGTCCCCGGATGTGGGGATCCCGCTCATCGGCAGGGCTCGGAATGGTCGTGCGGTGAGCGAAGTCCCCGGATGTGGGGATCTGGCTCATCGACAGCGATGACTTGGTGCTCCAGACCACCGGCGAGATCATGTTGGTGCCGCAAACTCGAGCACCGTCTGTTGAGTACCGGCTCCATACTGGTGGGCGACATGAGCGCACTTCCGGAACGTCCGACGGCCAACAACTTCGTGCGCGATCTTGTGATCGCCGACAACGAACAGGGGACGTTCGGCGGGCGCGTGCAGACCCGGTTCCCGCCGGAGCCGAACGGCTACCTGCACATCGGGCACGCCAAGGCGATCACGCTCGACTTCGGCATCGCCGCCGAGTTCGGCGGGACGTGCAACCTTCGCTTCGACGACACCAACCCCGACACCGAGGAGACGAGTTACGTCGACGGGATCATCGAAGACCTCGCTTGGCTCGGCTACCCGATCGAGGGCGAGGTGCTCTACGCGAGCGACTACTTCGAGCAGCTTGCCGCATGGGCCGAATCGATGATCGAACAGGGTCTTGCGTACGTGGACGACCAGACGGGCGAGACCATCTCGGAACAGCGCGGCGGCTACGGCAACGCCGGCGTGGAGAGCCCGCATCGGAACCGCAGCGTGGACGAGAACCTCGACCTGTTCCGACGTATGCGTGCCGGCGAGTTCGGCGAGGGCGACTGCGTGCTGCGGGCCAAGATCGACATGCAGCACGAGAACATGCAGATGCGCGATCCGGTGATGTATCGCATCCGTGACGAACACCATCACCGCACCGGCGCGACCTGGAAGATCTACCCGACGTACGACTGGGCCCACGGCCAGAGCGACGCGATCGAGGGCGTCACTCATTCGCTGTGCACGCTCGAGTTCGACAGCCACCGTGCGCTCTACGACTGGTATCTGAGCAAGCTGTCGCTGCCGTTCGAAGCGCCGCGTCAGACCGAATTCGCACGGCTCGAGCTGACCCACACCGTCACCTCGAAGCGCAAGCTCATGAAGCTCGTGCTCGACGGTACGGTCGACGGCTGGGACGACCCGCGCATGCCGACGCTGCGCGGGCTGCGACGGCGCGGGTATCCGTCGGCGGCGATCCGCGAGTTCTGCAACTTCATCGGGGTGGCGCGCACCAACAGCCGCCACGAGATCGAACTGCTCGAATCGTTCGTACGAACGCACCTGAACCGCACCGCACAGCGCCGGATGGCGGTGCTCCGCCCACTCGAAGTCGAGATCACGAACTGGCCCGCCGACTCGACCGGCGCACCCGTCGTGGAGCACATGGAGATCGTCAACAACCCGGAGAATGCCGACGATGGTGTCCGGTCCGTGCCGTTCTCGGGACATCTCTTCATCGAGCACGAGGACTTCATGGCCGAACCGGCTCCGAAGTACTTCCGCCTCTCGCCCGACAAGGAGGTCCGTCTGCGCGGCGCGTACTTCGTCACGGCGACCGACTTCGACACCGACGCCGGAGGCAATGTCACCAAGGTGTACGTCACCTATGACCCGGAGACCAAGGGCGGCAACGCCCCCGACGGTCGCAAGGTGAAGTCGACGATGCACTGGGTGTCGGCGGCCCACGCGATCGATGCGACCGCCGCGCTCTACGAGCGGCTGTTCGAGGCCGAGATCCCCGGGGAGCGCACCGGCGACGTGTTCGACGACCTCGCCCCGAACTCGCGCCAGGTGTTGACCGACTGCAAGGTCGAGCCGGCACTGGGCACGACCCGCCCGGGCGAGGTGGTGCAGTTCGAACGGATCGGCTACTTCGCCGCCGATCCCACGGAGCCGCTGCTTTTCCACCGCACCGTCGGGCTGCGCGACGAGTGGGCCAACATCCAGAAGCGCACCACCTGAACCCTTCCAGACCGTTCGGTGCGGGCTGTGCGGTGCCGGGACGACCGGCGCGCCGACCTGCGTGAGACCGGGCCAACTAGGTTGGAGGGCCATGAACCGGCGTACTCGATGCGTAGTCGTCGCGCTCGCGACACTCTTTCCGTCCGTGATCCTTGCGGCAGCGTCGCCGTCAGGAATCGTGCAGGCGGCCGCCGCATCGGTCGGTTGCGAACCGCTCCCGGCCGGCCCCGCAGCCGGAGCGCCTCGGCTCGAGAGCTACACGGCGATCAACCCGCAACGCCTGGTCGACACGCGTAACAACATCGGCGGCTGGGGCACCACGATCGGCGCCGGTTGCACCATGCGGGTCAACCTTGCCGCCGATGTCCCGGCGAACGCCCCCGCCGTCTCGCTGGCGTTGACCGCAATCGCGGATGGCCGCGACTACCTGACCGTGTACCCGTGCGCGAGTGGTCGGCCCGACACGTCGAACCTGAACACGCGGCCGGGCATCCCGACGCCGAACGTCGTCGTGGCGATGCCCGACGTCAACCGTGAGATCTGCATCTTCAGCCACGGCACGGTGCACCTGATCGTCGACCTTGCCGGATGGTGGTCGGAGGGGCCAGACCGGTTCGCCTCGATCGCTCCGGTGCGCGCCTACGACACGAGACGGCCCGGAGGGTCGCCGCTGGCACGGTTCGTCGTGCGCGAAATCCAGATCCCGTCGTCGATCATCCCGGCCAACGCCACGGCGGCCGTCGTGAACCTCACCGTCGACCGTGCGCAAGGTGCCGGCTATCTCGCCGCCTTCCCGTGCGGGCAACCCGCTCCGCCATCGTCGAACCTCAACTTCATCGCCGGCGAAGCCCGAGCGGTCGCCGCGATCGTCGGGCTCGGGCCGGGCAGCACCATGTGCGTGATGAGCGACGTCGCGGTCGACGTGATCGTCGACGTCAACGGGTACTACGCGCCTGCGCCACAGTTCGGTCCGACAGCCGATCTCCAACCGCTGAGCGGAACCAGGGTCGTCGACACCCGCAATGGGATCGGCGGGCCTCTCGCCCCGTTCCAGGCCGGCGAGACGCGCCAGATCGACCCCGTGGCCCTCGTGCCCGGAGGCGCCGAGGCATCGTCGGTCATGCTCAACGTGATCGCCGCCAACCCGCGTGGCAATGGCTATCTGTCGATCTACCCGTGCTCGTCGAGTCGTCCCGAGGTGTCGTCGCTGAACTTCACGGCTCCAGCCGAGGCGACCAATCTCGTCGCTGTCGAACTTGCCGCCGATCGTTCGATCTGCATCTACGCATTCGCGGCCACCGACGTGGTCGTCGACGTGTTCGGCGTGATGGCGGCGCCTGTCGGTTCGCTCGCCGGGCGAATCTCGTTCGGCAAGTCCGTGGTCCCCGAGTACACACCGACCGGTCCCGACTATGGCGTGTACTGCGATGCGGGGTCCACGTCGCTGTCGATGCAACTCGACCTGTTGCCCGGCGCGAGCGCAACGCTCGACGGCGCGCCCGTCTCGTCGGGCGTGGTCACCCGGCAGGTGGCGACCGATCAGCTGCTCACGTTGGCGCTCACTCGTGGCGCCGACGTCAAGACGTACTACTTCCGATGCCTCCCGGCGGACTTCCCGACGCTGGACGTCCAACGTCCCGGCAATCCTGCGCCTGGTTGGTACCTCACGACCTTCGGAATCAACCAGCCGAGCGGACGCTTCAGCGTCATCTTCGACAACCGCGGCGCTCCCGTCTGGTACAAGCGAACCCCGGTTCCGATGCTCGACTTCAAGCGACTGTCGAACGGCTCGATGGTCTACGTCCCGCAGCTCGGCCAGGCGTTCGGCGTCGATCCGCTTCGTGGCTACCTCAACACCACGCTCGGTGGCACGCTGTCACCCAGCGTCAGCCCCAACGGCGAGATTCTGACTGTCGTCAACCCGCCAGGCGATCCCTTGACCTACCCGACCGACCAACACGACTACGTCGAGCTCCTGGAGGGTCCGAGCGCCGGGGGGCGGGCCATGCTCAGCTACCCACTCGTCGAACCGCATGACCTCACCGAGCTGAACGCAACGGTCACCGGAGCTGCCTGTGCGCCCCTCAATCCGGGAACATGCCCGTTCTTCGCCGACGACCGGATGGTCGACGGCGTGATCCAGGAGATCGATGCGAACGGGGCGTTGATATGGGACTGGCGTGCGAGCGACCACATTCCCGATGAGCTCGCGACGTTCCCGAACCGATTCACCAACATCACGCAGTACAACACGCCGCCTGGCCGGGGCGTGGTCGACCTCCACCACCTCAACGCGCTGCAGCGGATCGAAGACGGCTCCGGCGACTACCTCGTCACCGCTCGTCACCTCGATTCAGCATTCCGGGTCGACCGGGCGACGAAAGACGTCGAGTGGTACATCGGTGGGGCCGCCCCCCTGTGCGTGTCGGGCGCCAGCATCGAGTGCAAGCTGTCGACGATCGGTGATCCGTTCGGTGGTCCGTTGCGACCGCACGATGCCAGGATCAACGGCAACGTCGTGACGATGATGGACAACCGGGCCGGCACCAACCAGGCGTCGCGGGCGGTGGCGTACCGTCTGAACGGCGATGGTACGGCCACGATGCTGTGGCAGATCCTGCATCCGAGCGGAATCAGCGGTGGCACGCTCGGAAGTGTTCGCGTGCAGCCCGACGGTTCGATCCTGGTCGGATGGGGTGCACCGCTGCAGCCGATGTCCGCCGAGTACGACGCCTCCGGGAAGCTGATGCTGTCGATCGCCCAGACCCCGTTCGGGTTCTCGTATCGCATCGTCAAGTACCCGATCACCGACTTCGACGTCAACCAGCTCCGCGCCACCGCCGGCGGCACCGCAGCGGGCCACCCGTAACCCGCTCGAAGGGCTGCCTGCTCATCAGTAGCGTGCGTCCATGCCGATCGCACTCGTCACCGGGGTCGGGCGATCGATCGGGATCGGCGCGGCGATCGCCTCGTCGCTGGCGGACGACGGATGGCGAGTGGTCACCACTGGGTGGAGGGCCTACGACGAACGGATGCCGTGGGGTGCCGACAGCGAGGTGATCTCCGGCGTCGAGGCCGACCTTGCCGATCCCGGGGTGCCCGCACAGCTCCTCGCCGACATCAACTCGAACGTCGGGATGGTGTCGGCGCTCGTCTGCTGCCACTGCGAGTCGGTCGACTCGAGCATCCTCACGACCTCGGTCGAGAGCTTCGATCGCCACGTCGCCGTGAACGCACGGGCGACGTGGCTCCTCGTCAAGGCGTTCGCCGAACAGTTCACCGGGCCGGTCGGAACGGGTCGGATCGTCGCGATCACCAGCGATCACACGGCGTTCAACCTTCCCTACGGTGCGAGCAAGGGGGCGATGGACCGCATCGTGCTCGCGGCAGCGGTGGAACTCGCGTCGCTCGGCGTCACCGCCAACGTCGTCAACCCGGGGGCCAATGACACCGGCTGGATGGATGACGACACCAGGGCTGCGGTGCTCGCCGGCAACCTCCAGGACCGAATTGGCCTCCCGTCGGACTGCGCCAACCTCGTGCGCTTCCTCTGCTCGTCCGACGGCCAGTGGATCAACGGCCAGCTCCTCCACTCCGACGGCGGCCACTGACCGGTGAAGGAGCGGGGTCAGTCGACGTAGTAGTAGCAGCCGTACTGCTCGGGGTCGCCCCACGAGACGCCGTCGCGGGTCTCGAGCGTCTGGCGATCGGAGAACTGCATCTGGTCGAGGCCGATCGTCACGATCTCCGAACCGATCACCATCGATCGCTGCAACGGGTTCCAGCAGCCGCTGTAGCCGTTGTTGCTGTGGCTGATCGTCCCTCGGGCCGACAGTTCACGCCCGTCGAGCTGGGCGACGATCACACCGCCCGACGAGTTCTTGATCTCGTCGGCCAGGCACACGTCGCTCGACCGGCAGTCGTCCCAGCCGGGCGAGACCGGCAGCACGATCGTGCCGTCCTCGGGCCAGAAGAGGAACGCCTTGTGGTCCCACTCGACCTCGCTCGATCCGCCGATCTCCAGCGTGTCGATCCGTTGCGGGTTCGTCGGATCGCTCACGTCGAAGAGGCTGAGCTGCGTCCCGAGCGTCTGCCCGGTGTCGGTGGCATCCTGGCCCACGCCGAGGAGCAGGCCGTCACCGACCGGATGCAGATAGGCGGAGTACCCGGGGATCTTCAGCTCGCCGTCGAGGATCGGGTTGGCCGGGTCGGTCAGGTCGATCACGTACAGCGGGTCGGTCTGGCGGAACGTGACGACGTAGCCGGTGTCACCGAGGAACCGCACCGACCGGATGGTCTCGGTCTTGCCGAGCCCCCCGACGGACCCGATCACGTCGAGTGACTCGCCGTTCGGGCGCATCACGTAGACCGCCGACTCGCTCTGCTCGCCGAAGCTCCAGTCCTCGGTCGTCGTCGCCACCCGCAGATCGCCGTTGTACTCGCTCATGGCGAACTGGTTCAGCAGCCGACCGGGCACCGATCCGGACGCCACGTAGTTGGCGGCCGTTCCCTCGCCGAGCGCGAACTGGTGGATCAGCGTCGGCGGACCGGTCTCTTCCACGAACTCCTCGGATTCGGCGCCGAAGTCGTCGACCGGCATCGGCCGGCCGAACTGCCAGTCCCAGTTCATCGTCGAGATGTAGAGATTGTCGGTCGACGCGTAGACCGTGTCGCCCGTCGAGACGATGCCCGCCGACCCGACCGGTGTCGCTTCGCCGAGCATGTCGACCGAGGCGATCCAGGTGAGCCCGAGCCCGGCGAACTCGTCGGGCGCGGCCACCGTGTTGCAGTCGAGAGCGGGCTGCATGGGGCCGAAGGATCCGTCGCCGGCCTCGTCGAACCAGCGGGGAAGCCAGTCCTCGACCGTCGACTCCTCGATGATCTGCTGGTTGCGCTGGAGCGCCCGCTCCTCGTCCAGACCGAACTGGCTCGGTTGCACGAACGGCAGTCGCTGGTCGAACGAGGTGGTGATCACGAGGCGGGCAACGTCGTCGACCGACCGCGTCGCCACGACGGAACCCTCGAGGTGTGAGCGACGCAGCAGCTGGGTCTCCGACGGATCGGACACGTCGAACAGCGACACGATCGTGTCCGCCGATCCGGTCCAGGCCGTGGTGACCACGAGCAATCGGTCGCCGTCGAGGAGCAACTGGTGGCTGCCGTCCGGAAGCTCGGGTTCGTCGACCACGTCGGCGGCCTCCACGGAGACGATGCGCAGGCCGTCGGAGTTGGCGACGTACACGTACTCACCGTCGGTCTCGACGATGTCGCCCTCGTCGACCCCGACCTCCTGGGTGTTCGTCTCCGAGAAGTTGCCTTGGGTCTCCTCGACGGCGGTGGGCATCTCCGCCGTCGACGAGTCCCGCTCGCCACCCTCGGCGCTCGGTGCGGCATCGGCGGTCGCCTCCATCACCACGTCGCCGCCCATCGGGTAGTAGCCGCCTCCGAAGCCCCAGGCGGTCACTCGCTCGGACGCTTCGGTCTGCATGTACTCGAGCAGCGCCGGGCAGTCACCGAAGAACGACAGCTTCGCCGACGTGAAGCCCTGCGGACCCGAGCCCGGGTTGGTCGTGCCCGGGTCGGTCGTATCAGGGTCCGTCGTGTCGGGGTCGTTCGTCGGCACCGTGGTCGGGGTCGCCGTCGTCCTCGTCTCGGAATCGGTCGGCCCCGAGTCGACCGACTCGGCCGGCGAGTCCGCCGAGCACGCGGTGAACGCGATGGTGGCGCCGAGAGCGACGACCAGTGGGCTGAGCAGTTCACGCTTCGTCCGTTGCATCATGCTGTGTTCGACGTCACCTCGAACCCATTCGGTTCCCGCTTCACGAAATCGACACGTTCAACCGACCTCGAGGGGCAGGAGGGCCTCGGCTGCCTCGCCGAGGTGGACGATCCAGGCGTCGGCGTCCCTCGGCTCGTCCACCGGGAGCACCACGAACTTCGTCGTACCGACATCGACGAAGCGATTGATCAGGGCGACCAGCTCCTCCCATGACGTCGGCACCAGGTCGGACAGGTCGTCGAGATCCGGTCGACGCTTCGTCAGCACGGCCCGCAGCTGATCGGGAATCGGTCCGAACGCGTACGGGATCAACACGCCGTAATGGTCGTCCTCGATGCTCCGGTCGTGTTCGGCGGCAACGGTTTCGATCACCGCACGCCCGGCCTCGGCGTCGGCCGGCGTGACGAACGACGGGAGCCATCCGTCGGCCACACGCCCGATGCGACGAAGCTCGGAGGGCGCCTGCCCACCGAGCCACACATCCATCCGCTTCGGAGCCGGTCGCACCCGCACGTCGTCGTAGTGGAAGCGGTCGCCGTGATGGGAGAACGTCTCGCCGGTCCAGGCGAGCCGCATGACCGTCAGCATCTCGTCGAAGATTGCTGCCCGTTCCTCCCGGACGACGCCGAACGCCTGCTGCTCGACCGGATCGACGGCACCGAGGCCGAATGCCGGCAGGAGACGGCCTGCCGACATCGTGCCGAGCGTCGCGAGCTCCTTGGCCAGCACGATCGGGTTGCGACCCGGCAGCACCATCACCGACATGCCGAACTTCAGGTTCGTCGTGCGCCCGGCCCCGTAGGCCATGGCGACGAGCGGGTCCGGGGCGTCCCCGGAGATCCGTTCGGACAACCACAGCGAATCGAAGTCGAGTCGCTCGAGTTCGTCGACGAGCACGCCGTACGACTCGTCGTGGAGGTTGGTGCGAGTACCGAGACCGAATCCGACGCGAACTTTCACCGTGCAAGCGTAGGGCCGGCGAGGGTAGGACGACGGACCCGGCCGTCGGGTGGCTCAGTGGAAGAACGTGTCGCGGCGCTGAACGCGGCCGGTCTGCACCCAGCTGGCAGCGAACCCGACGACGATGACCGGAATCACGATCGCCGCTTGTGCGACGTCACCTGCGAGCGACGCACCGATCGCGATGATGGCGCCGACGACCGACATGATCAATGCGAGCCGCAGAGCGGCAACCCAGGTGCGTCGGCGAAGTTCCACGGATGCATTCATACCGTTCCTGAGCTCGCCGATCACGCAGAGATACGCATCGTGAACGTGTTGCGCGCGTCTTGTCACGAAACCGTCGTGATCGACACAGAGTCGCGCGCTGCGTACTGTCGGCGGCCATGACCGACACTGTCGTCTCGACCTCGCTCGCCCCGTCCCCACTCGACCGCTTTCGGCTCGACGGACGGGTCGCGGTCGTGACCGGGGCATCGTCGGGGCTCGGTGATCACTTCGCCCGTGTCCTCCACGCAGTCGGCGCCAAGGTCGTGCTGACCGCCCGCCGGCTGGACCGGCTCGAGCGCCTGGCGAGCGAGCTTCCCGGCGCGCTCATCGTGACGGCCGACGTCGCCGACGAGCGCGATCGCGAGCAGCTCGTCACGCGCGCGATCGACCATTTCGGTCAGGTCGACGTGCTCGTCAACAACGCCGGCATCGGCAGGAAGATTGGCGTCGAGGACGAGGAACTCGATTGGTTCCGGCTGGCGATGGAGGTGAACGTGACGGCGCTCTGGCATCTTTCGAAGCTCGTGGCACCGTCGATGATCGAGCACGGCGGTGGGTCGATCGTGAACGTGGCCTCGATGCTCGGCCACGTGGGGTCGACGCCGGTGAAGCAGGCCCACTACTGCGCGAGCAAGGGCGCAGTGGTCAACCTCACCCGCGAACTGGCGCTCCAATGGGCCCGCAAGGGCGTCACCGTCAACGCGCTCTGCCCCGGATGGTTCCCGACGGAGATGACGGAGGGCATGGACACCGACCCAGGCAGCCAGCAGTACATCACGGCGAACTCGCCGATCCCGCGCATGGGCGAACTCCGCGAGCTCGATGGGGCGCTCCTGTTGCTGGCGAGCCCGGCCGGGAGCTTCCTCACGGGCCAGAGCATCATCGTCGACGGAGGTTGGACGGCGCGGTGACCCTGCTGCGTGCCGATGGCCGGCGTGCTTGACTGTCCCGATGAAGAATTTCCTCAACGAGTACAAGGAGTTCATCAACAAGGGTGACGTGGTCATCGTCGCCGTCGGCTTGGTGATGGCGCTCTACTTCAAGGCGATCGTCGACCAGCTGATCGCCGCCGTGATCACTCCGGTCATTGCGCTGATCTTCGGTGAGGCGAGCATCGACTCGATCGGTTTCACGATCAGCGACACCTTCTTCCCGATCGGACTCGTGTTCGGAGCGATCATCGACTTCCTCGCGGTCGCGTTGATCCTGTTTTTCGTGATCAAGGCGTACAACGCGTTCAAGGGCCCGACCGTGGAGGAGGAAGCAGCGGTGACCGAGGTCGACCTGCTCACCGAGATCCGCGATCAGCTCCGGGCCAACAACAACCCGACGTGAAACACGCCTCCGAAGACGCTTCAATGGTCGTGTGAACCGCCGCCGTGACCTCCTGCGTCTGCAGGCGCGCAGCGTCGCCCTCCTCGCGGCCGGGGCGTTGTTGCTCGTCGCCTGCGGGAGCGACGGGGAGTCCGGAGATGCCGCGGTGCAGCGGTTGGCGCTGACGCCGCTGCCGACGGTCGGTGGGGTCGGCGTGCTCCCGCCCGTCGTCGAGCCGACTCGCGAGCGGGTCGTGGTGGTGACGCGTCCGATCAACGAAGACGGCACCGTGGCCGAACTCATCGGTGAGCAGATCATCGGCAACCGCATCCTCGTGATCGGCGACTCCATCATGGCGTCGACCGCGACCAGATACACGGGCTACATGTGTGACGACCTCGTGCCGCTCGGTTGGTCGGTCGCGGTCGAGGCAGAACCGAGTCGCTTCATCGACTTCGGCAATCGAGTGCTCGATCGCCGTCTGAACCCCGATCGTGGCGACGACTTCGACTGGGATGCGGCCGTCGTTCACCTGGGAAGCAACTACGGCGACGATCAAGAACGGTTCGAGGCCGAACTCAGACTGATCTTGGCCCGGCTCGCACCGCGTCCCACGCTGCTGTTCACGGTGACGGAGTACAAGCCGAGCTATGCCGAAGCCAACGAGAGCATCCGCAAGCTCGCCGCAGAGTTCGAGAACGTCACGTTGCTCGACTGGGAGCAGGTGTCGAAGTATCCCGGTGTCTTGAGCGGCGATCGCCTGCATCCGACCGACGACGGCCGCCGCGTGCTGGTCGACATGGTTGCCGAGGCGCTCGGTCCGGCGACGCTCGGAGAAGGTGAGTGCCTGAAGTCGTTGTTGACCGACGACTCGGCAGCTCGCGGCGGCGGCAC
>JANNNB010000229.1:0-3168 GCA_031398325.1 Actinomycetes bacterium
CTGGTTGCGCACCAACTCTCAGCTACGCGGCGTCGGCGCGCCGGGTGTCGTGACGTGGGGTGAATCCCTGGTGTACGCCACCGTGCTCGGCGCAGCACCCAAAGCGGCTGACGCGCTGGGCCTGCCATCGGCGTGAGGCGCAGGCAGGTCACGGCCCGGTCGGGTGAACCGCCGCGTTCTGAGCGGAAACGGATCCTCCCGCCATTCTCAAGTTAGAGGGTGCACGGGGGCTTGTAGCAAACCGGGATTTCCGCTTCAGTCGACCTCGCTGTGCACGCGGTCGTGCGAGCAGGGAGGCAACGTGGATCGTCGAGCGATGAACGGGGCGGTAACGAAGGAACACGAAGTGGTGGTTGCCGGCGGAGGTCCCACCGGGCTCATGTTGGCGGCCGAATTGACGTTGGCCGGAATCGACGTGGTGGTCGTCGAGCGACGTGCGAGCCAGGAACTCGACGGGTCCCGGGCAGGCGGTCTGCACTCCCGAACGCTCGAGGTGCTCGATCAGCGCGGCGTCGCGGACCGGTTCGTCACGGCGGGCCAGCGACATCCGTTCGTGGGCTACGCCGGCACGTTCCTGGACATCAGCGACTTTCCGACCCGCTACAACGGCCTGCTCGCGCTCTGGCAGAGCGATTTCGAGCAGATTCTCGCCGGATGGGTCGACGAGCTCGGGGTCACGATCCTTCAGGAGAGCGAGGTGGTGGGATTCGTCCAGGAGGATGACGGTGTCGACATCGAGCTGTCCGGTGGCCGGTCGCTGCGAGCCGAATATCTCGTCGGCTGCGATGGCGGACGCAGCGTCGTCCGCAAGGCTGCCGGCATCGACTTCCCCGGTTGGGATCCGACGAGCAGCTACATGATCGCGGAGGCCGAGATGGTCGACTTGCCACCGATGGGCATGCGACCGGAGGGCGGCGGCATCGGCCCGGTCGACCCGCAAGCCGAAACCGGGCCGTACCGCGTCGTGCTGCTCGAGCCGCAGCTCGAGCACGACCGCGAGCCCACCCTGCAGGATCTCCGCAACATCCTCGCCGACGTGTACGGGACGGATTTCGGGGTGCACCGTCCGACCTGGATCTCACGATTCACGGACATGTGCCGGCAGGCGTCGTCGTACCGATCTGGCCGTGTGCTGATCGCCGGTGACGCGGCGCACGTCCACGGCCCGCAAGGTGGGCAGGGCCTCAACACCGGGGTGCAGGATGCGGTGAACCTGGGATGGAAGCTTGCCCAGGTCGTGCACAGGACGTCACCGCACAGCCTGCTCGACACCTACCACGCGGAACGCCATCCGGTCGGTGCTCGCGTGGTGCGCAACACGATGGCGCAGGTGGCGCTCAGCCGCACCGACGAGCGCAGCAAGGCGCTCCGCGACGCGACGCTCGAACTGCTGAGCCTGGACGAGTCGCGCGCACGTGTCGGCGGGATGATCTCCGGCCTCGACATCCACTACGACGATCGAGTGGTCACCGGCGACGTCGACGACAGCGACCGGGACGCCGAACCAGGCGACCATGCGCACCCACTCCTGGGACGGCGCATGCCCGACCTCGACATCCACACCGCCGACGGTACGACGCGTGTCTTCGCGCTCCTTCACGAGGCTCGACCCGTGCTCCTCGACCTCAGCGGGGCGGACCGTCTCGACATCGCACCGTGGGTCGACCGGGTTCGGTCGGTCGCCGCCACGTACGACGGCCCTTGGGTGCTCCCGGTGATCGGCGAGGTTCCGAGCCCGTCCGCAGTGTTGATCCGCCCTGACGGGTACGTGGCGTGGGTAGGGAGCGATCGGACGGACACGGCCACCGACCCGGACCTGACCCGTGCCCTGACCTTCTGGTTCGGCTCGCCGTCGAGTCACTGAACGACGAAGCGTTGGACACGGACCGGTCCGACCACGTCGGCTCGAGCGAACACGTGCCGGCGAGACGCCTCATCCCATCAACGCGGTGGTGTGTCGACGTCGGAGCGTCCCACCGCCCGAACGAAAGCGACTCCACGTGACGACGTACGGCGATGCTCCACCCTCGTCGGCGTCACGGGTCGAGCTGGCGGTTCGGCCAGCGTTGGATCCGTGCGATGCAGCAGTCGACGCGCGGGCGGGGCGTGAACGCCGACCTCGGGATCCGGGAAACGACCGAGAGGTCCCACGGGTTTCGCTGGTTCTGCAGGCGATGTTGCCACCGGGCTGCGACCGACAACGGCAGGACGAGTGACGCGCTCGCGAGTGAACTCTGTCGGACGGTGAGCTGCGCGAGGACGCGCGACGCGACACCGAACGGCGGGTTGGCGACCACGTGGAAGCGGCGCCGCGGGATCCGGAGCTCCGCGATGTCGGCGCGCACGACCTTGACGTTTTCGTCGGCCGCGAAGGTCGCCGCAAGCGAGGACGCGCGCGCCGGGTGCAACTCGAACGCGATGACTCGCGCTCCTCGTTCTGCCAAGTGCCGGGTGATGATGCCGTCGCCGGCACCGAGGTCGTAGACCAGGTCACCCGGTCGGACGTCGCTCGCCGCGACGAGCGCTCCGGCGAATTGGTCAGCGAGCCGGTACCAGCCCCATGGCGCCTCGTTCCGCCCGGACACGACGAACCATCACGGTGAAGCAGTTCATGTCACCATCTTGGTCTCCACTCCATGTTCGCCCGCGACGAGTTTCGGACCGCACCTCCGCCCTTCGCTGCCGAGGATGTCGATGGCGCGGTCGGCGGTGTTGGCGATCATCCAGAGCGTGCCGTCGGGTCGGGTCCACGTGCCGACCCGACCCGGCGTCATCGTCAGGATCCAACCGCCTTCGTGGACGAGATGATGATGGGTCTCACACAACGCCACCGGCGCATCTTCGACGCCGCCCGCTGCCGCTCGTACTCCACCAGCAGCGGATCCAACGCCGGGACGGCCGGCGGGTCACCGGCGCCATCGGGCACAGGATCAGCACCGTCACCGTCACCGTCCTCGGTGTGGTCGGCGCCGGCAGCGGCGGCCGCGGCTCGTGCTGCCTCGGCCCGTTGCGCGACCACCTCGGCGGCCTGCATTCGGCAGTGGCGTACGAAGTCGTCGACACGCATCCGAGCCGCCGCCTCCAACAGCCGCTCCTCACGGTCGATCAGATCGAAACGCTGCTCGTCATCGAGGTCACGAATTGCCGAGCCCAACGCGTCGACGTGGC
>JANNNB010000239.1:0-2731 GCA_031398325.1 Actinomycetes bacterium
GCCGACTGGGCATGTCCGCCGGCCGGAAATCGCCCATCGGCAAGCAGGAACGTCGCTGCACTCGTCACGGTGGCCACCGTCGCCGTGTCACAGTCATCGCGTCACAGTCATCGCGTCACATCCATCGGGTCAGAAGAGGAAGTAGCGCTGGGCCATCGGGAGCTCGACCGCGGGGCCCTCGGTGACCAACTCGCCGTCGATCGTGACGGCGAACGTGTCCGGCGCGACGGCGATGTCGGGCATCGCTGCGTTCTGCGGCATGTCCGCCTTCGTGAGCGCACGAGTGTCGGCGATCGGACGCAGTTCTCGCCGGATGTCGAGACGGCCTGCGAGTCCGTCGTCGAGTGCCGCCTGCGCGACCCAGGCGACCGACAGCTTCGGAGCGACCCCCGGCGCCGCACCGAACATCGGACGTGGGAACTCGGGCTGTGGCGTCGGGATCGATGCGTTGGCGTCGCCCATGTTCGCCCACGCGACCATGCCGCTCTTGATCACCGCATGCGGGCGAACGCCGAAGAACACCGGATCCCACAGGACCAGGTCGCCGAGCTTGCCGACCTCGACCGAGCCGACGTCGCCGGCGATGCCGTTCGCGACCGCCGGGCAGATCGTGTACTTCGCGACGTACCGTTGGGCCCGGTTGTTGTCGGCGACGCCGTCGCCGGGCAGCGCCCCGCGTCGACGCTTCATGACGTGCGCCGTCTGCCACGTGCGGATGATCACCTCTCCGATGCGACCCATCGCCTGTGAGTCCGATCCGATCATCGAGATCGCGCCGAGGTCGTGGAGGATGTCCTCGGCGGCGATCGTCGACGGCCGGATCCGACTCTCCGCGAACGCGAGGTCCTCGGCGATCGCCGGGTTGAGGTGGTGGCACACCATCAACATGTCGAGGTGTTCGTCGACCGTGTTGACCGTGTGGGGACGCGTCGGGTTGGTCGACGACGGCAGCACGTACGGCTGCGAGGCCACGGTGATGATGTCGGGCGCGTGACCGCCACCGGCACCTTCGGTGTGGAACGCATGGATGGTGCGACCAGCGATCGCCGCGAGCGTCGATTCGACGAAGCCGGCCTCGTTGAGAGTGTCGGTGTGGATCGCCACCTGCACACCGGACTCGTCGGCCACCCGCAGGCACATGTCGATCGCAGCGGGAGTGGTTCCCCAGTCCTCGTGGAGCTTGAACCCGGCGACCCCGCCGCGAATCTGCTCCCACAGCGAGTCGTGGCTGACGGTGTTGCCGCGTCCGAGCAATGCGACGTTGACGGGCCAGTGGTCGAGTGACTCCAACATCCTGGCGACGCTCCACGGGCCGGGTGTGGTGGTGGTCGCCTTCGAGCCTTCGGCGGGGCCGGTACCTCCGCCGACGATCGTGGTGATGCCCGCGCCGAGTGCTTCGTCGAGTTGCTGCGGACAGATCAGGTGGACGTGGCAGTCGATCGCCCCGGCCGTGACGATCTTGCCGTTGCCGGCCATGATCTCGGTCGACGGGCCGATCACCAGGGCGGGATGGACGCCGTCCATGATGTCGGGGTTGCCGGCCTTGCCGACGCCGACGATCCGGCCGTCCCGCACGCCGATGTCGGCCTTGACGACACCCCAGTGGTCGAGGACCACCGCGCCGGTGATCACGAGGTCGGGCGCACCCTCCGCTCGGGTGACGAGCGACTGACCCATCGATTCGCGGATGACCTTGCCGCCCCCGAACACCGCCTCGTCGCCGCCGACGCAGTGATCTTCGGTCACCTCGATCCACAGATCGGTGTCGGCGAGCCGGATGCGGTCGCCGGTGGTCGGGCCGTAGAGCGCCCGATACTTGTCACGGCTGATCCAGCTCACGATGCACCGCCTTCGTCGAGGGGTTCGTCGAGGGTTCCGTCGAGGGTTCCGTCGAGGGGTCCACCGACGTCGCCGCGCAGCCCTGGCACGGTGCGATTGCCGACGAAGGGCACGAGGTCGACATCGGCGACGATGCCGGGCTCGAACCGCACCGCCGTGCCAGCGGGTACATCGAGGCGGTGACCGCGGGCGGCGGCACGGTCGAAGGCGAGCGCCGGGTTCGCCTCGGCGAAGTGGTAGTGCGATCCGACCTGCACCGGCCGATCGCCGGTGTTCTCGACTCGCACGGTCATCACGGGCCGGCCTGCGTTGATCTCGATCGGGTCGTCGGGTCCCGCGATCTCGCCCGGGATCATTCGCTCGTTCTTCTCAGGCGTCATGGGATCGGCTCGTGCAGTGTGACGAGTTTGGTCCCGTCGGGGAACGTGGCCTCGACCTGCACCTCGGGCAGCATCTCCGGTACGCCTTCCATCACGTCGTCGCGGGTCAGCACGTGTCGGCCGGCCTGCATCAGATCGGACACGCTGCGACCGTCTCGAGCGGCTTCGAGGACCCAATCGGTGAGCACCGCCACCGCCTCGGGATGATTGAGACGCAGCCCACGCTCCCGCCGCCGATGGGCGACATCGGCCGCGACGTGCACGAGCAGCCGCTCCTGTTCATGTGGCGTCAACCGCACCGGCCACCCTTCCCTTCATCAATCCACGTTTGCGACAAGATTTTGGATGCGCAGAGCACATTTTTCTTGTCGCAAACGGTCATGTCAGCGGCCGATGATCGATGCTGCCATACCGGCGTGGCAGCCGAGCGTGCCGTCGACGACCTGGGTCACCCCGAGGTCCATCGCAACCGACGCCACCGAGTACGCCTCGTCCATGCTGAAGCCGCCTTC
>JANNNB010000270.1:0-4432 GCA_031398325.1 Actinomycetes bacterium
GCAGCTGGTCGCCATCGCACCGTGATCACACCCCGGGATTGCGCATCGGAGTCGACGATCAGACGACGCAGTGCGCCGTCATCGGGCCATTCGTCGGGCGAAGGATCGACGTCGACGACCAGGTGAGCGGACTCTGCGTTCAGAATTCCGGGCACGAACTCGCTCACGGCGGCGGTCACATCGTCGGAGGTGTGCGAAGCAGCCAGCGACTGCGCGAACGCACTCAGTTGCTCAGCGCCCGTTCGAACGACGCTCACAACAGCTGCCCGCTCGAACACTGCACTGGCCAGCTCGGCGACCGTGGTCGCGGCGTCGGACCGCTCGTCGATCTCGCTCGGCGACAGCGACTCCCGCCAGGCGAACACGAGAGCGCCGAACGTGAAGCCGCCGCTGAATCGAAGCGGCACACACACCATCGAGCCGACGGGAACGAACTCATCGTCGAGACGAGCGTTCGATGATGGGGCACCGGTGTCCAGGGTCGTCGAGACCGGTCCCCCGACGAGCCAGTCCTTGGATGCTTCAGACAGCGAAGGAGAGGCGACATCGACGAGCACTACGGAGGGGTCGTCCAGTGCTCGCCGAGCGACGATGACGAAGGCATCATCGAGAATCTCGCCGGTTCGTGATCCGAGGTCGGACAACATTCGTTCTGTTTCGTTGGAGCTTGCGAGGCTCTGCGCGAGCTGTGCGATGCCCCAGTTGTAGTGTGCAAGGCGAGCGAGTCGTCGTTGCTGACGACGCTCGCGTCGGGTGGCGACTACGACAGCCACCGCCAAGGCAATGGTCCCGCATGCGATGAGGGAAGGCAGAGCCAAGGCCATCTGCGACCCGGAGCCGACTCGAACCTCGAACGTGCGACCAGCAACGGTGAAGGTCGACGTGGCACCGGTAGTCGGTGCACCGCGCGTCAGCAACTGTCCATCCATCCACAGCCCGAAGTCCATTCCGGTCGGGACACCGGCGCTGGCCACGACGTCCTCGACACGGATTCCACTGGTGACGAAGCCGACAACGGTCCCGTCGGGTGTCCGTACGGCATTCACCACCGAAAGCCCTGCATCGGCCCGGGTCGCCGTCGCCGTGCGATCAGATAGAACAGGAGTTGGTGAAGTCGCCGCCTTCACTGTCGCACGCTGCCTGACGGGTTCGCCCGCAACATCGAAGCCGACGATCTCCCGAGTCGACGACGTGCGGGGATGAACGTCGACGACCACGATCGAGCGCGGCCGAGACGGAGCAGGCACGAACCCACCAGCGCCATCAGTGTCTCTGATCTCGATACCGGTCAGGCTCACGAAATCGGCACGATCCTCGAGGTCCACCACCTTTGCGAACGCAAGCGCTGTATAGAGCGAATCCTCGATGACGCCGTCCGCGAACGCAGTGAACTCCTCGGTGTCGACCACACCGTCGGTGACGAGCGCGTCCGCCCCGCGAACGGCAGCGACGGTCAATTCGAGTGATCCGCCGATCTGGGCGGCGGCGAGCGACGCAGCCCGTCGATCATCTTGCCGGGCAGTATTGCGGGCGTCGCCGAAGGCGAACAACGTCGCCAACACCCCAAACCCGATCAGCGCGAAGAGGCCGATGGTCCCTGCGGGTCGGCGATCACCGTTCACGTTCGTCAAGGTAGCCGAAGCGACCGCACCTCCGCCCTGGGACCCTGCGTCGCAAGGCTCAGTCGCTGAAACTTCAGCGGCTCGCACTGAACGAGACCGTGATTCGGAGTTCGTGGCAGTCTCAATCATGCAGTCCCTCACCAGGTAGCACAAGAGCTCTGATCGGGCGTCGCCGGATCCGCCGTCGATCGAGCGCCTGCATCACCGGCGTAGCGGTCACACCGTGGATGAAGACCGATGCGAGGATGGTGAACGCGGTGGCCGACCACACTTCGTCCTCGCCGACGAATTGCGCCGCCTGGGCGGCGACCGCGAGGTAGTAGATCGACCCGATACCGCGGATCCCGAAGAAGGCGATTGCTCGGCGTTCATCGCGCCGCGTTGCCGACGACCCGAGCATTGCCAGTCGGCCCGCCAGCGGACGCACCGCGAAGATCACGAGCAACCCACCGATGACGCCGCGCCACGTCAGGTCGCTGAGCAGCCCGGTCGCCATTGCGGCGCCGAGGAGGATGAGCAGGGCGACACTGAGCAACTGTTCGAGTTGCCCGGTGAAGTCGTGCATCACGGCGTGGTACGAATCGCCTCGACGACGATGACGGAGTGTGACAGCGGCGACGAACACCGCGAGGAAACCGTATCCGTGCGCGATCTCGGTGATGCCGTAGGTGACGAGTATCGCTCCGACAGCGACGAAGCCCTGCGTTGCCTGGGCGAGACCGACCAGCCGACCCGGCGGATCGAAGACGATGCGTGCCAGCATCCGGCCGGCGGCCCAGCCGCCGACGGCGCCGACGAGGACCCGGACGATCAGGTCTGACCACACCCACTGGAACCACATGTCGGTCGCCGGTTGCGCAGAGGCCAGACCGATGGCGGCCAGAACGAATGGAAACGCCAGTCCGTCATTGAGCCCGGCCTCGCTCGTGAGCGCGAACCTCACCTCGTCCTCGCGTTCGGCCGGATGGCCCTCCACCGTCGGCTCGCCGACGTGCACGTCCGCGGCGAGTACGGGATCCGTCGGTGCGATCACTGCACCGAACAGCAACGCCGTAGCAGGTGCCAAACCCGCTGCCCAACCGGCAAGGAACAGAACACCGATCGTCACCGGCATCGTGATCGCGAGCAGACGCCACGTGCTCGACCACCTCCTCCACCCCGGTTCGCGGTCGATCGCCAGACCAGCACCGAGTAGCGAGATGAGGACCGCGAGCTCGGTCAGGTGTTCGGTCGCTTCGACGTGTTCACGGGGATCGACGTTGCCGAGCCCGGGGATCACGGTGAAGGTCACGGCGCCGATCACGAGCAGGACCATCGGCAGCGACAGCGGACGCTCGCGCAGGTATTCCGGCAGCCAGGCTGCGAGCAACACCACGATGCCCGCGAACACTGCGGTCAGTGTGTAGGTGTTCAACGTGATCCCAGTGGACGGTCGAGTGGTGGCGTCAGAGTGTTGCCGCGACTGCCTGGCGCCAGTTGACAGTCGGTTCGCGATCCCAGAACCTCAGGTCGGCGCACGTCGCGATGAACGACGTCGTGGTGGCCGGCTTGGCGTCGAGTGCCACGTAGCCATCGTCGACGAGGTCGGTCAACCCAGCGGCGCGGAGCAATTCCCCGGCCTCCGGTCCGAGGGCGATGAACTTGCAATGGGCGTGCGCATCGCGGAGAAAATCGAGTGCCGGCGCGTGGGTCGACAGATCGACAGCACCCTGTTCACCGGGGATCACTGCGACGGCGTCGAAGAGTACTGATGGGGTGCCGTCCACTTGCCCGTGCACCGGCTGCAGCGTTCCATCGGTCGCGGTGATGCCACTGATGGTCGGCGCGACGAGTTCCACGACTGCACCGGCCTTCTTGGCCGCCTTCAAGATTCCGCTCAGCAGTTTGGCGTCGGTGCCATCAGTGACCAGCACCCCCAGCTTGCGTCCGCTGAAGGTCGCCGCCGGATTGGCGAGCATGCTCAATGCCGTCGACACCGGCAGATCGACGGGTACCGATGCGGCCACGGAAGGATCGGGCAAGTCGACCACACCAAGCCCTGCGGCAACGGTGGCGGCGAGCAGTTCGTCGACGTTGCGAAGGTTCGCGACCATACGCATTCGGATGTCCTCACGTTCCACCTTGGACAATTCGAACGCGAACGCGTCGGCGATATGCGCCTGCTCGATGGGCGTCTGGCTCGCATAGAACTGGCGAGCCTGGCTGTAGTGATCGGCGAAGGAAGCGGCGCGCACACGACGCGTCTGCCCGCTCTCGCTCCTCACGGTGGTACGAAAGCCTCCATCTGGATCTTCGCGTGGGCCTGCCTGCGAAGATGTCCACGAGTTGGGCTCATAGTTGACTCGCCCCGAAGGGTTCGTGAACGCCATGTGTCCGTCCTGCTGGAAATGGGCCATCGGACACTTCGGTGCATTGATGGGCAGGTGGGAGAAGTTCGGCCCGCCGAGCCGCTTCACCTGCGTGTCCAGATAGGAGAAGTTGCGGCCCTGCAGCAGTGGATCGTTCGTGAAGTCGATGCCCGGCACGACGTTCGCAGTGCAGAACGCCACCTGCTCCGTCTCGGCGAAGAAGTTGTCGACCGTACGGTTCAATACCATTCGACCGATCGGTCGGATCGGCACTTGCTCCTCGGGAATCAGCTTGGTAGCGTCGAGGACGTCGAACTCGAACTCGTCCGCGAACTCGTCGTCGAAGATCTGCACACCGAGTTCCCATTCCGGGAAGTCACCGCGCTCTATGGCCTGCCACAAATCTCGCCGGTGGTAGTCCGGATCGGCACCATTTATCTTGACCTCCTAGTTCCACACCAC
>JANNNB010000274.1:0-1615 GCA_031398325.1 Actinomycetes bacterium
CCCGTCGCAACTCGAGGGTCTCGAGGGCTACGAGTTCGTCGACGACCTCGCCGTTGAGCTCCGCGGCGAAGCGACCTGACCCGGTCCTCCCGGGCGTCGCAGGGCCTGTTTCGCAGCGATCTCGTCGAGGCGGGCCTTGACCAACTTGCGCACCAACGCTTTGGTCAGTGGCCGGTCGACGGGGAACTGCAAGGTTCCCGGCGACGCCAGGGTGCACCAGTCAGGGATACCGGTCACCCGCCCGACGATGTTGCCGCTGTGCGGGAAGTAGGAGCAGTGGTGCTTGAAGCCGTCGAAACCGGCGACGGCCACGCCATCCACCTTGAAGCACGGCATGCGGTAGCTGATGCACTCCTCGGCGTCGGGGAGCAGGTCGCGCAGCGTTGCTCGCAGTACCGTCAGCGTGTCGCGCTGGGGCCGCGGCAGCGTCGCCAGGTGCGCACCGATCGGATCGTCGGGACCGTTCATTCGCCTGTTCTACTCGGCGACGACTCGGTCACCGGAAGCCGGGGCGTGGACCATCAGGCGGCGGGTCTGACGATCGGTGCCGCCTCGGGTTGGGGTCGACTTCGTTGGTGGAGGGTGCCGTCGGGGAGGGTGCCGTCGGGGAGGGTGCCGTCGGGGAGAGTGATGGTGAGTTCTCTGGTGGTGGGGTCGAGTTCCAGTTGCCAGCCGCCTTCGTGGGCGAGGTGGTGGTGGCGGCTGCACGCGGGGATGAGCCGGTCGAGGTTCGTCTCGCCGTGGTGGGCGTCCCATTCGTCGAGGTGGTGGATCTCGCAGCGGTCGAATGGCACGTCGCAGGTGCCGATACCGCAGGTGCGGTAGATGGTGCGCAGGGCTCGGCGTTGGTCGTCGGTGGCGAGGCGTTGACTGCGTCCGACATCGAGCGGCATCCCGTCGCCGTTCAACACGACGGGGATGATGTGGGCGTCACAGGCCAGGCGTCGCATGGTGGCCACGGGAATCTCGGTGCCGTCACCGAGTTCACAGACCGAGTTGTCACGCAAGCCGGTGGTGAGGGTGTCGAGGTCGACGAGTGCGAGCAGTTCGACCCGACCGGGACGCTTCGAACGGTTGGTGGACGTCGCCAGCGTGACGAGTGCACGGGCGGCGAGCTGGTGACGGTCCGCATGGTCGTCGGGTGCCTGTTGCTTGGCGAGGGAAGCGACCTCGGCGTCGATGGCTCGGAACAACCGGGCGCCAGTGTCGGGGTCGAACTCACCGCGCAGCCAGTACATGCCGCTGTCGTCGTTGATGCCTTTGGACAGGGTCATCGCAGCGCGTTGGCGCACGGCCCGCTCGAGTCCCTTGTCCGCGGCGAGTTGGTCGGCGAGGCGCCCCACGAATCGGCGGAACTGCGCTGGTGTGGACGCTGCCGCGGTGCGCGCCAGTTCGTCATCCAGCGACAACAACGTGGAGCGGTCGGTGTCGTCGAGACGACCGGCGATCGCGGCGACGGCGTCTGCGTGTTCGGCACCGATACGGCCTTTGCCGAGTTGTGCCGACATCGACGGCAGCGAGCCCAGCACCTCCGCGCGCCGCGACGTTCGCTGGGCTTCACGTGGCGAGCAGTGCCCGGCGCGTTCGATCAGATCACCCGCCGGGGCGCCCGACC
>JANNNB010000308.1:0-16399 GCA_031398325.1 Actinomycetes bacterium
CTTCGTCAAGGATCCGGACGGCCATCTCGTCGAGATCCTCCAGGCCTGAGCGTCGCGTCGCCACGAAGTTCATGAACCATGGCGTCCCCCTTCCGCTTGACGCCCAGCTCAGAGGCCCGTTTTCGCCATTAACTTTACAAGGTGTGAAGTTCCTGTCATGATGCCATCCGTGGCACGGATCGGGACACCGCAGAACCAGCGCAGCCGCGACACGCGGGCGGCGATGCTCGACGCCGCATGGGAGTTGCTCGAGCGGGCCGGCGACTCGGAGGTCACCATGGCGGCGGTGGCGGAAGCAGCCGGCGTGAGCCGCCAGGCCGTGTACCTCCACTTCCCGTCGCGAGGCCAACTGTTCATGGCCGTGATGGACCACGTCGACGAGGCGCTCGACCTCCATTCGTCGCTGCGACCGGTGTGGGAGGCAGCCGACTCGCTCACGGCCCTCGACGCCTTCGCCGACCACATCGCCCGGTACCACTCGAGACTGATCGGCGTGGTCCGCGCGGTCGACCGGAGCCGTCACGGCGACGACGACGCAGCCGCGCTGTGGGCGCGGTCCACCGAGCTCTGGTACGGCGGGTGCCGATCGGTCACCGACGCACTCGCCGCCGAGGGCCACCTGGCCGATCCGTGGACCCCGACGACCGCTGCCGACCTGATGTGGGCGCTGATGTCGATCGAGTTCGTCGACGATCTGACCGGCGAACGTTCCTGGACCCCTGACGAGCTGGCCACCCGACTGCGTGTCCTGTTCCGTCGAACGCTGTGCAACGCAACGGAGGACTGAATGATGGGGATACGACTGCTGGGCACGCTGGAGATCATCGGTGCCGCGGGCGAATCGATCGAGATCGGTGGAACCGCCCCCCGGGTGATCCTCGCGATGCTCGTCGCGGCAGACGGCAAGGTCGTGCCCGTCGACGGGCTGATCGACGCTGTCTGGGACGAGTCGCCACCGGCCTCCGCCTCAGGCACCCTCCAGACCTACGTCTCGCGCCTGCGACGCGCCCTCGACGAGATCGGCGGCACGATCGTTCGGGCACCGGCCGGCTATCGCCTCGAGATCGAGCGCGACGCCGTCGACGTCCACCGCTTCGAGACGCTCGCCGGCGAGGGGCGGACCTTGCTGGAAGCCGGCGACGCAGCCGCGGCCTGCGCCGTGCTCGTCGAGGCCGAGCAGCTCTGGCGCGGGCCTGCATTGATCGAGGTGCGCGATCGAGCCCGGGTCGCCGGGATCGCCCGGCGCCTGGACGATCGCCGCCTCGCGGCACTGGAGGATCGGATCACTGCCGAGCTCGCTCTCGGACGCCACACCACCCTTGTGGCCGAGCTGGCCCAGCACGTCGGTGAGCACCCGCTGCGGGAAGGTCTGTGGGAGTTGCTCGCCCTGGCCCGCTACCGATCGGGTATGCAGGCCGAGGCTCTCCGTGCGATCAGCCAGGCTCGCGACACCCTCGTCGAGGCCCTCGGAGTCGATCCCGGGCCGGGACTGCGCCAACTCGAACAAGCGATCCTCGACCACGACCCAGCGCTCGACGCACCAGCGGTCGTGGAGCCCGCGCCGGTGTCGCACGACGGGACGTCGAATCCGCATCCGGGCACGCTCCCGGAGGAGTCGAGCGCACCGAAGCGGCTTGCGCTGATCGGTCGCGACCGCGAACTCGCCGTGCTCACGAGCGCCCTCGACCAGGCCGCACACGGCGGGGCGTGCATCGCGGTGGTGCAGGGAGAGGCCGGCGTCGGCAAGACCCGATTGGTGGAGGAGCTGGCGTCCGAGGCGACGGCGCGAGGTGGACGTGCCGTGTGGGGTCGAGCCCTGGAAGGCGGTGCGGCACCGGCGTACTGGCCGTGGCTCGGGGTGCTCCGAACGCTGCGGATGGAGCGACCCGATCGCTCGAGCGACGCAATCGACCGGCTGCTCGACGCATCGGCGACGATGCCGACGGTTCCCGACACCACCGACCACTCCCGACTCCTCGACGGTGTGCTCGGGCTGCTCGAACCGGTCGCCGACCGGGGGCCGCTGGTGGTGATCCTCGAGGACGTGCAGTGGGCCGACGCCGAGTCGCTCGAGTTGATCACGCAGGTGACTTCCGGGTTCGCTTCCGGCGACGTGCTCCTCGTGCTCACCGCACGAGATGGCCAAGATGCCTGTCGACCCGCCGTTGTCAAGTTGCTCGCTGCGGTGTCGCGCCGGGATGGCACCCGACGCCTGCACCTCGGAGGTCTCGAGGTCGAGGCCACCGCGACGCTGCTCGCGAGTGTGTGCGGGCGCGACGTCGACGCAGCACTGGCTCGCGTCGTGCACGACCGCGCTGACGGCAACCCGTTCTACGCCATCGAGCTCCAACGCCTGCTCGGCCACGACGATCGCGTCGACGCAGCATCGGTCGCCGCGACGGCCGTCCCTGTCGGCGTTCGCGACGTGGTTCGGCAGCGGCTCGGAAAACTCAGCGAGTCAGCGCTCGAACTTCTCCGTCTCGCAGCCGTGGCGGGCCGGGACATCGACATCGCCCTGGTCAGCGCGGCGAGCGGGCGTTCGTTCGACGCCTGCCTCGACGTCCTGGAGGAAGCGTTGGAGCATCGTCTGTTGGCAGATGCGGGGGTGCGCGGCGGGCTGCGCTTCGCCCATGCCCTCGTCCGCGAGGTGCTGGTCGACGAGCTCAGCTCGCTTCGTCGGGCACGTCTCCACCTGGCGATCGCCGACGCGATCGACGCGATGGGTCGCGACCACGACCAGGCCGAGATCCTGGCCGAGCATCTCTGGGCGGCCACTCCGATCGGGGTCGACCGCCGGGCGGCGGAGGCGCTCGATCGTGCGGCCGCCGTCGCCATCGGGCGCTTCGCCATGGGGACCGCGTGCGATCTCCTCGAGCGGTCGCTCGAGCTCCGCCGAACGGGACGAGGAACGGAACGGGCGGACGCAGCGGCCGAGCTCGAGACACTGCTCCGGCTCGTGTGGGCATTGCGCGCCCGCGGCGGGTATCAGGGTGGACTGGACCACTACGAACGAGCGGCCGAGCTGGCGCATCGACTCGGGCGTGACGACGTCGAACTCGAGATGCAGTGGGCGCAGTGGGCGGGACTGTGCACCAGCTGCCAGTTCGATCAGGCTCGGCCGATCGCGCAGCGCTTCCGGGACCGGGCCATGGCGTCGGACGACGGCCTGGCGAAGTTCACGGGCCTGACGGTGTGGGCGATCCAGAGCTGGCACGAAGGGGATCTCAGCGAGTCGGCTGCGACCTTCGAGCTCGCCGCCGCGGTCCGATCGGCCGTGGTCGTCGATGCCGATGACGTGTCGTTCGTCGGAGAACTCGTCGCGCTGACGACCGTGTTCGGCCTGTACGTCGACGTGGAGACCGGTCGCGTCGATGATCCGGATGCGGCGTTCACTGCGTTGGGCGAGTCGTTCAGTGGGAATCTCCACACCGCCATGGTCTGGAGCTTCGCGGCCTCCAGCGCGGCCGGAGCCGGTGATCTGGAGCGGCTGGAGCGTTGTGCTCGACGCGTGTTGGATGCCGAGGGCGGTGAGACGCTCGGGTTCTTCGGAAGTCAAGGCCGGATGTACCTCGGAGCAGTGCTCATCGCGACGGGACAGGTGGACGAGGGCCGGGAACTGTTCGAGTCGGCGCGCCAGGCCTACGCCCGAGCCGGCATGCGCACCGGTGCCGCCCTGATGCAGGCCGCAGTCGTGAGCGCCGAGGTCGCTGCGGGGGATCTCGACTGCGCACGCCGTCACCTGACACTGGCGCAGGACGAGTTGCTCGCCGGTGAGGGGTGGCCGGCGCCGTACGTGCTCCTTGCGGCGGCCGAAGTGGCCGAGGCGTCTGGTGCATCGGTGGCCGAGGTGCTCGACATCCGCGAACGCGCCGAGGAACTCGCACTGTCGCAGGGAGCGGTCGCCGCTGCGACCCGAGCCCGAGCGGCGATCTCGGGTCCGAGACGGCTGCCCCCGACTCGTGAGCTCCAGGGGGCGGGCGCTCACTGATCGAGGGTCTGCCGCTCGTCAAGCGATCTGCGAGTGCCGTGCGAGCGGACACGGGGAAGGTGAGTGCACCAACCCCCGTGAGGAGCAGAAATGTCCAACCCCATCCCGAGCCTTGTCGAACCATCAGCCCCGGCGTCGGCCGAACCGTTCATCGCGTTGCACCACACACTCCCGGCCGTCGCGGTGCACACCGCACTGCGCCGGGAGTTCCGACTCGCCGGCCCATTGGTGCGCCGGGTGCCGGTCGGCGATGTATCTCGAGCGCAGGTCGTCGGACGCCATCTCGACTTCCTCCTGCGCGGCTTGCACCACCACCACGGAATCGAAGACGATCTGATCTGGCCGTTGCTCAGCGAGCGCGCCGCCTTCGTGTCGGACCCCATCCTTCGCGTCATGCGGGCGCAGCACGACGAGATCGATCGTCTCGTGCGCGGAACGGCGCTCCTGACGACGATGTGGGCCGACGACCCAGGTGAGGACGTCCGCGACGGCCTGGCCGAGGAGCTCGGCGCGCTGAGCGCTCTGCTCGTCGAGCACCTCGCGGCGGAGGAACGTTTCGCGTTCCCACTCGCCGAGCACTACGTCTCGGCGCGCGAGTGGCGGGAGATCGGACGCCGAGCCGCGGCCGGCAACCCACGACGCGAACGAGCGCTCGTGTTCGGGATGCTGCAGTACGAAGGAGACCCCGAGGTGGTCGCCTCCATGCTCGCATCCGCGCCACTACCGGTACGCAAGCTCGTGCCCCGGCTCGCTCGCCGCGCCTACCGCCGCCACGCGACGGCCATCCACGGCACGCCGACGCCATGACCCGAGCACCCCGCCCCGAAGTACCCATGTCGCCACTCACACCAGAACCCACATCACCTTCAAGGAGCACTCACATGACCATTCCACGCAACCAACGCTGGCGGATCGCCTTCGTCCTCGCCGGGATCTCGGCGGCGTTCGGAGGTTCACGGCATCCCGAAGGCGACGCCGAGGATTCGCTCACCGGCGAACTCGCGACGATGACGTCAGCCGACACCTGGGTGTTGTCACACACCTTCCTTGCGGTCGGCTTCGCGCTGCTCGCCATCGGTCTGTGGTCTGCGTACCGCAACCGGAGTTGGCCGAGTTCGACGCAGCGTGCCCTGCACGTTGCAGCCGTCACGATGTCGTTGTACGTCATCGAGACGATCTTCCATCTCGCGTCGGCCATCGACTCCGACGCTCTCGCGGACGGCGACGTGGCGCCGGTCGCGTTCGCCCACATCGGCCTCGCGATCGTGCTGTATCCGCTCAGCGGCCTCACCTTCGCCTGGATGAACGCTCGAGTGTTTCGTGCGGCGACGCTGCCGATGAAGACGTTCGGGGTGGTCGGTATCGTCGCCGGGCTGCTCCACGCGAGCTCGGTGCCGTTGACCATCGTTCTTCCGGACACCGAGTTCTCACCGGTCTTCGCGAGCGCTGGAGTGCTGTTCGCCATCTGGTCACTCGGCATGGGTATCGGCGGGATGCGCCGTGACACACCGACTCCGCAGTCGGTCCCCGGCATTGCAGAGCCGCTGTCAGCAGCCTCGGGATCGCAAAGCCGCTGAGCGTCGGTCGTCCCCGGCGACCCTCGTCGCCGGGGCGGCTCCGATCACGGCAGCGCGATTGCTCGGGGAGTCAGCGCTCGACCACAGGTGGGCCGATGTCGAGGGGAAGGGTGTCGGCCTCGATCGCGAGCAGTTCGTCGGCGAGCTGGGTGACCTCCGCTGCTCGGGTTGGCGTGGGACGGGGGATGAACGACCCGATGATGCCCGAGATCAGTGCGGTGGCCGCGGCGAACAGCCAGAGCTGCTTGAACCCGTCGAGCGGGTTGGCCAGTTCACGCTGTGATCCGATGAGCGCGACGAGCACGGCGATGCCGAGCGCGCCCCCGATCTGGCGGGCCGTCTGGTTCACCGCGCTGCCGACTGCGAAGCGAGCCGGTGGGAGCGATGACACGGCTCCGGCGCTCAGGACCGGAAAGGTGAAGCCGATCCCGACGCCGACGAGCAGCGTCCCGGGAAGCCACGAGCCGAGATAGTTGGCGGTCGGCTCGACGAGCAGGATGTAGCTGCTCAGCCCGAAGGCGAAGCTGGTCGCGCCGAACAGCAGCACGGGTCGGAACCCGACGCGTGCGGCAAGTTTGCCGGCCGGCCCGGCGATGATGGCCACCACGATCGGTCCGGGGGTGACGGCGAGGCCGGCCCGCATGATCGAGTAGTCCCACACGCCGGTGAGGAAGAGGATGTTCCCGAGCAGCATGGCGAAGAAGCCGGCGGCGTACACGACGGTCGCGGTGTTGGCGAGCACGAATGGCCGACTGTGGAAGAGCGTGGGGTCGATGACCGGATTGTCGTGGTGCCGTGTGCGATGCACGAACACTGCACCCCCGACGAGCGCGACTGCGATGGCGCCCAGGATGCGGGCGTCGGTCCATCCCCACGTCGACCCCTCCGACACGGCCAGCACGAGCGCGGCCAACGACAGTGACATCAGCACCACGCCGAGGTAGTCGGGCGTGCCGGCGGACTCGTCTTTCGGCGATTCGGTCAGGGCCCGTCGGCCGGCGATCAGCACGAACAGCCCGACGGGAATGTTGACGAAGAACGCCCAGCGCCAGCCTCCCGCAGACACGATGGCGGCGCCGAGGGATGGGCCGGTGGCGACGGCGAGTGCGCCGATCCCTCCCCACTGGGCGACGATCTGCATGCGGCGTTCGGGCGGGTAGGCAGCGATCAGCAGAGCGACCGATGCCGGCACGAGGAACGCCGCGCCGATGCCCTGGAGCGCCCGAGCGGCAACGAGTGTTCCGACGTTCGGGGCGATGCCGCACAGGAACGAGCCGACGAGGAACACGACGATGCCACCTTGGAACACTCGCTTGCGGCCGAGCCGGTCACCTGTGCGGCCACCGACCACGAGGAGCGCGCCGAACACGATCGAGTACGCCGTGATGATCCACGACAACGACGCCGAGCTGGCGGCTGGGTACGACGCTTCGATGTCGGGGAAGGCCACGTTGACGATCGAGAGGTCGAGCGACGCCATGAACGTGCCGAGCGCCGTCACGACGAACACGACACCCGCCCGAGGTGCCGGGCGCTGGGTGGGTTCGGTCATGGAACGGACTGTAGACCCATTGAGTTGCATCATGCAACCCACTAGTCTTGGCGTATGCAACGCAAGAGCTTCGAGACGATGAACTGCTCGGTGGCCCAGTGCCTGGAAGTCATCGGCGAGTGGTGGTCGATGTTGATCGTGCGCGACGCGTTCCTGGGCGTGCGCCGCTTCGACGACTTCCAGTTGCGTCTCGGTATCTCCCGCAACATCCTGACGACGCGCCTCGCCAGCCTCGTCGAGACCGGCGTGCTGCAGAAGGTGCAGTACCAGGAGCGTCCCGTGCGTCACGAGTACCGCCTCACGGAGAAGGGACACGACCTCTGGCCAGTGCTCACCACGATGCGCGAATGGGGCGACAAGTGGGCGGCACCCCGTGGAGCGCCGCTCGACCTCGTTCACGATGCCTGCGGTGAGGTCCTCGTGGTCGCCCACACCTGCCACACCTGCGGCGAACCTGTCGACCACCGCACCGTGCATGCGCGCCCTGGTCCGGGGGCCCGACCAACCGACCAGGGCGGTCTCGTCCCGCGTCGAGACGCCCCCCATCCGGAGACATCTCAGCGGGAGACATCTCAGCCGTAGTTGTGGAAGAACCAGTTCATGAAGAGATGGTCGGGGTCGTAGCGATCCTTCGCCGCGAGGAACTCGGCGAGACGCGGATACGAAGCATGGGCCTGCTCCATCGATGCGTACGCGGCGTACGGGAGGTAGTACGTGCCACCGAGCGAGAGCACCAGATCGATGATCTCGCGGGTCCAGCCTTCGACGACGGCGATCTCTTCCGACGACGTGCCGTGGTTGACCACCATGATCGCGCCGAACATGTCGGCGGTCGGTGAGTAGCTGAGCACCGACGCGGTCGTCTCCGGGACATACCTGATGCCGAGGCTCATCATGTTGATCGAGTGTTCCCGCAGGATGGCCGCGAGGCCCGTCGCGAAGTCGGCGTACCGATCGACCGGGACGAAATACTCCTGCAAGGCGTCGGTGTCGCTGGACGACCGGTAGTCACCGGGGATGCGGATGTCGGCACGCATCAGGTTGTTCCGCGAGATCAGATTCACGTTGAAGTCGTCGCCGTACTGCTCCTGCAGGTCCCATTTGATGACCTTGCCCCATTCGTAGGAGCGCGACAGGTCGTAGATCAACTTGCGGAGCCCGAGGTAGCTCAGGTCGGCGATCTCGAAGATGCCGGGCGGCGGGGACGCATCGGACTTCGAGTAGGTGACCATCGACATCTGGGTCATGAGCCGGTCGTCGTCGACGAAGCACGGACGGGCGTATCCGAAGATCGTCCCCGGTGTCGCCTTCGCGGCGAGGAACAGCTCGGCGAAGTCGGATGATGCAACCGTCGTCACCGTCTCGGTGAGCAGGAGGTCGTCGGTGAGCTGCAGTTCCACTTCGAGCACCAGACCGAGCAAGCCGTACCCGCCGATCACCAGGCCGAACAACTCGCTGTTCTCGTTCCGGCTCACGTCGAGGACGCGACCATCAGCGAGCAGGATGCGGAACGACAGCACCGTTTCGATGATGGTGCCGAATCGCAGATCGCTCTCGTGCACGCTCACCGCCAGCGCTCCACCCACGGTGAAGAACGGATAGGCCTGCATCACCGACACCGACAGCCCGTGCGGCTGCACGAAACGCTGAATCGCGTCCCACGTGATGCCACTCTGCACCCGGATCGTCTTGGCCTCGGGATCGAAGCCGAGGATCCCGTCGAAGTCGGTGATGTCCAACACGATCGAGTCGGTGAAGAACGTGTGACCGCCCTGGCTGTGGCGCTTGCCGGCGATCGAGATCGTCCCTCCGTCGCGTGCTGTCTCGGCCACCACATTGCAGAAGTCGGCTTCCGTCGGCTTGAACGCCGACCACGGCCAGCGCGGCTGCTTGTAACCGACGACCGCCTTCACCGAGGTCGGGTTCAATCGGCTGAAGTCGTTGATCAGGGTCGCTCCATCCGGAAGTGGAGGTGTCGCGTTGTACGGCAGGATCGTCTCCGGATGCGCGAGCGTTCGTGCTTCATCGGTGAAGAACTGGTCGAACTGATCGGTGGTGATCGGGATCTGGATCCAGGGGGTCGTCATCGGCGGGAGCAGCGGGCCCGCCCAAACCGTCGTGTCGGTGCGCATGAACACCACGGGGTCGGCCATCAACGGGTCGACCAGGATCCGGAGGTCGACCGCCGGTCGGTTCGCTCGCACCCAGGCCACGGCGGCGTCGAAGCCGGCGCTGAAGGGGTCGGAGCTGGGGAACGACGAGCGGTGGATGTGGACCACCGACGTGGCGGTCTGCAGTTGGGCGAGGAATGCCTCGGACGGGTCGGTGGCTGTCGTCATGGGTCCTCGCTCGTCATGGTCGTTGCTTCGAGATCGCTGGCCTGCCAGAGCACCGCGTCCGCGAGTTCGATGCCGAGGTTGTCGCCGACCGCGGCACGCTCGCGCGCCGAAGTCGCCATCGCCACGGCGCCGACGGGGTCGCCGGATCGCAGAAGTGCGTCCGCGAGCCAGGCTCGTGTCATCGCGAGGGACAGCTGGGCGTCGGCGTTCTCGTGCATCGCCGCCCCTCGACGGAGCTTTCGAAGAGCGTCGTCGCTCCCGTTCGATCTGAACGCCGCATACCCCTCGGCGCAGTTCGCGATCATCCGCACGTACGAGGACACCGACACGTCGGGAAGTTCATCGATCGCAACGATGCGCGCCGCTGCACCGGCCCAGTCGCCCTCCCAGATGGCTGCAATGGTGGCGCAGATGTTGAGCGATGCCTCGGTGGAGCGTTCACGCGTCAGGCGAACCAGTCCCAGCGCCTCCTCCATGAGCGGGCGTGCCTCGGCGAAGTCGCCACGGACTGCATGGGTCAAGGCGAGCTGGGCCAGTGAGTAGCAGTAGAGGCCGCTGGGCTGTGCGTCGCCGTTGCGCCCGCTCGCGCCGACCCCCGCCGGACGATCGAGGCCCTCCACGAGCATGGCCTCGGCCTCGTCGGCGCGTCCCTGTGACAGCAGGATCTGGCCGAGATGGCACTGCAGGAGCGCGACGGTCCGGCGCGGTCCGACAGGCTCGACGAGCGAGAGCAGCTGCCTCGTCCCCTCCTCGGCGAGCAGTTGGTTACCGATCGAGTACTGGATCCAGTTGATCCAGTAGCTGGCCATGACCGCGATCGTCGCGTTGCCGTCCTGTGTCGCCTCGTGCATCACGGCCTCGAGCAGGTCGACCTGTGTGAGCGACGGGTTGAAGATGCACGCCGCGGCCCAGTCGAGTGTGAGCCGACCACGGTGCTCGCGCACCGACGCAGACTGGTCGACCTTGTACGACTCCTCGATCGCCGATCGCAGTTGGAACCTGGCCTCGGCGAGCGCTCTACGCTCACGGGCCCTGTTCCCGGCGAGCTCGAAGTACGAGAGGGCCTTGTCGTGGTGGCCGGCCCGCTGGTGGTGGTGAGCCAGTGCCCCGACCATTCGTTGCTGCTCGACGTCGGCAGCGGTTTGCAATTTCTCGATCGCGGCGGCGATCCGGGCGTGGGCGATGCGCCGTTCCCGCAGGAGCAAGGTCCCGTACGCGACCTCTTGGGTGATGATGTGCCGGAAACGGAAGCGCCCGACCGTTCCTGCCTCGTTGCCACTCATCGTCTCGACGAAACCGGCGTCGCACAGTTGGTCGAGCAGTCGAGGCACCGGACCGACCTCCGCGACCTCGCGCAGGATGTCGCCGTCGAACTCTCGGCCGATGACCGAGGCGACCTTCAGCGCAGACCGGGCGTTGGGGTCGAGACCGTCGATGCGACCGAGGACGACGGCCTGCACCGTGTCGGGCAGCACCAGCTCACCGGACTCCTCGGTCAGCACCACTTCGTCGTGGACGATGCGTACACGACCGTCGCTGCGCAGCGACGCACAGATCTCCTCGACGAAGAACGGATTGCCGAACGTGCGCTCGAAGATCGTCGCGGCGAGTTCGTGATCGACCGACACGGCGCCGAACGAGTGAGCGATCATCGACGTCGTTGCCCCGCGCGACAGCGGTCCGAGCGTGATCACCTCGATGTCCCGGTGGATGACCGATGCGCCCGGCCGCTGCGACACGAGCACGAGGCAAGGGCATTCGGCGATGGCGCGATGTAGTCGCACGAGGGTGGCGTGTGACTCCTCGTCCGCCCAGTGCCAGTCGTCGAGTTGCAGGATCATCGGTCGACGTCGCGCAACGGCGACGACCAGGTCCACGAGGGCCATGTGCAGGTGCTCCGCCATCGCGTCGCCGATCCATGACGGTGGGAGATCCTTCACCGACACCGCGCCGAGCAGCAGCAGGCAGGCCGGTACGTGACGGTCGAGTTCCGGGTCGAGTGCGACGACCGAACTCGGTACGGTGTCGAGGAGCTCGTCGACGGTCGCTCCTTGATCGATGTCGAGGACTTCGCGGATGACCTGGACGAACGGCAGATAGGAGGAGTTGGAACCGAACGATTGGCACCGTCCCTTGATGGCGATGACCTGTGGGTCTGCGTCTCGGGCGCGATGGGCGAACTCGAACGCCAACCGACTCTTGCCCGTTCCGGCGTCGGCTTCGACGATGACCATCCGGCCGGCGCCCGTCCGGCAGGCACGGAACAACCCGTCGAGTCGCGCGAGTTCGTCGTCGCGTCCGGCGAGGGCGGTCAGGCCACGCTCACGTGCGGCGTCGAACCGAGTGACCTCCTGGCGTTCCCGCACCACACGGAAGACCTCCAACGGCTCCGCCTTGTTGCGAACGGTGTGCACCCCCGCTTCCTCGATCTCGAAGTAGGGCCCGACCACGTGTCGGGTCGGTGCACCGATGACCAGTTCCCCACTCTCGGCGATGTTGAGCACGCGAGCCGCGGTGTTGATCGCGTCGCCGGTCAGGCCGTACACCCCGCGACGGAGATCGTCGACCTCGACCACCAGAAGGCCGGTGTGGATGCCCGTGTGCATCCTCAGTGGAACGGGCGGTGCCGGGTCGAGCGTCTCGTTGAGGCGGTCGACGAGCGCGTGCAGCGCCAGGGCGGCCGACACCGCCCGCCGTGCATCGTCGTCAGTCGCGGTGGGAACGCCGAACAGCGAAACGATCTCGTCGCCGATGAACTGGTTGACGGTGCCGCCGTACGACTCGATGATCGCGGTGCCGTCCCGCATGATCGTGCCCATGATCTCGGAGATGAGCTCCGGATCGAACTGCTCGCACATCGCGGTGTAGCCCGACAGATCGGACATGACGATCGTGACCGTCCGCCGCTGCTCCGGAAAGGATTCGATCGCGGATGGGTTCGCTGCTTCGACGAGGACGAGAGTGCCGAGACGCTGTCCGCACCCCGCACAGAACGCGGCGCCGGTCGGCCACCGTTGGCCGCATCCGTCGCAGGCGAATTCGAGGACCGCTGCGCACGACGGGCATGCGGACACCGCTTCAGCCAGTGAGCGAGAGCAGCCAGGGCAATCCATGGGTTCGGGTCCCCCGTGATCCGAAGCAGAGCAACGTAGGCGGCAGAGTAATCGACCCCGGGTGGTGCCGCTCACCCGGGGTCCGGCGGGCGGGTACAGTCGCCGAGGGCAGTGCGGGCACAGGAATACGCGCACAGGAAGGGGACGGGATGTCGACGCAGAACGGAGCCGTTCGGTCGAACATGGCCGGACGCGTGAGCGAGATGACCCACGTCGTTGGCATCAAGCAGGGGCTCACGGTCAAGGTCGACATCGTCGACGGCGTCATCGGGGTCGACGAGGCGGCGCCTCCGGTTCGGTGGGTCGACAATCTTCGCTTCGTCTTCGACCTGATCGCACTGGAAGTCGGGTTCGGCAAGCCCACCCCGTTGAACGACGTCGCGACGATCCACTTCGCCCGTTGGGTGATCCTGCCCGGCGACCAGCAACTGCTCTTCACCTCCAACTTCGACGGCGGCTGGGAGCAGTACATCCACGACTTCGTCTCGATCGCCAACTCTGGCGTGAAGACCGAGCACAACACCACCGGTGCGAAGTGGATGGATGCCATCTGGGGGAACTGCATCGGTTACTCCGGTACCGATGACTTCCCGACCTTCCTGGACTTCATCAGCAGCAACATGATCGAGACCACCTTGTGGTTTCCCACGATCTCGGACGTGACCGTCCGGGACACGTCGTGGCTTCGGCAGTTCCGGAACCTCTTCGCGACGTTCGAGGAAGCGGCGCTGACGGTCGACCGAGCGACGTGGCCACCGCAGTTGCTCGAGGCGTACGACACGTTCACGAACGCGGTCAACCGGATCGACGTGACCGATGTCTGACACGAAAGTGCCCCTCGACGAGATCCAGTCAGGGATCTTCGACCCGACCGCGATCGCGCTCGAGACACATCTGCTCATCGGCGTCAGCGATCCCGCTGCCGGTCGTGCCTTCGTGCGCGGACTGATCGGTCGGGTCACCACTGAGGCATCGATCCCTGCGGACCCGCATGCCGCCACGTTGCAGACCCGGGTGAACGTCGGGTTCACCTGGGAGGGTCTTGCTGCGATCGGCGTCGGTGCCGACGTGTTGGCGTCGTTCCCCGAGGAGTTCCGCGACGGGATGACCGCCCGAGCGGGCATCCTCGGCGACGACGGCCACCATGTGGGCTGGGACCCGGTGTATCTCCCGCCCACCGACGGCAGCCCTGCGCTCCACGTCTGGGTGATGGTCCAGGCGCCCGACCCCTCGGCCCTGGAGGCGGAGGTCGCGACGATCCGGGCGCTCCTCGTCCCCGGTGTGAGCGTCGTCGGTACCGAGCAGGGTGCACAGCTCGGTCCGGAGCACAGCCCGGCCAAGGAGCACTTCGGGTTCAACGACAACCTGAGCCAGCCCGGCGTCGAAGGCGTCGGCCAGCCCGTGTATCCGGGGCAGGGCACGTACATGCCCGACGGCAGCTGGGCACCGATTCCGATCGGTTGCTTCCTGCTCGGTCATGAGGACGGCTTCGGCGAGATCGTCGTGCACCCCACCGATCCGGCGTTGCGCATGAACGGCACGTACATGGTGTTGCGCAAACTCGAACAGGATGTGGCCGGATTCCGGTCCTACGTCGACCAGACGGCTCAACGGCTCGGCATGGACGCCGAACTCTGCGCGGCCAAGTTCGTCGGCCGGTGGCGCAGTGGCGCGCCGCTCGAACTCGCGCCCGACCACGACGAACCCGCGATCCCCGGTGACCCCGCCACGGCGAACGCCTTCACGTTCCGTGCTCCGTGCGGGCCCTCAGGCAGTGGGGATATCGACGGACTCCGGGTCCCGCGCCGGGCACACATCCGTCGCGTGAACCCGCGCGATTCGCTCGACGTCAACTCGGTCGTCGATCCGAAGAACCACCGCATCATCCGCCGATCCGCTCCGTACGGTCCGTACCTCGCCGACGGCATCGTCGTCGACGACGGACAGCAGAGGGGGCTCCTCTTCCGAGCGTTCAACGCGAGCATCCTCGACCAGTTCGAGATGATCCAGGGGGAGTGGGTGAGCAGTGGCAACGAGGCCAACGGGCTGAGCACCGACCGCGACCCGTTCGTCGGCGCCGACATGAAGGGCACGTCGCCCGAGGGCCCGCTCGGAGCGAGCTTCACGATCCCGCAGCCAGATGGTTCGTGCCCCACTCGCCACAACCTCCCGCAGTTCGTCACACCCCGCGGTGGGGCGTACTTCTTCGTTCCTTCGCTCAGCGCGTTGGCGCACCTCGCGACCGACCCGGTGGTTCCGCCGCCGGCCGCTCCACCAGCCGTGCCGCCGGGAATGACGTTCGTGACCCTCTACGAGTCGATCAAGAACGCGCCCGGGAACCCGCCCGAAGCGGTCCTCCACGAACAGATCCAGGTCGTCCTGCTCTATCAGCAGAACCTCGTCGAACTCGGCAACCAACTGCGCGCATCGGACGCCACGAAGATCTTCCCGACCTCGATCGGCGTGCTGTTGGGCACCGCTGCGGACATCACCGAGGTGTTCACCCGCGACGACGTCTTCTCGGTTCGCGGGTACGGCGAGCGGTTGATCGACATCACCGGGCCCTTCCTCCTGGGGATGGACGCCGGCCCGCAGTACGACCAGGAGTCGTCGGTCGTGCACTTCGTCGCCTCGAGCAGCGACCTGCGGACGCTCGAACCGTGGATCGACGGCCTCGCCACCGCACTCGTGACCGCCGCCGTGCCGAAGCCGGGATCATCGTTCGATCTCGTGTCGGCCGTGGCGGTGCCGGCACCGCTGCGCTTCGTCGGCCACTACCTGGGTGTGCCCGGACCCGACGACGAGACGCTGATGGGGTGGCTACGCGCGATCGGCATCTACGTGTTCGAGTGGTGGTCGGCCTTCTTCCCGCCGATCAAGGACTACACGACGGCGATCTCGCCGGCGTTGGAGGCGTATCTCGACGGGTTGATCAGGCAGCGCTCGTCGGAGATCGCCGCGGGCGCGACCGTTCCCGACGACGTCCTCACGCGTTTGCTGTCCCTGCCCGGTGTCGACTCGCCGACCCATCCGATGGCGCTGGATCGGCTGGGGATTCGCCGAAACCTCGCTGGCTTCGCGCTCGGTTCGTCCGTGGCGTTGTCGACTGCCATCGTGAGCGCGGTCGAGTACCTGCTCGACCCGGCGAACGTCGCTGCGCTCGCGACGACCCAGGCGGCGGCGAAAGCCGGGGACATCTCGCTCGTTCGCCAGTGCATGTTGGAGGCCGCCCGCCTCGGTGCGCCCAGCCCGCCGTCGGTGTTCCGCACGGCGTTGACCGACGTGGTGTTGGCCGAGGGCACTCCTCGCCAGAAGACCATCCCGGCGGGCTCGGTGGTGGTCCTCAATCCGGCGATCGCCATGACCGACCCGGACGCCGTGCCCGATCCGCTCACCTTCCGGACCGACCGCCCGGCGAGCACGTACATGATGTTCGGGGAGGGCATGCACACATGCTTCGGCACGGCGATCGCCACGATGATCCTCGGGTCGGTCGGTCGGGCACTCTTCGCGCTCGACGGACTGCACCAGGTGTCGCCGATGGTGACGGGTACGGGCATCCCCGGGCAGTTCTACCCCGGTAGCTACATGCTGGCCACCGGCTCGTAGCCAGAACCCAATCATCCCTATTGTTCCGTATTGCTAGACAACAGGGATGATTGAGGTACAACTCGCCGACATCCGTTGGACCAACTGCCGTTCCAGCATCGGGACTGCGCCCGGACCGCGCTCCTCGAGGTGGCGGGCTCCGACGCAAGTGTCAGGCTCGAACCGGTCATGGGCGGGGCATCCGGAGCGCTCGTCCATCGCGTCGACATCGGCGCCGACCG
>JANNNB010000230.1:0-15097 GCA_031398325.1 Actinomycetes bacterium
TCTGGTCGTCGATGATCGGGTCGCTGCTCACGTGGTCGCCACCTCGGGCTCGGCGAGCAGGGCCACCGGATAGGTTGCGAGCAGGTCGGCGACGAGGACCGTGCCACCGGACGTTCGCTGTTGCGAGATCACGTCGATGTGTGCGCCCGTGGGAACCACCAGCACGGTGTCGCTCCAGCCCCCGCCCATCTCGAGTCCGACCGGCAGCCGTGTGGCCACCGTGATCGCACCGCCGCGATCGAAGGCGATCACGTGGTGAGCCTCCGGGCCGTGCGCAGGGATCGGCACGTATCTCGTGAAGAGTTCGGGACGATCGCGTCGCAGTTGCAGCGCCCGAGTCGTCACCAGCAGCTTCGCGACCCCTGACGCGTCGATCGGAGGATGTTCGCCGGCGAGCACGCGAGTCAGCTTGGCGCGTCGATCGGCGAAGTCGACCGGTCGGCGATTGTCCGGATCGACGAGGGACATCTCCCAGAGTTCACTGCCTTGGTACACATCGGGCACGCCAGCGCCGGTGATCTGGAGCAACTTGGCGCTGAGCGAGTTGCTCCAACCCGGTCGCTCCACGGCCGCCACGAACGATTCGATCAGTGCTCGCGTCGCGTCGTCGTGGAAGCAACGATCGACGACGTCGGCGACCGCGGACTCGAACTCGTCGTCCGGGTCCGACCACGACGTCGACAGCCCTGCTTCCCGCGCCGCCTTCTCGGCGTACGCACCCAGTCGTTCCCGCGAGATGGGCCAGGCGCCGACGACAGCCTGCCAGAACAGCTGCTCGAACGAGGGGTCGGGGAGCGGATGGCGTTCCCGCAGGCGCTGCAGTGTCGCTGCCCATCGGTCTGGCATCTCAGCCAGTACGTCGAGGCGGGCCCGAACGTCCTCGCCGCGCTTGGTGTCGTGCGTGCTGAGTGTCGTCATCGTCGCTGGATGGGTGGCGATGCGCCGTTGCTGGCGTCGATGGAATTCGTCGACGTCGATCGAGAACTCCGCCGGTTCGCCGCCGACCTCGGTGAGTGAGGTCAGCCGGCTGTACTGGTAGAACGCACGGTCCTCGACGCCCTTGGCCATGATCATGCCGGACGTCTGTTGGAATCGGCGGGCTGCGGGATGCGAAGCGTCGGCGAGCACGTCGACGAGCCACTGCATCGTGGCGGCAAGGTCGGGGCGCCGTCGCACTGCCGCTGCGGCGGCGCCGTGAAGGTGGTACTCGCCGACCGGCAGGTACGTGCGGTACACGGGAAGTGCGGTCGCGATCTCAGCGATGGCATCGGTCAGATCGTCGGGAAACTCGTCGTCCGGCGGACCGTGCCGCCGGATCTCGCGCTCGACGCGCAGTACCTCCGAGCGCAGAATGGTGTCGGCGGCCCACCGCTTCCCGTCGTGCACCAACGCGGCCCAATCGGCGACGTGGCCGCGCAGGTCCGTGTCGAGTGCCTCGAGCGTCTCCTGCCCGGACGGGTCGATCAGGACGCGATCGATGTCGGCGAGCGACTCGTAGCCCGTCGTTCCATCGGTGCGCCACGACGGCGGCAGCTGTTCGGGTCCTTCGAGGATCTTCTCGACCAGGACGTATCGGCCGCCGATGCGGCTCGACAGCGCATCGAGGTAGCCGCCGGGATCGAAGAGGCCATCCGGGTGGTCGACGCGCAGACCGTCGACGAGACCGTCATCGATCCATCGACCGATCTCCCGGTGGGACTCCTCGAACACCCAGGGCTCCTCGACCCGGATCGCCGCCAGCGAATTGACGGCGAAGAAGCGGCGGTAGTTCAGTTCCGCATCTGCCCGCCGCCAGTTGACCAATTCGTAGTGCTGGGCGTCATGGGCCGACTCGGCCCCGAGCCCGGTAGGCGTGTCGGGTCGGAGCGGAAACCGGTGTTCGTGGTACCGCAGTTCGCCATCGACGACGGCCAGATCCGGCGCCGCTTCGTCGCCGAGGACGGGGATACGGAGCCGTCCGGCGCCGAACTCCCAGTCGATGTCGAACGCTTCGGAGTACTGCGACGACGCCCCGTTCTCCAGCACGTCCCACCACCAACGATTGACGAACGGGGAGGCGACCCCGACGTGGTTCGGCACGATGTCGACGAGCACCCCGAGGCCAGCGGCACGGGCTGTCGACGCGAGTTGATCGAGGCCGGCGTTTCCTCCGCGGGCCTCGTCGACCTGGGCATGGTCGACCACGTCGTATCCGTGGTTGGAGCCCGGTTCCGCAGTGAGCAGCGGGGACAGGTACACCCAGTCCGCGCCGAGCAGCTGCACGTAGTCGACGATCTCGGCCGCCGCGGCGAGGTCGAACTCTGCCGAGATCTGGAGCCGATAGGTCGAGCGTGGCGTCCGGCCGTTCACGCCGATCTGACCCCGTCGCTCGAGGTGGAGTCATGTCCATCGCCGGCCGAACTCGCGACGGAGGCGGCGACCGAGGCGGCGACGGAGGTGTCGGGCTCGTCAGGCTCGGGTACATGGGAGCGAAGGACGGCGAGCGAACGACCCGGCAGGTCGATGGTGGCGTCGGCAGGTAACGGCTCGTCCACGGGCAGCGTGCCGGTGGTGTCGACGATGAGATCCCATGCGGCTGCATGTTCCTCCGTCGGTACCCGGAACGTGACGGTCTCGTCGTGGGCGTTGAACCACACGAGCATGTGCCGATCAACGACTGGACGACCGCGGTCGTCGCGTTCGCGGATGCCGTCGCCGTCGATGTACACGCCGATCGACCGGCCGAAACCACTGTCCCAGTCCTCCGGCTCCATGGCGTTGCCGTCGGGAGTGAACCAGACGATGTCGGGCACCTCGTCACCTTCGGATCGGTGGACGGGCCGGCCGTCGAAGAAGCGGGCCCGGCGGAACGTCGGATGCTCGCGCCGCAAGCGGGTGAGCGTTGCCACGAACTCGACGAGCGGACCGTCAGCGCGCTCCCAGTCGATCCACGAGATCTCCGAGTCCTGGGCGTACGTGTTGTTGTTGCCCTGCTGGGTACGTCCGAGTTCGTCACCGTGGACGATCATCGGCACACCCTGCGAGAGCAGTAAGGTCGCGAGGAAGTTGCGCTGCTGTTGCGCCCGAAGAGTCAGCACCCCGGCGTCGTCGGTCGGCCCTTCCACCCCGCAGTTGAACGAGCGGTTGTGGGATTCGCCATCGTTGTTGTCCTCGCCGTTGGCGTCGTTGTGCTTCTCGTTGTACGCCACGAGGTCGGCCATGGTGAACCCGTCGTGAGCGGTGACGAAGTTGATGGAAGCCACCGGCCGACGTCCGTCGTGCTCATAGAGGTCGGGCGACCCGGTGAACCTCGACGCGAACTCTCCGAGCGTCGCTGGTTCACCGCGCCAGAATTCCCGGACGGTGTCGCGGTACTTGCCGTTCCATTCGGTCCACTGCGGCGGGAAGTTCCCGACCTGGTAGCCGCCGGGGCCGATGTCCCAGGGTTCGGCGATCAACTTCACCTGCGAGATCACCGGGTCCTGCTGCACCACTTCGAAGAACGTCGAGAGTTTGTCGACGTCGTAGAACTCCCGGGCGAGCGTGGATGCGAGGTCGAACCGGAACCCGTCGACGTGCATCTCGGTGACCCAGTAGCGCAGCGAGTCCATGATCAGCTGAAGCGAATGCGGGTGCCGCATGTTCAGTGAGTTCCCAGTCCCCGTGTAGTCCATGTAGAACCGGGGGTCGTCGTCCGTCAAGCGGTAGTACGCCTCGTTGTCGATCCCACGGAAGCTGAGCGTCGGGCCGAGATGGTTGCCCTCGGCGGTGTGGTTGTAGACGACGTCGAGGATCACCTCGATCCCGGCTTCGTGAAGGGATCGCACCATGCCCTTGAACTCCTGCACCTGCTCACCCAGGTCGCCCGACGACGAGTACTCGTTGTGCGGGGCGAAGAAGCCGATCGTGTTGTAGCCCCAGTAGTTGCGTAGACCCTTGTCGAGCAAGGTGCTGTCCTGCACGAACTGGTGGACCGGCATCAGTTCGACCGCGGTGACCCCGATGTGCTGCAGATGTTCGATCACCGACGGATGGGTGAGCCCGGCATACGTGCCGCGCAGTTCCTCCGGCACGTCGGGGTGCAGTTGGGTCATGCCCTTGACGTGGGCTTCGTAGATCACGGAGTCCTTGTACGGTGTCCGCGGCGGTCGATCACCGGCCCAGTCGAAGAACGGATTGACGACGACGCCCAGCATGACGTGGCCGGCCGAATCGTCGTCGTTGACCACGTCGTTGTCGTCGAACCGGTAGCCGAACAACGATTCGTCCCAATCGAAGGCCCCGGTGCCCGCCTTCGCATACGGGTCCAACAGCACCTTCGACGGATTGCATCGAGACCCGGCGCCGGCGTCCGGCCGTCCATGCACGCGATAGCCGTACCGCTGACCGAACTGCACCTGAGGGAGGTAACAGTGCCAGACATACGCATCGACGTCGATCAGCTCGATCCGGGTCTCGACGCCCTCCTCGTCGAACAGGCACAACTCCACTCGGGTTGCGGCCTCACTGAAGAGGGCGAAGTTGGTGCCGGTGCCGTCGAACGTTGCGCCGAGCGGGTACGACGATCCAGGCCAGATTTCCATGTGCGATCTCTCTTCGGTGTTTCGGTGTGACGGTCGGAGCGGTGTGATCGGAGCGGTGTGGTCGGAGCGGCGTGGTCGGAGCGGTGTGAGTGGTGTATCAGCCCCTCGGTTCGGTCGCCACCGTCGCGAGTTCGTCGGAGAGATCGGGCAGCCGGTCGGGTCGGGAGTCCGTTCGATCGTGGGTTGCGTCGCTTGACGGGTGATGCACCTCACCTGCCTACCCCGGTCGCTCGGGCGTCAACCCTCACGCTCGCCGCAGCGTCCGTGCGTCACGACGCCGAGGAAGCGCAATCTCGCTCGATTGGTTACGTCGCCGGTGTTTGCTTTCGGTTCGTGAGGGTAGTCGCGGCTGGTGATCGACCGTGTGAAGCCGACTGCAATGTGCGACCTGCGATCGACGACTTGACCGACACGCGGCAAGATCCGGTGGCGCCGGGCCCGGTTCCGGTGATCGAGAGAGGCGGACCGTCACGAGTCCCAGATCGGCCCGAATGCAGGGATCCCATCGCGCTCCAGTCGGCGAACGAGTCGGAAGGTGGTGGTCTTGTTGCTGACGATGAACACTGCTTCGGCGTCGAACTCGACGTAGGCGCGCACTGCGAGTTCGTGGAGGTCGGGCGTACCGCTTTCGGTCGTGTCCCAGATGAGGGCGTCGGGTTGGACTGTCGTGACTTCGTCGACGAGCGAATCACCGTAGGTTCGGCGAGGGTTGCGAGTCGACCAGACAAGTCGCGAGGGCACACGGTCGGCGAGGATCTGCCCCAGACATGGCCCGATGCCGCTTCCCGTCACGAGATACACGACACGCCGATACATCGTGGCGGCCGTGGCCATCGGGGCCACGACGGGCACGCCGCGAACCCATACACGGCTGGGCGGGTCGTCGATGAAACGACCTGTCCAGTCGCCGGCCCGCGAGATCAACAGACGGTATCCACTCTGTCCCGGGGTGGTGACCGTCGCGAACGCGTGCCACTCGCGAAGCGGGTTGAGACTGATCCCGACACCGGACGCGAAGCCCGGTCGTACGCCGTAGTCCAGGTGGACGATGACGGCATGAGCAGATGGGCGCTCGACGACGATCGGCACCTTCCGGAGCCGCAGCCACGGCCAGGCCACACTTGCCGTCACGACGCCGAGCACCCAGACATGCCAGTCCGACAGCAGTGTCACGAGCGGGTTCGTGGTGCCGTGCCCGGTGACGGCGAGGTCGACGGTCAGCACCCAGAACACTGCGACTGCTGTCCAGCCGCCCCATCGGTGGGAGTTCTCGAACACGTTGTGCGCTCGCATCCGAACCGGCGGGGCGGCACACAGGGTCATGATGACCAGCACGATGGACAGAACGACACACGAGGTCAGTGCGACGACATCGAGTCCGGTCGGGTGGCGAACCTCGGTCACCAGGGCCGCAATGGTGAACGCAACCATCCACGCCGATCCGGCGACCGCGCAGCCGACGTGCAAGCCGCCGATGTGGTGCACCTGCGAAACGCATCGACGAAGCCGGAGTGGCCACGTCGAGGGAGTCCGTCCTGCAAGCCGGTACACAGCGTTCAGGAACCCCTGATTCCTGACCGCCACTGCGATCGTGACGTTGATGAGCGTGAGCGTCGACATCGCTTCGAGCGCACTGCCGTCGGCGAGTCCCCACGAACCCGACCACGCCTCGTGGACAGCGACGCCCATGTTCAACACGAGGACGCCGACGATCAACCGGTGATACGGCATTGCTCTTGCACGACGCCTGGCGGTCCTTGGACCTCGGTATGACCGATCAGGCTGGCTTGCGGTTTCGAGCTGTCCGTTCGTCGGAGGCGAGCACGGATTGGAGCCGACGTCCATGCGCTCCACAGGGGCGACGGCGTCGGCAGTGAGAGTGGTCGAGAGATCGGTCATGGTGCTCCGGCGTTCCGCTTCGTGGACGACACGACGTCGTCGAGCGGTGTACGCCGGTCACACGCGAGCGGTTCGCGGTCCGGTCTGCGTCGAGCGATCAGCCGACGTCGATGGTGCCGATCAGCACCCGGTCGCCCGACGACGCCGGGTCGCCGTCAGCGGTTTCACGGGTGACCGTGATCGTAGAGAATTCTCGGGGTGACACCCCGGCCCACAACACCACATGGTCAGCCTCGTTGAACGTGCCGATCGACACGAGCACGCCCTCCGGATTGCGCAACCATGCCTCGTAGAACTCGCCGTCGGCACGACGCTCGAGCCCGTCCGCATCGAGCACGATCTGCCAGCCCGAGTCGAACCTCGTGAGCGTGGCGGTCCCAGCGTTGCCGTCGAACGCAACCTGCAACATTTCGCGGTCATCATCACCACGGGTCGCCACCACACCCGCAGCGGTGATCGTGACCACTGCGGCAGCAGCTGCGAGCATGGCACGCCTGCCGCCCCACGACCTGCGACCATCCCGCTGAGCACGGCGCGAAGCACGCTGCGTAGCGAGAGGCGCGGCGCCATTGTTCTCATTCGAAACGGCTTGGTCACTGATTGCGGCCACGATTGCGTCTTCGAGTTCGGCAGGGGCCGGAGACCAGACCGCTTCATCGGCCAGCAACGATCTCAACCGATCCACCTCAGAGCGTGTGGGATCATCGAGCGTTGCCGCGTCATCGCCTGCTAGGTATGCGACAAATTCATCGTCGTTCGTCATCGCATGTTCCTCATCGCCCGGTACGCCGCCAGACACCCTACGGTTCTTCCGCACGTCGTCACTCGGCCACCTCCCGAAGATGCCCGAGGCGGGCTGCAAGGTGGCGGTGAGCGCGGAATGAACGCGACTTGACCGTACCCACCGCCACCCCCAGGCGCTGTGCAACCTCGGAATGCGTCAACTCCTCGAGATGCTGCAGGCGTACGACTTCACGCTCGTCGCCAGGCAATGCATCGATCGCAGCACGCACCTCCGCGACCTCCCAACTCCGCTCCGCACTCGCGGCTACCGCAACCACAGATGATTCCACCGCCGACGCTTCGTCCAGGTGGACGGTCTCCCGGCGCGCCTCACGCCGATGGATGTCGATCGCCGCATGACGAGCGATCGTGGCAAGCCACGGACCGAGTTCGCGCCCGGTGTCGAAACTCGCCGACCGGCGCCAAGCATTGACGAACGTCTGCTGGGCCGCCTCGCCAGCAAGGTCGCGAGAACCGAGGGCATGCAGACACACGGCGAACACCATTCCGCCATAGACACGGTAGACGGCCCGCACCGCGTCAGGCTCGCCGCGCCCGAAGGCGACCAGCTCCTCAGCGGTGATCACGGAGCGACGCTAGTCACCCGGCGGTTGGGACGAGACACGCTTTTCCGGTGAGAAGCGGCATGCCTCGGTGCGTCTCGGTGATCGTGCTCGAAGAAAGCGCGAACCGCGCCCGACGTTGTGGCGTACATATGGCCATGAACCAAAACATGTTCCGTACCATGGCTGCCTGCGGGTTCGCCGCTGCCTCACTCGCCGCCGCCTCACTCGCTGTCGCCGTCAGCGCAATCGCCAGCCCGGTCGCTGCCGTCACCGCGACGTCGCAGCACGCTGTGAACCCTGCCGCGCCGGCCGCTTCCCAGCAGGGCTTCATCATGAGCGACGGCCGGATCTGTAACCCCCGCTGGGGCTGCTGACCCGGCGCCGGGGCGAACACGGTGAGGTCGGGCACACCGACCACAGCGCGTACAACCCGACACGGCCCGATTGTGGCGCCGGAACACACAGTCCCGGTCGGATCCGTCGTGCGAGAGAGTTGAACGATGTGCGTGTCTTCGCACGGCAACGTCACGCCAACAGTAAGTGGTGAGCGACGTTGAGAGGGCGACGAACTGGGGCTGTTCAGCCGTGCTGGTCGTCGGTGAAGATCGCGTGCTGGATGAGGCTGGCGAGCCATTGGGTGTATCGCTCCTCACTCCAGCCGTGATCGAGGAGGAGCCAGCGGGGTTGTGGTGAGTTGAGTGCCCAGACGGCGTCGATCGCATGGTCGATGGTGATGTCGTCGCGGAGCCACCCGTTGGATGCCCAGCGGCGAACGTAGAACGAGCTGCCAACGTGGCGTTCGCGCTCCGTCGTCCGAGCGAACTCGGCAAGTGCGGGGTCGGTGTCGCGGGCGCCGAGAAGGACCCGGAGCAGCGGGTCGATCCGGCTCGAGGTGAGCTGCGCCAACTCGGCATCGCGACGATGTTGGTTGCCATGTTCTCGTGATGCGACTCGATTGTGGTCCATCGCTCCAGGAACATGAACTTGTGTTCGTCGTCGTCACGTTCGTAGGTGTTGCGCGCTTGTGCGGGCACGTTGTAGGCACGCCTTGACCGGACTCGTGCACCGGAACGGCAATGGGTGTCAAACGACGACGCCCGGCGTTGAAGCGCTTTCTCGAACGCGAACATTCTGATGGCGACATGAGACCATGAGATCCACAACCTCGACGTCGCTGACGCCACGGACGACGTCGCAAGACGCTGCGCCGAGGGATCCGAGCGCGCCCCTCCAACAACACTTCGGCGGCGCCAGCGACCCGGTGCGACCTGCGAGGATGATTCTGTGGGCCGAAACGCGATCATCTTTCATGGGACCGGCGCAACGCCTGAGGTCGTGTGGCTGCCTTGGCTACGCGACCGGCTGATTGAGCGCGGCTATGACGTGAAGGCGCCGCACTACCCCGGCCTGAACCTCGAACCTGTCACTACGACCGTGGCCAAGGTGCTGGCCGATCACAACTTCGATCACGACACCGTGCTGATCGGGCACTCAGGGGGCGCTGCGCTGCTGCTCGCTCTCCTCGAGCGCGTCGACGTGACTGTGGCCCAAGCCCTGCTCGTTGCCGGGTACTACACGACGCCCGGGAGCAGCGACGAGCCGGTACTGCAAGCGGACTACGACTGGGACGCGATCAAGTCGCACGTCCGCGACCTGTACTTCATCAACTCGCCGAACGACCCGTACGGCTGCGACGACCGGCAAGGTCGCGCGATGTTCGACCGGTTGGGCGGCACCCAGGTCGTCCTCCACGGAGGCCACTTCGGAGATCACGACCAGCCGTATCCGACCTTCGAGCTGTTGGACAAACTCATCGACTGAGCCACACCCTTCATGCGGCCGACCAGCCACGACCCCCACGTGTGCTGCTGGACCGGCCGCGCTGCCGCCACGATCCGTGTCCTCAACCGCCGGGACGGCCGCGGTCAGCAGCTGTGCTGGGATCTCGGATTCCGAGGTTGGCCCTCCCGACAAGGCGTCGCGAGTTGCTGCTGAGTGAGTGTCGCTAAAGGAGACCGAGACAGCGCTGGTCGACGAAGGTGCTGACCGCTTGGAACGCGTCTCTGGCGGCGTCGCCGGGTTCCGCCTCGTCACCATCGGCGAAGGACCCTTGAGCGACAAGGGTGCCCGTGAAGTCGACGAGGGCATCGACCTCGACGGATAACACTGTCGGGCTGGAAGGCCTCACCGATCGAGGTCGTGCAGCTGACACCTTCGGGGAGCCAACCGTACGCTCCGGCGGTTCGACTCGACCGAGACAAGTGGATCGCTGTGCACCGCTGCTCGGTGACGCCACACACCGGCCACACACGCCAACCACCCGAGAATCCCCTCTGAACGTTCGACGCCTCGACAATGACAGAAGTTCCGCAGCCAAACCCGGCAACCGTCCCGACTCCCAAACCCGGCGCGGTGCAGGGCACCGTTTGCACCAAGAATCAGGGCACGGGCGAGTGACCCGATCGCCGGGTGAACGCAGGTTCCGAAAAAACCGAGCCGCCGGCTTCGGGCATGGGAGGTGGAGGTGTCGCGGTGCACGAATCAGGGTGGGTGCCGAAGACGCGGGGTTCGTGTGGACCGTGTTGTCGACGATCATGGCCGCCTTCGCTCTCGGGCTACGCCGCTGACATGGAGCTTTCACCGAGTGGGTCGTTGTGGCGGTGTCGGTGGGCTCAGGACGAGACCGACCTGTTCGGGAGGTGGGCGGCGAACAGGTGCAGGTCGGGGTCAGCTGAGTGGGGGGCGACATGGTCGACGGTTTCGTAGCCAGCGTCGACCAGCACGGCGATGAGTCGGGCGGCGCTCGGGATGCGGTAGATGTCGGGGTCCATCCAAGACGGGACGGCTGTGTCGCTGGTGCGGCAGGCGATGACGAGTGCTCCGCCTGGTCGCAGCACTCGGGCGACATCGGCGAACGTGGCTGCTGGTTCGGCCATGAAGTACACGGTGTGAACCGTCAACGCGGCGTCGGCGCTGTTGTCGGGGAACGGGATCGTGATGCCATTGCCGTGCCGGAGGGTCGCTCGCCCGTTTCGGCACGCCTCACGATTGCGGGCTGTGGCTTGGTTGACCATCGTGTGGGAGGCGTCGACGCCGAGGACCTGGTGATCGTGGTCGAGCAGGACCGCTGCGGTGCGGCCCTGCCCGAATCCGATCTCGAGCACAGTGCTCGGGTGGTCCAACGCAAGCATGGCGAGTGCTCGATCGTTCGCGTCGGCGGTGTCGCGCACCATGGCGCGCCCGATGACTCGACCGAGGAGTCCGGACGGGAGTCCGGACTGACGCGAGCGAACACGTCCGATCACACCAGGACGCACGACGACCTCGCTCATCGGGGCGGTCCCGTCACGAGGTTGCGGACCATGGCTGCGCACGCGCTAGCGGTGTCAGCGGGGTAGGGGCGCGGGGCGGGATCCCAGGGCATCTTGACCGCCCATGTGGTGATGATCTCGACGATCGTGCGGGCGAGGATCGCGCGGTCGACGTCGGCGGTCACCTGGTTCGCTCGGAGGCGGAGATAGTCCTGCCACAGGCCGACGAGTGCATAGCGGCCGTGGCCGAACCAGATGGCTGTGAGCTCGGGGATTTCGCTGGCGCATCGATCGAGCACCATCACTGCCGTCCGTCGGCTGTGCATCAACCGGAATAGGCCGATGGTGATCCGCTCGATTTCGTCGCCGAAGCTGTTCACCGGTCGTTGCCGCTTGCGGCCGGCGACGATCGAAGTGAGTTCCAGGCCGGCGACGGCGGCGGCCAAGTCCGCCGTGACGGTGGAGGCAACGGCCTCCACGTCGGTGGACGCTTCGAGTCCCGCCGCCGGAAGTAGCTCGGGGTTGTCGGCCCATTCGAGAACGGCGGCGAACAGGGACTCCTTGGAGTCGACGGACAGGTAGATGGTCCCTTTCGACACGCCGAGGCGTTCGGCGATGTCGTCCATCTGCGTGCGTTGGAAGCCGTTTTCGACGAACGCAGCCGCTGCAGCATCGAGAAGTTTCGGCAGTCGGTCAGACGGTGTCGCACGAGGCATGTAGACAAACATAACTGACTGAGTCAGTCAGTGTCAACGATCGACTTTGCCAGACCGATTGGCTGGAGTTGATTCCGTCGACGCACGAGAGCGCCCTCGAGCGCTCTTCGGTCAGAACGTGATCGTCTTGTCGGCCCAGAGGGTCCAGTCGGTGACCTCGTCGAGGCTGGACCGGGGGACTCGGGGACGAGCATCGTGTCGGTGATGCCGCGGGCGTCCATGCAGCTTCCACACAGTCCGATCTCGGCCCCGTGGCGGGCAGCGGAGGTCAGCATCCGGTCGAGGTGGTGGTAGCCGTTGGGTAGTTGTTGGCCGGCGACTGCGAGGCCGACGGCATGTCCGAAGCAGAAGATCTTGACCTCGACGACGTCGCGCTTGGCAAGACTGCCGGCAAGGCGCAGCCCGTTGTAGCTCGCTTCGGTGCCGTAGGCGGGACCTTGCAGAATGACGAGAACGTTCACGACATGACCTCCTGAACGGAGAGTGATTCGACGGGCAGGCTGGCGTAACGCCACTCGGGGAAACCGTCCTCGAGACGGCGGGCGGCCCGCCCCTTGCGGCGCAGGAGACGAACTGCCTCGTCGGCCAGCAGACAGAACGGCCCGCGGCAGTATGCGACGACCTCGACGTCGGCGGGCAGATCGCGCAACTCGCGAGTCAGGCGCTCCACGGGAATCGACCGGGCACCGCTGATGTGTCCGGATGCGAACTCGGTCGCCGGTCGCACATCGACCACGACGACGTCACCTGCTGCGATCCGGGCGGCCAGCTCGGTCCGGCTGACCTCGTCGAATTGATCTCGGTGCCCAAGGTAGGCCGCAGCCAGATCGTCGAGTTCCGCGTGGTGCGCTGCGGCCACGTCGCGCAACGCCGTCCACAGATCGATGACACGGTCAGACGCAAGGCGGTAGTAGATCCGGTTCTTGTCGCGTCGGGTGACTACCACACCTGCGCCGGCCAGTGTCCGCAGGTGGAACGACGTGTTGGCCACGCTCTGGTCGATCTCGTCGGCGAGTTCCTCCACATGCCGCTCGCCTTGGGCGAGCACATCGATCAGCTCCGCACGGCGCCCGTTGGCCAGGGCCTTGGCGATGTCGGCGAACCCGTCGAATAGTGCGTCCTTCGCAGCCCGGTCTCCCATGTCACTCCTTCAAGCATTCAAACAACTACTTGACAACATACTCGACCCTCGCGAGTATTCAAGTCATTCTTTGAATGAGGAGTTTGAGCATGCATGTTCACGAGTTCGTCGACGAGGGCCTGGGGCATTCGTCGTACTTGATCGATCTGGGCGACCCAACACCTGGTCGACCACGACTAGCGAACCGCTGACCGTCGAACCATGACCGACCTCACGGACACGACAAACGAGTCGAAGCCGATCCTGCTCGGTCTGCGGGAGAACCTCGCCCAGTTCCTGCTGTTGGTCGGTGTCAACGCGCTCGTCGGTGGGATGATCGGTCAGGAACGCACGGTCCTGCCGTTGTTGGCCGAGGAGGAGTTCGGCCTCACCGCCTTCTCGTCGACGCTCACGTTCATCGCGGCGTTCGGCATCGTGAAGGCCGGCACGAACTTCTTCGCGGGCACCCTGTCCGACCGTTTCGGGCGCAAACCCGTACTCGTCGCCGGGTGGCTCGTCGGCATCCCGGTGCCGTTGCTGTTGATGTGGGCACCGACGTGGGGGTGGGTCATCTTCGCCAACGTCCTGCTCGGCGTGAACCAGGGCCTCACCTGGTCGACCACGATCATCATGAAGATCGACCTCGTCGGCCCGGCCAAGCGGGGCCTGGCGATGGGCTTCAATGAGGCCGCCGGCTACATCGCCGTCGCCGCGACGGCGCTGGCGACCGGGTTCATCGCCGAGGAGTACGGGCTGCGTCCCGAGCCGTTCTACCTCGGGCTCGCGTTCGCGGCGCTCGGCCTGGGCATCTCGACGCTGTTCGTCCGCGAGACTCAGGGCCACGCCCTGCACGAAGCCGCCACCCACACCGGCGGCGCCGATCACCTCCACGGCGGGCTCACGACCGGTGAGATCTTCCGGCTCACCTCCTTCAAGGAGAAGGCCTTGTCGTCCGCGTCGCAGGCCGGCCTCGTCAACAACCTCAACGACGGGCTCGCCTGGGGCCTTCTACCCCTGTACTTCGCGGCAGCCGGGCTCTCCGTCGCTCGAATCGGAATCCTCGCCGCGCTGTATCCGATGGTGTGGGGCCTCGGACAGCTCGTCACGGGTGGTCTGTCCGACCGCGTCGGGCGAAAGCCGCTCATCGCCGGCGGCATGCTCGTCCAGGCCGTCGCGCTCGGTCTGTTCGCATCCACGGAGGGCTTCGGACCGTGGGCGGTGGCGGCGGTGCTGATCGGCGCCGGCACGGCGATGGTGTACCCGACTCTGCTCGCCGCGATCGGCGATGTCGCCCACCCGAGTTGGCGGGCACGCTCCGTGGGCGTCTACCGGCTCTGGCGCGACGGAGGCTTCGCGGTCGGCGCGTTGCTGGCAGGCGTGCTCGCCGACGCCTTCGACATCACCGTCGCGATCTGGGCGATCGCCGCGCTCACGGCTGCGTCGGGCGTCGTCGTCATCGTCCGCATGTACGAAACACACCCCCGCCACGACCGCACGCCCGTGCCCGTCGACGTCGAACTCGAGAGCTGATGCAACGACTCACGACCCCGATCACTGCTGGAGTTCGAGGTGTTCCCATCCGACGTCGTTGCGATCGAAGGCTTTGCGTGCAGCGACGAGCTCGCGGTCCAGCATCGGGCGTATCGACGATGGTGCGCTATTGCTCATGCGCAACAGGCGTCGCCTCGCCATGCGTGGCGTCCTTCGTTGATGGCGATCACTGCAATCACGAGCCCGGCGATCGGGTCGGCCCATGACCAACCGAACGAGCTGTTGAGCACGAGCCCGACGAGCAGAACCGCGGAAAGGTAGGTGCACAACAGGGTCTGCTTGGAGTCGGCCACGGCGGTCGATGAGCCGAGCTCGCGTCCCGTCCTGCGCTGGGCGTAGGACAGGAACGGCATGATGAGCAACGACAGCGAGGCGAGCGCGAGGCCGATGCTGGAGTGTTGGGCCTCGCCCGTGCCGAGCAGTGCCCGGACCGATTCGATCGTGACGTATGCGGCGAGCGCGAAGAACGACCAGGCGATGACCCGCAACGCGAACCGCTCGCGCGTCACCGGGTTGGTGGCGGAGAACTGCCAGGCGACGATCGCGGCCGAACTGACCTCGATCATCGAGTCGAGCCCGAAGCCGACCA
>JANNNB010000327.1:0-32821 GCA_031398325.1 Actinomycetes bacterium
CGAGCCCAGGTCCTTCAAGGTTGCCTTCTCGAGAGAAAGACCGACTTCCTCGGCTATGACCGTGCCGCCGGTCAGGATGGCGATGTCTTCCAGCATGGCTTTGCGGCGATCGCCGAAGCCCGGCGCCTTGACAGCGGCAGCGTTGAAGGTGCCACGGATCTTGTTCACGACGAGGGTGGCAAGGGCTTCGCCCTCGATGTCCTCGGCGATGATCACGAGCGGCTTGCCGGTCTGCATCACGGCCTCGAGCGTCGGCAACATGGCCTGGACGGTCGAGATCTTGGCGCTGTTCAACAGCACGTAGGCGTCGTCGAGAACGACTTCCTGGCGCTCGGTGTCGGTCACGAAGTACGGCGAAAGGTAGCCCTTGTCGAACTGCATGCCCTCGGTGAAGTCGAGCTCGGTGCCGAACGTGTTCGACTCCTCGACCGTGACCACGCCGTCCTTGCCGACCTTGTCGATGGCGTCGGCGATGACCTCGCCGATCGACGCATCGGCGGCCGAGATGGTGGCGACGCTGGCGATGTCGGACTTGTCGTCGACATCCTTGGCCTGCGACTGGATCGACTCGACGGCCGCAGCGACGGCCTTCTCGATGCCCTTCTTGATCGCCATGGGATTGGCGCCGGCGGCGACGTTCTTCATGCCGACGTGCACCATTGCCTGGGCGAGCACCGTGGCGGTCGTGGTTCCGTCACCGGCGATGTCGTCGGTCTTGGTGGCCACTTCCTTCACGAGCTGGGCGCCCATGTTCTCGAACGGGTCTTCGAGCTCGATCTCCTTGGCGATCGACACACCGTCGTTGGTGATGGTCGGTGCGCCGAACTTCTTGTCGAGCACGACGTTGCGGCCCTTCGGCCCGAGCGTGACCTTGACCGCGTCGGCCAGCTTGTTCACGCCGGCTTCGAGCGCGCGACGAGCCTCGTCGTCGAATTTCAGAATCTTTGCCATGTTGGGGGTCCTCTCCTATTCCTTCTTCACTTCTCCACGACTGCGAGCACGTCGCGGCCGTTGAGGACGAGCAGATCTTCACCGTCGACGGCGATCTCGGTGCCGCCGTACTTCGAGTACAGGACGACGTCGCCGACCTTGATGTCGGTCGGGATCAGCTCGCCCGTCGAGTCGGCACGCTTGCCGGGGCCGACAGCGAGGACTTCACCCTGCTGGGGCTTCTCCTTGGCGGTGTCGGGGATCACGAGACCGGATGCGGTCTGGGTCTCGGCTTCGTTCGGGCGGACCACGATGCGGTCGTCGAGCGGCTTCAGGTTCATTGTTGCAAGCCTCCATTGGCGTTGATTGACGTCAGCACAGAAGAGTTAGCACTCGCCCTGTCTGAGTGCCAAGACTACGCGAAAGGAGGCCCCGTTAGCAACCGGCAGGTGAGAGTGCTAATCGGTCGCCCAGCCGAGGAGTTCGAGGGTTTCTTCCATCGGGAGCCCGATCACGTTGCTCACGCTGCCGTCGATCCGCTTCACGAAGGCACCGCCCGCTCCCTGGATGGCGTATCCACCAGCCTTGTCGAACGGCTCACCGGTTGCGACGTAGGCGTCGATCGCCGCGTCGTCGAGATCGATGAACTCGACGACCGTCGTGACGACGACCGTCCGAGTGCGTTCCTTGGCGCGAATGGAGACGCCCGTGTGGACGTTGTGTTCCGATCCGCTCAGCAGGGACAGCATCCTTCGGGCGTCCGCCTCGTCGATCGGTTTGCCGAGGATCTCACCGTCGATCTCGACCGTCGTGTCAGCGGCGACCACGATCTCTCCCGGCCGCGCGACAGCGATCGCCTTGTCGATCGACAAGCGGCGCACATACTCCTCCGGGGACTCGCCCGGGTTGACCGATTCGTCGATGTCGGCGGGTCGGACCTCGAAGTCGAGGTTCGCGGATTCGAGCAGGTCGGCACGCCGCGACGACGCCGAGGCGAGCACGAGTCGGCCGGCGATCTCGACCATTCGCGACGCAGCCACCAGATCGTCAGCCACCGGACAGCGCCATGACATGGTCGTCGGCGGGCACCGTGACGTCGTCGAGGAGACGTTCGCGTTGGTGACCGTCGAGCCAGCCGTCGGGCAGGCTGACCTTGATCGGCCCGTTGGTGTGCCCTCGCTTGATGCGCTCGCCGCCCGGCACGACACGAGCGGTCGGGTCGAGCGTGGCGAGCACGTCGTCCAACTCGCTCAGCGACGCGACCATCGAGAGCCGGCGGCGCACCTCGGGCCCTACCGGATACCCACTCATGTACCAGCCGGCGTGTTTGCGAAAATCGCGCATCGCGTGGTTCTCTCCGGAGTGCGCCGACAGCAGGCGGGCGTGGTCGGTCATGACCTCCATGACGACGGCGAGCGGTCGGCTCTCGGGTGCGGGACGACCCGACAAGACCTCGACGAGGTCGCCGAACAGCCACGGTCGTCCCAGACAGCCTCGGCCGATCACGACGCCGTCGCAACCGGTCTGGGCCATCATCCGGACTGCGTCGTCGGCTTCCCAGATGTCGCCGTTGCCGAGTACCGGGATCGAGCCGACCGCCTGCTTCAGTTCGCCGATCGCGTCCCAGCGAGCCTCGCCCGAGTAGTGCTGCTGCACCGTGCGAGCGTGGAGTGCGATGACCGCGACGCCTTCCTCGGCGCACACCTCGCCGGTGCGGATGTGGGTGAGCCAGTCATCGAACAGGCCCATCCGGAACTTGGCCGTCACCGGCACCCCGTACGGCGACGCGTTCGAGATCGCCGCCCGCAGAATGGCCCGCAACAACTCGGGCCGGGCAGGTACCGCCGCTCCCCCGCCGCGCCGGGTCACCTTCGCGGCCGGGCAGCCGAAATTGATGTCGATGTGGTCGACCCGACCGGCGTCGCACAACTTGTGGACCGCCTGGCCCATGATCTGCGGGTCGGAGCCGTACAACTGCAGGCTGCGGGGGTGCTCGTCGACACCGAAGCTGATCATCTCGTCGGTCTTGCGGTTGCCGTGCACGACAGGCGTGGCCATCACCATCTCGTTCACGTATACCAACCCCGGCGCGAACCGACGGCACAACTCGCGGAACGGCGCGTTCGTGACGCCCGCCATGGGGGCGAGCACCACTGGCGCAGCCAGCGCGTATGGCCCGATCGACAACGACATACGTCCTCAACCGTACCGAGCGAGTCACCCCATCAACGTGCCCCACCCCAGCGATGAGCCGAACCACCGGATACGGGGATCTCGCTCATCGCATCTCAACTTCGATCCCAGCGATGAGCCGAACCACCGGATACGGGGATCTCGCTCATCGCACGCCGAGTGTCGACGGCTGTCAATCGGCGAAGGTGAGGCGCAGGTTGGGGGTGGCGCCGACGTCGAGGGCGGTGGGGCCGTCCGTGCGGAGGCGGTGCCAGCCGGCGGCGGCGATCATCGCTGCGTTGTCGGTGCACATCGCCCGGCTCGGCAGGAAGCCTTGGATGCCGTCGCGTTCACACGCGTCGAGGATCTGCTCGCGCAGCAGCGAGTTGGCTGCCACTCCGCCGCCGAGCACGATGCCCCTGGCCCCCACCGACTTCGCGGCGCGGCGAGCCTTGGTGACCAACACATCGACGACCGCGGTCTGGAACGAGGCGGCGACGTCGGCCGAACCGACGTCGGGATACTTGCGGACGTAGTTGAGCACCGAGGTCTTGAGCCCGCTGAACGAGAAGTCGAACCCGTCGTCCATCATCGCCCGGGGGAAGCGAATGGCCTCGGCGTCACCGAGCAGGGACGCGTGGTCGATGGCGGGCCCGCCCGGATAGCCGAGGTCGAGAAAGCGGGCGACCTTGTCGAATGCTTCGCCGGCAGCATCGTCGATCGTCTGGCCGATCAGCCGGTAGTCACCGTGGCCACGCATCTCGATCAGCATCGTGTGGCCGCCCGACACGAGCAGCACCACCAGCGGGAACTCGAGGGTCGGGTCCTCGAGGAACGCCGAGTACAGGTGCGCCTCCAGATGGTTGACCCCGACGAACGGCACGTCCCACGCCAGAGCCAGCGACTTGGCGGCTGACACGCCGACCAAGAGTGCTCCGATCAGCCCCGGGCCGACCGTGCAGGCAACCGCATCGATCCGGGAGTCGTCGACACCGGCCTCGACGATCGTGCGGGCCACCACGGGGTTGAGGACTTCGAGGTGAGCGCGCGAGGCGATCTCCGGGACGACGCCACCGAACTCAGCATGGAGTTCGACCTGGGTGGACACCACGCTCGACACCACGTCGAACCCACCCATCACGAGCGCGGCTGCCGTCTCGTCACAGCTCGTCTCGATGCCCAGCACGAGGGTGGAGGGCCCGATCGATTCGTCGACGGTCACTGCGCACCCTCGGGTCTGAGGTCGGCCCGGATCGCGTCGAGGCGCGCCCCGTACTCGTCGCTCGTCAGGTCGTTGCACCACATCACGATGGCGTCCTCCGTGTTCTCGTAGTAGCGCGGGCGGACGCCGGCCGGGACGAACCCGAAGCGTCGATACAGCTCCTGGGCCCCGGTGCTCGACACACGGACCTCGAGGGTCCACGCCGTGCACTCGCGACGTCGGGCTTCCTCGGCAAGGGCGAGGAGCAAGCGCGTCGCGATTCCGCTCCGTCGCGCCGTCGGGTCGACGGCGACGTTGGTGACGTGTGCTTCCCCGGCACTGAACCACAGACCGGCATACCCCGCGATGTGCCGACCACGACGCGCGACGACGTAGTGGCGCGAGCCGGCACGCATCTGGTCGATCTCGCTCTCGAACACGCCCTGCGACCACGGGCGCGGATAGCTGACGGACTCGATGGCGAGCACACCGCTGCGCAGATCGCGCCGGCGCAACTTCGACAACGAGATGCCGTCGTCGGACACCGGCTCCTCGCGTCGGAGCAAGCGCTCGATCACGCTCACGAGTTCACCATCACGGGCGCGACGCCCTGGTCGACCAGTTGATCTTGGCGTCCGGCGCCCGCAGGTAGATCGGCTCGATCTCGCGAGCGTTGACCCACTCTTCCCGCAACGCTCGTGCGTGTGCGAGCTGCACCAGCGGGGCTGCCGACGGGTGCGCATCGTCTCCGAACTCGCAGTGGAATCCCTCGAGGATCTCGTCGCGATACCGCAGCGCACCATCACCGACGCACAAGACGTCCTGGCTGCGGGCGAGCAGATCCGCGACCAGATCCTCCACCGAACCGACTCGCGGTTCGGCCACCTGTTGGACGCCGCCCGGCACCTGGCGGTACATCGCATAGAAGACCTCGCCCTTGCGCGCATCGATCACCGGCACGACCACACGGTCGGTGTGACGGCATGGGAAGGCCAGCAGGTCGAGCGACGAGATTCCGATCATCGGGATGCGCAACGCCTGCGAGATCGCCTTGGCCGAAGCGAGCCCGACACGCATCCCGGTGAAGAGCCCCGGGCCGACGTCGACCGCGACCACACTGATCTCGTCGAGCCCGATGTCGATCTGCTTGCACATGAACTGGATCGCCGGAACGAGGGTTTCGGCATGACGTCGTCCGCGAGTCGATTCGAACAGCCCGATCACGCCCTCGTGTCCGCCGATGGCCACACTCACGCGCTCGGTCGCGGTCTCGATGCCCAGTATCAGCATCGGAACTCCTCGACGCCGCTCGTGATCCGGGCCCACCGAGCTGCCCACGTCGGGCCGACCCCCGCGATCTCGATCAGGCGAGCGTCGTCGCCGACGTCGCCGTCGCCGTCACCGTCGCTGTCACCGGCGCCATCAGCGGCGTCATCGTCGTGGTAGTCGAGATGCTCCAGGTGGACCACCAGGTGATCGCCGAAGGTGGTCTCGACCACGTCACCCCACTCGATCAGGACGATGCCATCGAACTCGGAGAGCTCGTCGAGCGCGAGGTCGGCGACCTCGGAGGTCCGATCGAGCCGGTACAGATCGGCGTGGTGCAACGTGACGCGCCCCAGAGGACCCGACTTCGGGACGTCGTAACTGTGCACCAGGGTGTACGTCGGCGACGTGATCGGTTCGATGACCCCGAGTGCACGGCCGAAACCCTGTGCGAACGCCGTCTTCCCGGCGCCCATCTCGCCCGAGAGCACGACGATGTCGCCGGGCCGCGACAACAACGCAATGGTGGCGGCGATCGCGTGGGTGTCGGCGAGCGCCGACGAACGCAGGAGCAACATCGCAACGATGTTACGGGCGCTCCGGCTCGGCCGGGCGGTAGACGCGGGGCACACGCTTGCTGATCCCGCAGACGATCTCGTATCCGATCGTGCCGAGATCCTCCGCCCAGTCCGTCGCCGTGATCCGTTCGACGCCGCGCGGACCCTCCTGTTCGCCGATCAGGACGACCTCCTCGCCGGCGCGCACGTCGAGATCACCGCAGTCGACCATGAACTGATCCATCGTGATCGTGCCGACGATCGGACAGCGCTGTCCCCGTATGAGCACGGCCCCGCCCGGTCGATCGGTGGTCGACGAGAGGCGGCGCGGCACACCGTCGGCGTAACCGAGCGGGATGGTTGCCACCGTGGTGTCGCTCGCGAACTGGTACCGGCGGCCGTACGAGATCCGACTTCCCGCTCGGGCCTGCTTGACGTAGGAGATCCGGGCCTTCAGTGACATCACCGGCCGCAACGGCGCGGCCAACCCGTCGACGCCCGGCCCGGGCGAGATGCCGTACAACGCGATCCCGGCCCGGACGAAGGTTCGTCGGGTCTCGGGATGCGCGAGCGCCCCCGCGGAGTTGGCGACATGTACGGCGAGCCCCGGCGGCACGTGGGTCAACGCGTCGTCGAATCGCTGCAACTGGGTCGCCGTGAACGGGTCGGTGGGGTCGTCGGCGATGGCGAGATGGGTGAAGACGCCGACCAACTCGATGGCCGGGAAGCGCTCTTCGATCGACGCGACGATCGCCGCCACGGTGTGGGGGTGCGCACCGACGCGTTGCATGCCGGTGTCGATCTTCAGGTGCACGGGCAGCCGATCGGGCTGCGCAGCGACGAGTGCGTCGAGGTACTTGCGGGTGTACACGGTCGGCGTGAGACCGTGTTCGACGATCGCCCCGACGGCCTCCGGCGGCTGCTGCGACAAGACCAGGATCGGCGCCTCGACACCCGCGTCACGCAACGCGATCCCTTCCTCGACGAGCGCGACGCACAGACCTTCCGCCCCCGCGCCGAGCGCGGCGCGAGCGATCTCGACCGATCCGTGCCCGTATCCGTCCGCCTTGACCACGGCCCACACCGCCGATGGAGCCACCACTTCGCGCAGCACATTGACGTTGTGGCTCACCGCATCGAGGTCGATCTCGGCCCAGGCCCAACGCCGCAGATCAACCATGGGCGGCCTCTCCACGCAGTTCGCGCAGTGCGCTGATGGCGGCCGGCAGCCGCTCGATGATGTCGCTCGCGAGCATGCCAGCGCGCGGCGCCGCTCGAGCTGCCTCCGCGTGGACCCACGCCGCGCCTGCGGCGGCTCTCGAAGGGTCGACTCCCGATGCCAACATCGTCACGATCATGCCAGCCAGAACGTCACCCGTGCCTGCCGTCGCGAGTCGTTCGTCCCCGTGATCCACGACCAGCACCCCGCCACCGGGATCTGCGACCAGGGTCGTCGGGCCCTTGAGCAGGATGGTGCACCCGAGTTCGGCAGCCAGACGGCGAGCCGCGGCGAATCGGTCGGGCTTCGGCGGTGCGCCGGTCAGCAGGGCGAACTCACCGTCGTGTGGCGTCAGCACCGTCGGCCTCGTGCGCCCGGTCAACAAGGGGGCCGGGCCGTCTGCGCTCCACGCTGCCGCGTAGATCGCGTCGCCGTCGACGACCACGGGGAGCACCGCGTCGGCGATCACCTGGCGCGCAGCGTCGATCGTGGCCTCCGTCCGTCCGAGGCCGGGACCGATGACCAAGGCGCCGAAGCGTGACAGGTCGTCGATCACCTGACGGGACCAGGCGGTGGCGTCGATCGGCGGCTGGATGACCTCGTCGAGACAATCGATGACGCCGCCCGGCACCGACATGGCCACCAGCGACGCGCCACAGCGAGCCGCTGCGGCCGAACAGAGACGTGCTGCGCCGCGCATCGAGACGCTCCCGGCGACCAAGCGGACCGCACCGTTCCACTTGTGCGCATTTCGCGATCGTCGTGGCCACCAATCGGCCACGTCGCTCATCTCGACGAGATGGGCGGTGGCCCCGGAGGTGTCGAGGCCGATGTCGACGACTTCGATCGTCCCGCATCGATTCGGACCGTCGCCGATGAGCATCCCCGGCTTCAGCGCCTGGAAGGTGACCGTGCGTTCGGCGGTCAACACCCGCCCGGCGCACCGGCCGACACCGGCATCGAGACCGCTCGGTACATCGACCGCCAGGACACGTGATGGACCGACGGCTGGAGCGTTCCACGAGGTACCGGCCCGAAATCCGGTTCCGAAGGCGGCGTCGATGACCAGGTCGGCTGCCGGCAGCGACACGGGGCACGTCGCGACCTCGAAGACACGGATCCGCGCCCCACGCGCCCGCAGCCACTCGGCCGCCACCCGCCCATCGGCACCGTTGTTGCCCGCCCCGACGAGCACGTTCACCGTGCGGCCGTACGTTCCGCCCATCATCCCCTGCGCCGACCTGCCGACCGCGCTGCCTGCACGCTCGACGAGGGTGGCGGTCGTCTCTGCGGAGGCCGCGTCGATCGCGCGCATCTCCTCGGCCGTGACGATCGGGATCACGAGCCGAATCTAGGCCGTCGCGACCGGCCCAGGATCAGGCGTCGGCGCCGAGAAGGTTCGCGCGGAGCTCCCGCTTCACGAATTTACCGTTGGCGTTGCGCGGGAGCGACTCGTTGAGGAACCAGAATCGCTCGGGGATCTTGAACTTCGCGAGCCTCGCCGAGAGTTCGCCACGCAGCTCCTCCTCGGTCAGGCTCGCTCCCGGAGCGAGGACGATCGCTGCGCCGACGATCTCGCCGAGCCGGTCGTCCGGCACCCCGAACACAGCCACTTCGGCGACGCCGGGATGTTCGTAGATGGCTGCTTCGACCTCCGAGCAGTAGACGTTCTCGCCACCGCGCAGCACCATGTCCTTCGCGCGGTCGACGATGAACACGAAGCCGTCCTCGTCGATGCGGGCGATGTCGCCGGTGCGGAACCATCCGTCCTGGATCGATTCCGCAGTCGCCTCCGGCCGGTTCAGATACCCCTTGATGACGACCGATCCGCGGACGCAGAGTTCACCGACGCCGCCTTCTTCGACCTCGTTACCGAGTTCGTCGATCAGCTTGGCATCGAGCGTGGGGACCACGCGTCCACACGACGACGGCTTTGCGACGTACAGCGCTCCAGCGTTGGCGGTGACGATCCCGTGTGTCTCGGTGAGTCCGTAACCCGTGCTCGGTGCGCCGCCGGCGAGCGACTTGTCGATCTTGTCGACGAGGTCGGGCTGCAGCGGCGCCCCGCCTCCGCCCATCCCGGCAAGCGTCGACGTGTCACGCGTGGTCCAATCCGGATGCATCAGCAGCTCGCGGCTCATCGTAGGAACGCCGGAGAAGTTGGTGACGCCCTCACGCTCGATCAGTTCCAACGCTCGGCCGGCATCCCATTTGTAGGTGAACACGATTCGCGAACCGCTCAGGGTGGCGGGATGGAGCAGGCAGTTGTTGGCCGTCACGTGGAACAGCGGCGTTGGTGCCATGAACACGTTCTGACGCGGCGCGCCATCGGGTCCCAGCACGGGCGCTGGCGGCGGTGTGCCCGCCTTCGCCGCCGCGAGGCCAGCGGCGGTCGTCATGAAGACGAGGTGCAAGAGGTTGTGCGTCGACCCGCGATGCGTCAGCTGGGCACCCTTTGGAAAGCCGGTGGTGCCGGATGTGTAGAAGATGCACGCGTCGTCGTCCGGGTCGATGTCGGCAGCGGGAAGCTCGTCCGGCGCGGTGGCCGGATCGACGACATCGGTCCAGCGCGCTGCGTCGGCCGGAAGGTCCCCGTCGTAGCGCACAGTGATGAGGTGCAGCGGTGTCGCCTCACGCAGCTCGTCGAGCACGGGCAACACCCGCTCGACGCGCTCGCCGTCGGCGATCAGCACCTTGGGCGCCGAATCGGCCAATCCGTACTTCATCTCGTCGGTGGTCCACCATGCGTTCATCCCGACACAGGCGGCACCGAGCGACACGATCGCCCAGTAGCTGAACACCCATTCGGGATAGTTGCGCATCGCGATGGCCACGCGGTCACCAGCTCCGACACCGTGGACGTCGCGGAGGTGATGGGCGAGCGAACGGATGATTGCGTCGGACTCGGCGTAGGTGAACCGCTCGTCTTCGTAGACGACGTAGTCGCGGTCACCGAAGCCGCGTGCCAACTCCCACACGAAACGCATCGAGGGAAGTTCCGATTCGAACACTCGGATGGGCACCCCTCGGACGGTGATCTCCTTGGAGGCGAATTGTGCTCCAGGGGCGGTCAGCTCATCCCAGGCGGCGGTGTACTCGTCGATCATGGCGAGCATGTTGGCAGTGCGCCACCCGTTCCATCGAATCGTCCGAGGAATTCACTCGGCGATGACGTATGCGGCGGCGATGTGGTCGCTGTGGGTGAGCGAGAGGTGCCACGTGGTGACGCCGGCGGCCACGGCCAGATCGGCGGCCGCAGCGGTGACGACCAACGACGGTGCGCCTGATTCGGCACGCTCGACCCAGACGTCGTGGAAACCGAACGCACCGAGCCCGACGCCGAGGGCCTTCATCACCGCTTCGCGCGCCGCGAATCGCGCTGCGAGCGACGGAACCGGGTCGGCCTTCGGGGCCACGTAGTCGAGTTCGACGGCGGTGAAGAGGCGGGTACGCATCGACGGCGTGCGATCCAACGATCGGCGGAACCGTTCGATGTCGACCAGGTCGATGCCGATGCCCTTCATGGCCACCCGGTCACGTCACGTGCGCCAGTGGTCGGCGGTGTCGGAGATCGGTCCGATGAGCAGTTCCTCCACCGGGATGTCGCCGAGCTTCGAGTCGTCGAAGCTGCCCTCGGTCTCCGTCACCCAGTCGACGAGCCGGTCGTAGCGGCGGTCGTAGCCCTGCAACACGCCGCGCATCACGTCGGCGGAGACCCGGTCGTGGAAGGACACGTGCAACAGCGTGATCCCCGTGGTCTGACCAGCCTTGGTCTCGGGCACGAAGATGACCGTTCGGCCGTCGTTGCGGCCGGTCGCGACGAGCACCTCCCGTTCCGAGGCGACACGGTGTTTCGTGCCGCGCAGCACACCGTTGCGTTCGACCCGACTCGGCAGGTCGCGAGAGATGCCCCCACGGTCGACGATCGAGATCGACGCACCGTCGATGCCGTATCGCGTGAACCCGTGGACCTCGGCCACCGCTGGGTCGAGATCGGCGAGAACCTTCATCGTGCGGTAGCTGATGACGTCGCGCCCGGCACCCGCCTGCAACACCGCCTGGACGAGCGGCCGGTCGATGATGCCCTCGTCGCTTCGGGAGATACCCACCGTGACGGTCTTGGCCTGGTGCTTGATGGTGTCGATCGGGCGTGTGAGTTCCTCGATGGCCTTGGTCAACGCCGCCACGAGATCATCGATGAGCGCCTGCGGGGTGCCGACCTTGCCCGAGAGGTCCTGGAACTGCTCGATCGGCCGTTCGGACAACACGTCACGCAGCAATCCGCTGAGCCGTGTGGCCGTACTCGCCTCGAGGTGCCCGTCGTAGGTGCCGCTACGAAGCCCGTCGTGGAACCGCTCGGCCGGTGCGCGCAAACCGGTGTTCAGCTGTCGGACGACCTCGTCGCCGGACAACCCTTGTCCGATGAGCTGCTCGATCACCTTGCGTGCTTCACGCAGCGGGCGTGCCGATCCGTCGATGGCGAGCGCCGCTTCGTAGCCGAACAGGTGACCGACCATGGCGGACAGCACGAAACCCAACGCCGGGTCGACCGCCGGGACGCCGATCGTGACGTCGGGAGGAAAGCGTGTCTCCCCGTCGTTGGCGACGACGATCGGGGTCGCCTTGTGGGCCCGGAAGATGGCCACCTCCTTCGCGACGTCGTCGGCGGTGGACCCCTCGAGCCCCGCCGCGCACACGAGGATGAGCGGCTCGGACGACAAGTCGATGTGCTTCTTGTCCTCCGTCGAATCACATGCCATCGACTTGTAGCAGAGCTCGCTGAGTTTGATCCGCACCTCTTCGGCGGCGACCTTGTTCGGGCCGTTGCCGACGATCGCCCAGTACCGTTTCGACGGAGCGAGTCGTCGGGCGACGTCCGCGATCTGGTCGCGTCGCGTCAGCACCGTGCGCATGGCGTCGGGCAGCTCGCGCAGGGCCGAGATGAGTTGCGAGCGACGCGCCGCGGAGCCGATGCCTGCCGCCTCGGCAATGGCGCACGACAGCAGCGCGCCGGCGGCGACCTGGGCGTAGAACGCCTTCGTCGACGCAACGCTCATCTCGACGTCACGCCCATCGGACGTGTAGAGAATTCCGTCTGCCTTGTCGGTGAGATCGCTGCCCCGTCGGTTGACGATGCCGATCACGGCCGCACCACGACCGCGGAGCAGGTCGACCGTACGGTTCGTGTCGGTCGTGGTGCCGGATTGGCTGACCGCGATCGCCAGTGTGTCGCTCATGTCGAGGCGCATCCCGAACCCCGACAGTTCGGTCGCAGTGATCGCAGCGACGTCGAGTTGGCCGAGCGTGAGCTCGTCGAGGATCGCCGCCGTGCTCTGGCCGGCAACCGCTGCGGTCCCCTGGCCGATCACACGGATTCGGGTGATGGTCCCCGCAGCCAGCCGGTCGGCGATGTCGGCGGGCAACGCCACGTCGCCGACGACGGCGCTCAACAGCCCGTCATGGTCGACGATCTTGCCACGCAACGTCTTGGCGAAGCTCAGGGGCGCCTCGCTGATCTCCTTCAGCAGGAAGTGAGGGAAATCGCCGCGGTTGATGTCGCGGGTGGTCACCTCGGCGGTGACGACCTCGTCGGGTCGGACCGGATGAGCGACCCCGTCGTACCCCAAGCGCTGGACACCGTCGAGGGTTCCCGCCCCATCGCTGGACACCACCACGATCTCGCCGCCCTGCTCGCCGTCCATCCGGATGTACGAGCTCGTTTCCTCCACCACGCCGTACGGCTCACTGGCGATGATCGTGCAGTCGTCGGCCAGGCCGACGAACATGCCCTGACCGCTCCCGCGCAGCGCCAGGAAGAGCGTGCCGGGCGCGTCGGCGCTCGCCATCCCGATGGCAACCGAACCTTCGAAGGCGCTGACGGTGCGGCGAAAGGCCTCGATCGGGTCGACACCGGTGGCCAGGTGCCGTGACACGAGCGCAGGGATCACCTTGGCGTCGGTGGTGATCGGCGTCGCAATACGCAACCCGTGGGCGGCCCTCAGGTCGGCGTGGTTGTCGACGTCGCCGTTCAGGGCGGCGACGACGTACGGCGGGGTCGTCCCGGCCGCCTGTTCCATCTCGACCGAGTTCAAGGGGTGGGTGTTCGGCTCGCTGATGATGCCGACGCTCGCCCAGCGTGTGTGGCCGAGCACCGACACTCGGCTCGACGGCGACTCGATCGCTCGGCGAAGCAGCGCGTCGTCGACCAGTCCGGCACGTAGGGCCGCCGTGTTGTCGCCGAGTTCACCGATCTCCGCAGCCGCCTTGTACACGAACGACAACACGCCAGCGCTGTCGATCACGGCGTTGGACTGGAACAACGGGTCGAGGCCCCGCTCGGCGAGCATGACGGTCAACGCAGTGGGGTCGATGTCATGTCCCCAGACGAACACGTGCAACCCGGCGGAGTCGCGGCCGCGTACTTCGAGTCGATCGATGGATGCGAGCGCCTGTTGGATGGGCAGGTATCCCCCGATCGTGTTGGCGTCAGCGTCACGCCCCGCGAGGTCGCCGACCGCCCGGGCCGTGGAGAGTCGATCGTGACGGATCGCCCACAGAACGTCCTTCAAGTCGATCAGGTGAGCGTTCGCGACTTCGAGGTCGATCGGAGCGAGCCCACCGGCCGCCGGGTCATTGGCGTCGAGCCGGCCCTCGACCTCCGCTGCGAACGCATCGAGCTGGTCGAGACGGGCCGTGATCGAGGCCACGGTGTCGACCGGTGACACGAGGGCGAGCACCCCCGGCAGCCCCCGGAGCAACCCGTCGACGTCACGCAGTGCTGACGCGCAGGCCACGACGTCGGGGGTAGCGGCGACCGCCGCATCCAATCCATCGATCAGTTGCGTCGGCGTCGGAGTGGGCCGAGTCGGGGGTCGACTGACGACACCGATGATTCCACACATGCTTCGGAGGCTACCCACCTCGTCCTGGACCCCCGATTCAGGCGAAGCGATGGCGATGGTGGGTCATCAGCCGATCCGATCCACCTCGCTCAGGCGAAGCGGCGCCGGACGACGGCGGCGAGCTCGGCAGCGACCGTCTCGGCCTGCTCGGCGGTCGGCGCTTCGACCATGACCCGGATCAGGGGCTCGGTGCCGCTGGCGCGTACCAGGATCCGGCCCAGGCCCCTCAGTTCCGTCTCTGCCCGTGTGACCTCGTCATGAAGCAGTTCGACGGCGTCAGGGACCCGTTGCGCGACCTTGACGTTGACGAGGACCTGCGGCAGCGACGTCATCGCCGACGTCGCGAGGTCAGCGAGGGATCGACCCGAGCGGGCAACGATGTCGACGAGCGCCACGCCGGTCAGCATTCCGTCACCGGTGGTGGCGCGGTCGGCAAAGATCACGTGACCGCTCTGCTCTCCGCCGAGTGCCAGACCCTGCGCCGCAAGCGCCTCCAGGACGTAGCGGTCACCGACATCGGTGGTGACGACGTTTATGCCGGCATCGCGCATCGCGAGGTGGAAGCCGAGGTTGGTCATCGTCGTCACGGCAACCGCTCCATGGTGGAGCAGACCCCGCGACCGCATGTCGAGCGCGCAGATGGCGATGATGTGGTCACCGTCGACGATCGCCCCGGTGTGATCCACTGCGATCAGCCGGTCGGCATCTCCGTCGAGCGCGATCCCGAGGTCGGCCCCGTGCTGGCGGACCGCCACCGCGAGCGCATCGGGTGCGGTCGCTCCGCAGCCGTCGTTGATGTTCGTGCCGTTCGGAGCGTCGCCGACCAACACCACATCGGCCCCGATCCGCTCGAACACCTCACGTGCGAGACGGTACGCGGCGCCATTCGCGGCATCGACCACGATTCGAGACCCACCAGTCCCGCCGCTGGTCGCGATCTGCGACACATGATCCACGTAGTCGGCGGCATGGGACCCATCGACGGGAAAGATCGTTCCCGGTTGGACGACCGGGGTCTGGAGGGCATCGAGCTCCTGCTCGATGGCCGCTTCGACGTCGTCAGAGAGCTTCGTTCCGCCCGCTGCGAAGAGCTTGATGCCGTTGTCGTGGTACTGGTTGTGCGACGCGGAGACCATCGCCCCCATGGCGCGGAGGCGCTGGGCCACGAAGGCCACCATCGGAGTGGGGACGACACCGAGCCGAACGACGTCGATGCCTTCCGAGGCGAACCCGGCCGACAACGCCGCGTCGAGCATGGGGGTCGACACCCTGGTGTCACCACCAACGATCACGGAACGGACACCGTCTCCACCGAGCACCCGTGCCGCAGCGCGACCGAGCCGGAGCGCAAACTCTGCGGTGAGCTCGGTGTTGGCGACGCCGCGAACGCCGTCGGTACCGAACCTCATCGAACGATCCGACGTGCCTTCCTGGAACGCGAGATCCGGAGCCGGATCAGCGCTTCGTGAACTGAGGCGCCTTGCGGGCCTTCTTGAGCCCGTACTTCTTGGACTCCTTCTTGCGGGAGTCACGGGTGAGCAGGCCGGCCTTCTTCAGCACGGGCCGGCTCTCCGGGTCGAGCTCGAGGAGCGAACGGGCGATTGCCATGCGCAGCGCACCGGCTTGGCCACTGATGCCACCACCATGGATCTTGGCGGTGATGTCGTAGGTCTCACGGGTGTCGGTGACGGTGAGGGCCTCGGACACGACCATCTGCGAGACCGCCGTCGGGAAATACACCTCGAGCGTCTTGCCGTTGATGAGGAACTGGCCGGTTCCGGGGCGCAGTTGCGCGCGGGCGACAGCTTCCTTGCGGCGACCGGTGGTCTGGGTGAGCGGCTTGGTTGACATGTGATTCGTTCTCCAGCGAGCTTTCAGCGGGCCTTGGCGCCAGCCACGACGAGGGTCTTGGGTGTCTGCGCGGCGTGCGGGTGGGTGGGGCCGGCGTAGACCTGCAGCTTGGTCATCTGCTGACGTCCGAGCGGGCCCTTCGGCAGCATGCCGCGGACCGACTTGCGGACCGCTTCGGCAGGCTTGCGGGGCGTGCAGGTGGGCGTACGACTCGGACTTGATGCCGCCCGGGTATCCGCTGTGGCGGTACACCATGGTGCGTTCGGCCTTGTTCGAGGTCATCACGATCTTGTCGGCGTTCACGATGATCACGTGGTCGCCGGTGTCGATGTGTGGTGCGAATGTCGGCTTGTGCTTGCCGCGTAGGATGCGAGCAACCTCGGTGCAGAGGCGCCCGAGCACCATGCCCTCGGCGTCGACAACGTGCCACTCACGCTGGATCTCACTTGCTTTCGGTGTGTACGTAGCCATGCCGCAATCTGCTTCGATTCGTTGGGGTCGATCATTGGGGCCCGTCGGGCAGGCCGGTCAGACCGTCTGCTCCAGGGAACCGTGCAATGATACGGGCCGCGAACGGCGCAGCCAACGTCGCGTGACAGGAGTACCGAGCCGGTCACGTCCGAGTACGGTTCAGCCATTGACTTCGACCCGGTGAGCCATCTACGTCCGATTAACTTCGGTCAGATCGCTCAAGCGCGCCCGATGAGCGACCGATAACACCCCGTGGCTTCCGCCGAGTCGACTCCGCGAGTCGTTCCGGACATGCCGTCCGTCGACGGCCTGGGTGATCCCGTCTTCGCGCTCGCCCCCGACGGGACACTGCTCTACGCGAACTCGATTGCCAGCGAGGTGCTCGGCTGGGTGGCAGAGGACATGATCGGCAGCTCGGTCATCGATCTCGTGCATCCCTCCGACGTCGGGTTGGCGCTCGCCTCGCTCGAGACGGTGACCAAGAAGCGTGTCGGCGAGCTGATCACCGTTCGGGTCCGCACCGGCAACGGCGCCTGGATCTATCTCGAAATGCGCGGCACCCATCCAGCGGACGACGGCACCATCGTGCTCGTCGCACGTGACGTGACCGATCGCCATCGCCTCGACTTCGACCAGGGCGACACCGGCGTCCTCCGTGCCGTGATGGCCAACATGCACGGCATGGTCGTCCTGGTCGACGCTGCAGGCCTGATCCGATCGATCAACGGCGCCGTGACCCGGTTGCTCGGCTACGACCCCGAACTGATCCGCGGTCGATCGATCTTCGACTACCTGCATCCCGAAGACCGCGAGCACGTCCTCGACACGGTGGCCGCAGTGCCGCCGCACGGTTCGGTCACGCTCGATGCCCGGCTGCTGATGGCCGACTACAACGGACCGGACGAGGAGATCACCTGTGAGTTCACGGTGAACAACCTGCTCGACGATCCGGTCGTGCACAGCTACGTGATCAGCGCCCAGATCGCCACGGCGCTCGCCGACGCGCGCAACCGTGTCAACTTCCTCGCTGAACACGACAGCCGCACCGGGCTGCTCAACCGTGACGGGTTCATGCGCCATGCCGAAGACCTGATCCAGCAGGGTGGCGGGCTCGGCATCCTGATCGTCGACATCGTGCACTTCCGCTCGATCAACGAGCTGTACGGCGAACCGACGGGCGATGCGGTGCTCAGCGCGATCGCCGATCGCATCGACAAGATCCGCTGGCCCGACCTCATCACCGCCCGCTTCGGCGGCGACGAGTTCGTCCTCGCCGTGCGCGCGTCGAGCCAGAACGCGGTCGAGATGCTTCGTGATCGGGTGCGCCGTGACGTGTCCGCTCCCTTCATCGTCGGCGACCACGAGGTCAATTTCCGGATCCGGACCGCCAGCGCATTCGATGCACAGCCGGAGGTGCTCGACTCACTCCTCGTGAGTGCGAGCAACGAGCTGATGGCAACCAAGCGGTTCGCCGAAGCGGAGACGACCGGGATCTCGGTCGATGCGATCAACGAGCGCCGTCGACAACTCGACCAGCTCCGTCTGGCGCTCGCCAACGGCGAGATCCGCCCGTTCTACCAACCGATCGTCGACCCGGTGGGCAAGATCATCGCGGTCGAAGCGCTCGTGCGGTGGGTCCATCCGATCCGCGGTGTTCTCGGCGTCAGCGAGATCCTGCCGCTCGCCCAGATGGCTGGGCTGGCGGAAGCGGTCGATGATTGTGTCCTCGATGCCGCGCTCGGGTTCGCCGTGCAACTCACCGAGGCCGGCCACGGCGACACCGAGGTCCACATCAACGTCGATCCCAAGGTGATCGCTCAGCCTGCGTTCGGCGTGTCGTTCCTGGAACGCTGTCGACGCGCGGGAGCGAACCCCAAGCAGTTGGTCGTCGAGATCACCGAGACCGACCTCCTCGCTCCCGGCGCCTCGTCGCTCGCCAACATGCAGAAGCTGCGTTTCGCAGGCATCCACGTGTCGATCGACGACTTCGGAACCGGGTATTCGAGCCTCGCCCACCTGTTGGAACTCCCGGTCGACGGCGTCAAGATCGATCGCCGGTTCGTCGCCGGCATCGACGTCGACCCGGCCGCCACGAACCTCACGACGGCGATCATCGGTCTGAGCGAGAGCTTGCGGCTCGGGTGTGTCGCCGAAGGGGTCGAGCAGCCGTACCAGCGTGACCGGCTGATCGAGCTCGGGTGCTCGGCGTTCCAGGGTTGGCTCTACTCAGCGGCCGTGGCGCCGGAGGAGATGTTGGCGATGATGCCGCGCATCGAGCTCGTCGATCACGTTCAGACGTTCCAGCGCGTTCCCCGGTAGTCGACGTCCCACAGCACGAGCCCGTGCGGCGGAGCCACGGGACCGGCCAGCGAACGATCCCGGCCGGACAGGATCTCGGCGATCGACGATGCCTCTCGGCTCCCGAGACCGACGTCGACGAGCGTGCCGACGATGCTGCGGACCATCTGGAGACAGAACGAGGTCGCGGCGATCTCGAAACGCACCATCGGCCCCCATGGTGTTTCGGCGTCCGACCACGCGGCGAGAGTCAGTCGACGCACGAGGCTCGCCTCGGGCAGGCCGGGGATCGGTTGCGGGCGCCGACAGAACGACGAGAAGTCGTGGTCGCCCACGAGCGCGTGCGCTCCTTCGTTCATCGGATCGAGGTCGAGCGGTTGATGGACGTGCCATGCCGAACGGACGATCAGCGGGTTCGGATCCGGCTGGTTCCAGATCTCGTACCGGTACCGACGGGAGGTGGCGGAGTACCGGGCGGAGAAGTCCGGTTCGGCCCAGTCGATCGCGCGTACCGAGATGTCGGGGCGGCACAGGCCGTTGATGCTGTGCTGGAGCCGGCGCAGATCGGTGTCACCCGGGATCAAACCCGTGACGACTTGGCCCCAGGCGTGCACTCCGGCATCGGTCCGGCCGGCTCCGGTCAGCTCGACCGGCTGACGAACGATCCGCTCGACCGCAGCCGCCAGGACACCCATGACGGTGCGCTGGTGACCGTTGGTCGCGAAGCCGTGGAAATCCGTGCCGTCGTAGGCAACGGTGAGCCGCACATTGCGCACATCCGACTCTGTCACGCAGCCGAGGGAAGCGCCAGCGACGAGGCTGACGCTCGGCCGACCTCGCCTGTCACGTGACGACGTGCGGTGAGGCCGAGCCAATCATCACGGCCGAGCCAATCGTTCTAGACGAGTTCGATGCGCGCCATCTGGGCGTTGTCGCCGTGGCGGCCGCCCATCTTGAGGATGCGCGTGTAGCCGCCGTTGCGCTCGAGGTAGCGAGGCGCCACGTCGTGCACGAGCTTGTAGGTCATCTCCTGGTCGCCGAGGAAGCCCTGGATCTGACGGATGCGGTGGACCTGCATCGGGCCGGGTTCCTGGGCCTTCTTCGCCTTGGTGATCAGCTTCTCCGCGATGGGGCGGAGGTGCTTGGCCTTGGCTTCGGTCGTGGTGATGGCCTCGGCGGCGAACAGCGACGCAGCGAGGTTGGCCATCATCAAGCGCTGGTGCGCTGCGGAGTGGCCGAATCGGTTGGAGCGGCGTGGCGTTGGCATGGTTCAGTCGTCTTTCGTTTGCGTTCTACCTGGCGGCTCAGCCGCGCAGGCTGAGGCCACGCTCGTCGAGCTTGGCCTTGACTTCGTCGAGGCTCTTCTGGCCGAAGTTGGTGATGTTCAAGAGGTCGTCCTCGGTCTTGGTCAGCAGTTCGCCGACGGTGTTGACCTGGGCCCGCTTGAGGCAGTTGTTCGGACGCTCCGACAGGTCGAGCTCCTCGATCGGGAGGTCGAGGTCGGGCGAGCTGACGGTCGCATCGACGATGTCGCCGAGTTCGAGGCCCTTGGGCTCGTCGCTCATGGTGGCGACGAGATCGACGAGCGAACGCAGCGTGGCGCCGGCGGAGGCGAGGGCGTCGACCGGGGCGATGGAGCCGTCGGTCTCGATCTCGAGTACGAGGCGGTCGTAGTTCGTTGCCTGCTCGACCCGGGTCGGCTCGACGTGGAACGACACGCGGCGCACGGGGCTGAAGATGGCGTCGATCGGGATGACGCCGATGGTGCGGCCGTCGTCTTCACGATTGCTCGACAGGTAGCCACGGCCCTGCTCGACCGTGAGGTCGATGGCCAACCGGCCCTTGCCGTTGATGTTGGCGATGTGGAGCTCCTTGTTGAGGATCTCGACGTCGGCCGGGCACTCGATGTCGGCGGCGGTGATCGCAGCGGGTCCACGGGCGTCGAGACGCAACGTGACGGCTTCCTCGGACAGCGACGTGAGCACGATGTCCTTGAGGTTCAAGATGACGTCGGTGACGTCTTCTGCGACACCGGCGATGGTGTCGAACTCGTGGAGTGAGTCGTCGAAGCGGACCATCGTGATGGCCGCACCGGGGATCGAGGAGAGCAGAGTACGGCGCAGTGAGTTGCCGAGCGTGTGGCCGAAGCCGGGCTCGAGCGGACCGACGGCGAAGCGCTGGCGATTGTCGGACTCCTCACCGAGGGCTTCGATGGAGGGGCGCTGCATGACGAGCATTTGTGCCAGGACCTTTCAACAACAGGAATTTCGAACGAGCGGAAAAACGGATTACTTGGAGTACAGCTCGACGATGAGCGACTCGCGGACGGGAACGTCGATGTGCTCGCGCTCGGGCAGGCTGCGGACCTTGACCTCTTTGCCACCGTCGCCGGCCTCGAGCCAACCGACGACCGTACGGTCGAGGGTGTCGATGTTGTGCTGCACGACGATCATCTTCTGGGCCTTGGGCGACAGGGACACGACGTGGCCGACCTTGCAGCGGAAGCTGGCGATGTCGACACGCTTGCCGTCGACCAGGATCAGACCGTGGTTGACGAACTGGCGGGCCTGCGGGCGGCTGGAGGCCCAACCGGCGCGGTACACGACATTGTCGAGACGCTGCTCGAGCAGGCGCAGCAGGATCTCGCCCGTCGGCCCCGGCATGCGGATGGCCTCTTCGTAGGTCTTGCGGAACTGCTTTTCGAGCACGCCGTAGATGTACTTGGCCTTCTGCTTCTCCTGCATCTGGGCGAGGTACTCGCTGCCGGCGTTGCGGCGACGGGTGCGGCCGTGCTGGCCAGGAGGGAAGGGGCGACGATCGAGCGCCTTGCGGCCCTTTTCGTTCTCGAAGATGTTGGTGCCGAGGCGACGCGAGATGCGCACCTTCGGTCCGGTGTAGCGAGCCATGTTCTGTCTGTTCCTTTATCCGCTGCTCAGCCGCGACGGCGCTTGGGTTGGCGGCAACCGTTGTGTGGCACCGGGGTGACGTCTTTGATCGAGGTGACCTCGATGCCCGTCTGCTGGATCGAGCGAACAGCGGTGTCGCGACCCGAACCCGGGCCCTTGACCTGAACTTCGGCGCGCTTCAGACCATGTTCCATGGCGGCGCGGCCGGCCTTCTCGGCGGCGAGCTGTGCGGCGAACGGCGTGCTCTTGCGGCTGCCCTTGTATCCGACGGCACCGGAAGACGCCCAGGCGATGACGTTGCCCTCGGTGTCGGTGATCGAGACGATCGTGTTGTTGAACGAGCTCTTGATGTGCACCACACCGGTGCTCACGTTCTTGCGGTCGCGCTTGCGCGGACGACGCGCTGCGGTTGGCTTGGCCATTACTTCCTCACTGCCTTCTTCTTGTTGGCAACCGTGCGCTTCGGGCCCTTGCGGGTGCGGGCGTTGGTGTGGGTGCGCTGACCACGGACCGGCAGGCCCTTGCGATGACGGATGCCCTGGAGGCAACCGATCTCGATCTTGCGCTTGATGTCGCCCTGAACATCGCGGCGCAGATCGCCCTCGATCTTCAGGTTCTGATCGATGTAGGAGCGGATCCGGTTGACCTCGTCCTCGGTCAGGTTCGACACCTTGGTGTTCGGATCGAGTTCGAGCTCTGCGCAGATCTTCTGCGAGGTCGGCAGACCGACTCCGAAGATGTAGGTGAGCGAGATCTCCAACCGCTTCTCGCGTGGGATGTCGACGCCAGCAATACGTGCCATTGGGTTGCTCCTCAGCCCTGCCGCTGCTTGTGGCGGGGGTTCGTGCAGATGACCATGATCCGCCGGTGACGACGGATCACTTTGCAGTTGTCGCACATCGCTTTGACGCTCGGGCGTACTTTCATGGTTCTCTCTACTGTCGATCTACTTGTAGCGGTATGTGATCCGACCCCGGTTGAGGTCGTAGGGGGTGAGTTCAACCTGCACCTTGTCGCCGGGCAGGATTCGGATGTAGTGCATCCGCATCTTCCCGGAGATGTGCGCCAGGACTGCGTGGCCGTTTTCCAGTTCGACCTTGAACATGGCGTTCGGAAGCGATTCGCGAATCGTGCCTTCGAGCACGATGGCGTCTTCCTTGGGCTTAGGCAGGGTGTTCTCCTTGGTTGCTCCAGCACCGCGTGCGCTGGGGTTTTCTACGTATTGCGAGGCTGAATCGGGCACGACAGCAGACCCGGATGGGCCGAACGGTCGAAGCGAACGTGGACTGGCAGGCCTGCGAACAGACCGGGAAGCAATGCTAGCGGTGGGTTTTCCCAGATCCAATGGTGCGATCCGCACGATTTCGCGACGGGTGTGCTAGTGCTGCAACCAGGCGGCGTGGAACCCCTGGAGTTTGTCCGGATTGACGATCGAAATCGCCTCGGCGACCTGTGACCCGCGCCATCCGAGCACGGTGAGGAGGAACGGCTGGCCATCGCGCACGACGTAGGAGCCGGGCGTGGTCAGCCACGCCGCCGCGTTGTCGATCGCCGATCGATCGGCGCGCTGCCACCGAAGCCACGCCTCCTGCACGACGTCGTCGGCGTCATCAGGCGTTCCCGTCATCCGATACGCGAGGCCACGCAGACGCGAACGCTCGGCTTCGAACCGCTCGACGTCGGTGTGCGCGACCTCGGAGGTGTCCGGTCCGGTCACCGCACCACCGGCGTACGGGAGAGGTGCGAGATTGCGAGCTGGGCCGCCTGGCGGGCACTGGCGAGGACTGCGTCAGCGAGATGGCCATTCGGGCCGACCCAATCGCCCACCACGAACGTGCCGGGGCGAGACGCGACCTCGGCCCTCGGGCGGCCGGCCAGGCCGCCGTGATGTGCAGTCGCGATCGCGGTCACCGTGGTCATGCGGTGAAGGTACCGCTCTGCGACGATGCAATCGGCTGCGATCCGGGCCCGATCGGCGAACGCCTGCATCGCCGAGCGATCCGGTTCGGCTCCCGGTGCGAGGTACGAGGCGACCGACACGCTCGAGCCACCCGAGGGCGTCATCCCTTCGGGATGGCCGTGATCCGACAGGTACATGGGTTCGTCGACGCCGATGACGAAGCGATGGCGCGCCGGACGGCGCAGGGTCAGGTCCAGACATGACGCGGTCGAAGCGGGGCCTGTCGTGAACTGTTCACCGACGATCGCTCCGGTTGCGGTCGGCCCACCGACGGCGACCACCACCGCGGCAGCATCGGGCAGTTCCGTGACGACCGTCGAGGTGCCGATCACTCCCCCGGCGTCCTCCACCGCCGTGCGCAACTTCCCGGCCAGTTGGTCCCACCCATGGTCGAGATACAGCACGCCCGACGACAACGCCCGCTGTAGCTGGAGCGCGGCGACTTCGGCACTGAGCCGACCGGGATCGTTGACGTAGGTCGACAGCCGAACGATCGCCTGTACGACCTCCGCAACGCCCGGCCGCCCGGTCGTGCCGTGGATCCAGTCGTCGACGGACATGCCAGCGAGGGTTGCCGAGTCGAGCTTCTGGACGCGTTGCAGCACACGGGCGAGGTCCGCCTTGTCGCGGGCGCCGAGCAGCGAGGTTCGCAGCAGTGAGCCGACCCCGCTCGGCGCGAGATGAAGCTCACCGCCGCGCGCCATCATCGAACCCTTCTGCGCCGGTGCCGTGCCGGTGAGCCGGATTCCGAGCTCTGCGATGACCCCGGCACCCTCTCCGCCCACGTACCAGGCATGCGGGCCCCGGTTGAACCTGAACCCGTCACGCTCCTCGGTCGTCGCCCGCCCACCGACCCGCCCGCGTTGCTCGTACACGACCACCGAATGTCCGGCCCGCGCGATGAATGCAGCCGCCGCGAGACCGCCCAGTCCCCCACCGACGACGTGCACCTCGTGCCGGTTTCCGGGGCGTGCTGTGACATCTCCATCGATCCTCATGACAGGTCGACGACGCAGCCCCACGATTCGTGACAGGTCACGGATGGTCGGGCGGGGCGTGGATGAGGGTCACATCCACGCCCCGCTCGGCCGATCAGCCCGGCGCTGGCCGTCGACGCCGGATGATCATGAGCAGCGCTCCCATCAGCAGCGCCGTCGTCGCCACCGCCACGACGTCGGCGATGTTCGAGCCGGTTTCGGGCAGGCCACCGACCGGACCGCCGGCCGGAACGGGGCCTGGTCCCCCGGACGGCGGGAACAGCTGCGGGGGCAGCGTGGCTCCCGGCGTGATCGAGCCAGGAATCGTCGTGCTCGGCGGAGTCTCCCCCGGAACGGTCGTCGTGGGCTGGGTCTGGTTCACGGTGATCGTGAAGGTGCCCGACGCCGTGAGCGCCGCGACGACGGTGATCGGGTCGTCCATGAGGCTGTCGAGCAACGGCGGTCGGTCCGGTGCACTGTCGGTGGCCGTGCACGTCACCGTCGTCACGCCGACCGGGTAGAAGTCGCCGGACTGGTGACTACACGAGATGGCGACGGGCGGCGTTCCCCCCGTCGTCGTCGGGGCCGGATACGTGACGATCGCGCCGTTCTGGTTCGGATCTGCGTCCCGCACGATGTTGCCGGGCACCTGGATCGCGAGCGACAAGGGCTGAGGTACCGGCACCTCGAAGGTGACCGAGTTGTCGGTCGAGGTCGAGGCCTGGTTCGGGTTGCCGGCGAGGTCGGTGACGGTCGCTGCGCTGATGGCGGCGGTGATGGCTCCCGTCGTCGTTGCGCCGGCCACGGCGACGCTGACGTCGTAGACGAGCGGGTCGGCGGTCGCTGCCACGGTTGGAGTGAGCGTGCCTCCCGTCGCGTTCGTCAGCGTCACGTCTGTTCCCGCGAACCCGGTGACGGGTTCACTGAACGTGGCCGTGAAGCGCACCGGCGAATTCGAAGTCGGATCGACCTGAGTCGCTGCCTGGTCGATCGTCACCGTTGGCAGGGTGGTGTCGAGCTGGAACGTGACGACGTTGTCGATCGAGGTCGCCGCCGTGCTGTTGTTCGAGGCTGCGTCCTGCGCTGCTCCTGCTGGAACGGTGGCCGTGATGGTGCCCGACATGATCGGACTCGTCACCGCCACACTCACGGCGTAGACCAGCGGATCGGCCGTCGCCGACACCGTTGGGGTGAGCGTTCCACCCGTGCCGTTGGCCAGGACGACATCTGCGTCGGTGAAACCTGTCACCGGCTCGCTGAACACCGCCGTGAACATCACCGGGCTCGCCGTCGTCGGGTCGACCTGGCTCGCTGCCTGGTTGATCGTCACGGTCGGTGGAACCGTGTCGACGTCGAAGGTGACCTGGTTGTCCGTCGACGTCGACGCGAGGCTGAGGTTCGTCGCCGAGTCCTGCGCTGCCCCGGCTGGGACCTCGACCTCGATGACCCCATCCATCGTGGCCCCGCTCACTGCGACGGCCACGGTGTAGGTCATGCTGTCGCCGCTGTTCGTGATCGTCGGGGTGAGCACGCCGTTCAGCGTGCTGGCGGCAAGATCCAGGTCCGCCGCGTCGAAACCGGTCACCGGTTCGCTGAAGACCGCCGTGAAGAGCACCGGGCTCGTCGCCGTCGGATCCGACTGGCTCGCCGCTTGGTCGATCGTGACCGATGGCGGTGTCTGATCGCCCTCGTCGAGATCGAAGTACACCTGGTTGTCGGTGAACGTCGCCGCCTCGTTGCCGTTGCCGAGCACGTCGACCACGACGCCGGCGGCGACGTTGGCGACCACGGTCCCGTCGTTGTCCATCCCGGACACCTGCGCGGTGTACGACGATCCTGCTCCGGACAGTTGGACCGTGTCAGCGAGCGCGGAGCCCGACAGCAGTACCTCAGTCGGGGCAAACCCCGTCACCGGCTCACTGAACTCGATCGTGAACGCGATGGGCGAGAGCGATGTGGGGTCGACCTGCGTCGTGGCCTGGTTGATCGTGACAGTCGGACCGGTGATGTCCCACTCGACGACCGCATCGACGGGTGACGCCACGTTCGGTCGAGCGCCCGGCGTGTCCGCCGCAACGCCTGCGGGGACGCTCGCAGTGATCGTTCCGTTCGACGTCATCCCCGTCACCGCGATCGTGTACACCGACGATGAGACGGGCGTGATGGTCGGCACCAGGGTCTCGCCGTCCGTGCCTGTCCAAGCGAGCGCGACATCGCCCGCCGCGTTGAAGCCGGTCACCGCTCGGTCGAACGTGGCCGTGAACACGACCGGGTCGTCGTTGGTCGGGGTTTCCTGCGTTGCCGCCGGCGTGATGGTCACGGTCGGCGCCGTGTCGTCGTTCTCGATGGTGCCGAGACCCGACGGGTCGACCGGCAAGGACAAGTTGTTCGGAGTACTCAACGTGAGCGTGACTTGATCGTCGGATTCGATCGTGTAGTCGCCGTTCACGACCACGTTGACCGTCGCAGTCATCGAGCCCGGAGCAAACACCACAAGCTGATCCACAAGCGGCACATAGTCCACAACCGGGTCCGATGGCGCCGCACTGCTGGTGTCGACCTCGACTGTCTCGGTGCCATCAGCCGGCTTGTCGAGGTTGATGGTGAACGACAGATTCGTCGTCCCGACGTCACCCTCCGTGATCGTCGCTCCCGTGACTCCCGTGACCGCCGCGTCCGGATCATCGTCATCGATGATCACCACAGTGCGCGTCGGGATCGCCGACACGATCTCGTAGCCGGGAGGGGTGGTGTCGTCTCCGGGTGGGAGCTGAGAGGGTGTCTGCAGCTCGAACGTGAACGACTTGTTGCCATCAATGTCGTTGAAGACACCGGTCTCTGCGTTGACCTGGCTTGTGGAATGACTCACGACGGGGTTGTTGTTCGATGTCCCTTGGTAGTCGGTCCCAGCGATCGCCGTGCCGTCGACAGCTGCCCAGCGGAAGGAGAAGTCCGGTCGCTCGGGAGCCGGCGGTCCAGGCGGAGGCGGGGTGACATAGATCGGCGCGACCGCTGTATCGCCCTCGTTGACGTACAGGATCGTCGGGTCGAAGCTGATGTCGACCTCCTGCAGCTCGCCGGTTTCGATCGTGAACAGATCCCAGTCGAATCCGATGGCCGGGACCTCGACCCCGTACTGGCGATCGTCCGGATCGTCGGGGCTCCAATACTGAAAGGGCATCCCGTTGTTGCCCAGGTCGGACGCCACGACCAGCATCTCGCAGGTGTCGCCTTCCGCGTTGTGCAGGAACGAGACGGACGTCAACGCATCCCGAACGTCCTGGATGCTCCCGATCGCGGCAAACGCTTCGGCGTATTCGTCGTCGTTTATCGCCAGTTCCTGATCGGCGAGGTTGGCATCGCCGTCGGCGAGATCGAGTCCTTCGAGGAACGCCGCAATGGCGAGCTGCTTCCAGGCGTTCTCCTGCACTTCCTCAGGGTTGTCGGGAGTCGCGTCGATCCCGAAGTAGTCCTCGAGGAGCTCCGGGATCTTCTCGTTGGCGAGGTCGTTCACGGTGTTCCAGGTCGAACTCGCAAAGTGGAATCCCGTGTTCGGCTCCAGTGCCACGCCGCAGTCGAGGTAGCCGAAGAGGAGGAACTCTGTCTCCGCGCCATCGGCCCAGTCAGGGTCATCGTCCGGCTCGTCGCCATCGATCTCCTCGTCGTTGTCCTCGTCGATGAAGTTGTAATTGCCCGGGATGACCTTCTCGACCGCTGGGTCTGCCGTCTGATCGGCGGGACCGTCACCAGACGTGTCCCCGAACTCACGGCCGGGTCCTCTGAGGTCCGGCCAGTCGTTGACGTCCAGTACGCGGATGTCGACGTTGAAGTTCACCGTTTCCGACGGCACATGCTGAGTTCCCAACACCACGATCGATTCCGGGTTCGAACCCTCGTAGCGGTAGAAGTCGTCGGCTGTGTTGCTGTCGTCGTCCTCGTCGGGATCGGGCGTGTAGACGAGGTTCTCCAGCGAGTCGTTCAACTGCTGTGTGGTCCCGTTCAGGAAGAGCACCGACACCCCGTCGTCGGCGTTGTAGTCGGCGTCGTCCGAAATTCCGACTCTGGCGCCTTCGCTCGTGAGATAGACGGCGAGCGCCGGGTCGTTGGACGGATCGCCGTTGACATCGTCCTCGAACTCCTCCGTCAGCGGCCCGACACTGAGCTTCCCGTGAGCGACCGTCAGCGAGATGCTGTTGCAGTACGTCACTGGGAAGTCCGCTTCGACGCCGGGGTGATACGTGAGATCGCAGTCGTTCGGCGCCTGGGAGTCCTCCATGTCGAGCACGATCGACCTGGTGTCGCCGGAGATGACGTCCGTTCCCCCGTCGAACTCCATCTCCGTGACGGGGATCAGCGCATTGACGATCATCTGCGGAATCACGCTGACCGGATTGACCGGAAACATGTACAGACGTTCGGGTGGCGCGACCAAAGACGCAGCGCTGACAACGCCAGGGCCCTCGGCGAAGACGACCCCGCCGAGGATCAGTCCGAACGCAATCAGCGCGCGGCCAGCACGATTCACTCGACCATTGACCCTCATCGGATGACCCTCTTCCGCTGATCCCGCTCCGCACGGGAATCACTCCAGCGAACACTCGAAAACGGGGCGCGTCAGTACCGATGTAGTCCCAACCCAGTAACGAGGGCCTCCGCCGAGAACGCGGACGGCGTCAGCGGGAGATGCGAGCCGAGGCGACCGCGATTGCGTCGACCTCGTCAGCTTCGAGGCGCACGGGGAGCGAGCCGAGCCAGCCGCGCAGTCGACGGTCGGTCGTCACCTGGACATCAGTTGGCATGTGCTGCACGTTGAATCCGGCGAGACCGACGAACACCACTGCGGGAATGACGTCGATTCGTCGACCTGCGGCGACCGCCACCAAACCGGCCGACCGCTCTGCGTGGCTGCGTGCGTTCTGGAGGATCACCGTCTGCTGTCCATCGACCGTCACCGAACGCGATCCGACCCACGCGGTCGCACCGGGGCGCTGCCGTGTGGTCATCGCGACAACACCGGGTGGTCCGACCAGCAGGAGGTCACTGTCGCCATTGCTGTCGGGCACGACGGTGATGTGGAGGGCTCGCCACTCGGGGCCGAGCAGGCCGAGCACGTCGGTGATGGAACCGGGTTCGATCTGGACGCCGTTGTCCATGTATGTGAGCACGAAACCAGTATCGGTCATGACGCGCCGAATCTGCAGGACCGATTTCAGACGAAGCCGCGGGCGGTCAACTCCGCGCCCAACCTCGCTGTCGCCGACTGCAGCCGGCGGAAGTACGCCGAACGACTCAGATGGAACCTTCGGGCGATCGTCTCGTGCGAGGCACCGTCGCCGAGGAACGCCTCTTCGATGATCGCCTTCGCGACATCGTCGTCACGGTGATCACCGAACACCGTGAGCGCGTCGCGAACCATCCGCCGGAGATTGTCCAGCCGCTCCGACGGAGTAGCACCCAGCCATTGGGGGCCATGGCTCAGACCGTTCGGGTCTCGCAACATTCGGATCAGGCGACCGGCATCGATCTCGGACGAATCGACGGGTGGCACCATGCCGGTCTCGCGATAGATCCAGTCGCGCTGAAACCCGAGCAGGCCGCGCGCTCCGAAATCGACGATGTGACAGGCGAGGTCCATCCCGTAGGCCTTCAGGTCGAGTTCAGCGACGTGCCGTGCCCCGAGCGCCTCACTGAACGCTCCGGCGGCAGGAACGTCGGGTGAGATCGGCAAGAGGACGTACCGGGGGTTGACCACGCCGGTTCCGAGCACGCCGCCCGCCCCGAGCAACGCGGTGATCTCACCGAGTTCGCCGGTCAGGTCGACCGCCTCCCGGCACAGCACGGCGCTGTCGGTCTTCAGCACCTCGCGCACATACCGCAACCACGGGCCGAGCAACACATCGGTCTCGGCGGCCGCTGGTGCGTTGCCGGGAGACACGGCGACGTAGTAGCCGCCGACGCCGCCGTCACGATCGCGGGCGATGCCCACGAACTCGGGATGGTCACGGAAGAACACCGACGTCACGTCCCACCACTCGTCGAGGCCGACCGTGCGGAGCAGGGAGCCGATGTACTCGACGTCACCATCCCGCACGGTGTCGATCCGGTAACGACTTCCGATGTCCGCCGAGAACCCCCAGCGGACCTCCGGATCGACGACCAGGTGTTGGAGGTCGGCCGACAGCGCGAACTGGCCTGCAAGGGCTCGCTCGTACACGTGGTCGGCAATCGCACGACGTATCGCCCCTTCCCCGACCGGATCCCGCTCGCGCAATGCGGTGCGCACCGAGTCGGCGACCAGTGCGTGCAGCGCGACACCGTCTGCGAGCGGCTCCACGAACGAGCGATCAGCAAGCCATTTGTAGCTCTCGTGACCATCGGTGCCCGGCTGGACCGCTTCGAGCAGTTCGGGCGTGGTCACCCTGGCGACCGCCGCGACGCTCAGCGTGCGGTATCGATCCGAGTCGACCTCGTCGCCCAACAGGCGCGCCGCTAGCTCGGCGACCGATCCGTTCGCGCCGGTCTGAGCACCGACCGACACCGCCAACGGGGACCCATGGGCGTGGCGGAGCAGGGCGTCGATCGACGCGGGTGCGATGCCGTTGGCGATCGCGATCGAACGGAGTTCGTCGGTGGGGAGGCCCTCCAACGGCATCGACTCGAACATTGCGTCCCACCCGCCTTCGAACCATCCGACCGACGGTCGGTGACGGGAGGCGAAGATCACGATCGTCGACTCCGGCAGCGCCGGTATGACGACATCGCGCAGCCATCCGTCGAGCGAGCTCACCATCTCGTAGGAGTCGATGACGACCAACGTTCGGTCATGGTCGCGGACTGCTTCGAGTTCCGTCTCCACGGCGTTCGGGAACGGAGGGAGGTCCCGACCGTCGATCCAGATGATCCCGTAGCCGAGGGCGACTGCCGAGCGGGCGACGTTGCGCAGCAACGAACTCTTGCCGATGCCGCCCACGCCGCTGACGTGGACGACGTGCACCGAATCGCCGGCGAGCACTTCGTCGAACCGAGCCAATTCACGCGCCCGACCGACGAAGAGATCACGATCCCGCTCATTGACGCGTTCGCCCCAGCGTCGACATGGCGGTGACTGTAGTTCGTGTTGGTCATCCCGTCGCTGTGAGCGCCGAATCCGTCACGTTCCGTGTTCACTCGGCCACGTGGACGACTCAACGGCGGCCGGATCCCCCCACCTCGATCGGCGGCCGGTCGAGGCTGAACGGGTTTGCCGGATCATCGATCCGCTCGGTGAGGTCGGCGAGACGGCGCCCGACCTCGGGCACGAACTTGAACCCGTGACCACTCAACCCGAGCCCGAGCACCACCGGCCCGATCCGGTCGAACAGAAACGTGTCGCCCGGATACGACGCATACAGGCAGGTCGCCGACCGGACTGGCGTCGGCTCGACGCCCGGCACGTGGTCAGCGACCCACGCCTGCAGCCGCTCCCACGTCGCCTGCTCCGGGGTGTCCGACTTCGCCTCGACATCGATCGCCGGCCCGGTGTGATGTTCCCCGATCTTCACCAGCCCGTCCGGCGTCGGCAGGCCGTAGACACACGGCTCCGAACGATCCACGAAGGTCGGCCACGCACCGGCGGTCAACGGTCGGTAGTACCCGACCTGCTCCTGGGTCACGGTGAGCTCGGGCAGCCGGGCGTCGCCGGCGATCGCTGACCGCACGAGCAGCTCGCCGGCCCATGCGCCGACCGTGATCACACACGTCTCGGCGACGATCGAGCCGGTTGGGTGTCGTACCACGACGCGGTCATCGCCGACGGGTTCGATGCCGTCGACCCGAACGCCGGACAGGAATGTTGCGCCGCGGTGCTCGGCGTGTCGCCGGAGTGCCACGAGCGCACGTTCGGCATTCACCGTCGAGGCGGCGTGGAACATCACGGCAGGACGCGCGACGTCTTGACCTGCGAATCGAAACATCGGGAATCGCTGGGTGACCTCGGAGGACGAGAGCCGCTCGACGCCGACGCCGACGCGCTCACACTGCACCGCCAGCAGCTCGATCTCCGCGTCGTCGCCGACGTCGAGTCCGCCGGTCGCCGTCAGCAGCGCTGTGTCGGACTCGCGTTCGAGCCGCCG
>JANNNB010000238.1:0-32170 GCA_031398325.1 Actinomycetes bacterium
GCAGCCGTTCGTCGGAACGACCCGCGACGACCTCGTCACGGCGATCCACGAGGCGGAACGGCAGCTCCGCAACGCCGAGCGGGGCCTGATCCGGGCGGCACGCATCGCCCAATAGGGTGAAAATCGGAGCGTGATTCACCCGCTCAAGGGGAAAAAGCGGCGACGGCCCCAGGTGGGAGGGGCCGTCGCTCAGGCGAGGCCGGGAGGCGGATCCCGGCCGTCGCAGCAAACCAGGTGGCGGGAACCTGGTTCTTGATCCGACTATACACCCGCACTTCCGGGAGGCAATGCCGCCCAACCAGCCGCGAATCGGTCCGGCTACCCTCGGACCCGTGCCCGGCAGCCACGACCCCGTGACGCTCACCCCTCCGACGTGGCACAGCACCCCGAACGAGGTCACCGAGATGCTCGGCCTCGTCACTGCGATCGAGTCGGACACCGGCCGTCCGCCACTGTCCGACCAGAGCCGCATGGCGCTCCAGCACGCTGGCGTCGCCGGACCCGGCACGGGCCGAACGGACCGGATCGCCATCGTCCAGCTACGCGCCGGCGACCGGCTGGCCGGCTTCGCGCAGCTGTCCCCGTCGAGCAATGGGTGGACCCTCGATCTCGTCGGGGCGGCCGGGGTGGTCATGGAGTCGCTGCACGTGGAACAGATCGTGCGCGCCATGCTCGGTGCGCTCGCCGACGAAGGTCACTCCACCGGTCGAGTGACATGGTGGCGAGACGGGTCCGCCGAAGCCGCCCCGCTCGGGTTCGAACTCGATCGGGAGTTGCTCCAGATGCGGCGCGAGCTACCCGTCGACGAGCCGGTGACGATCGAGACCCGTTCGTTCGAGCCGGGCGCCGACGAACAGGCATTTCTCGAGGTGAACAATCGGGCGTTCGTCGGACATCACGAACAGGCCGGGTGGACGCTCGACATGGTCCTGGCCCGCGAGCAGGAGCCGTGGTTCGACCCCCTCGGCTTCCGCCTCCTCCACCGCGATGACCGGCTCGCCGGATTCTGCTGGACCAAGGTGCATCCCGCTGTTCGTACCGGTGCCCACGGCGCGGGCGTCGGCACCGCGGACACCGAACCCATTGGCGAGATCTACGTCATCGCAGTCGATCCCGACTTCGCGGGCCAAGGGCTGGGCAAGCAACTGACGCTCGCAGGACTCGAGCACCTCGCCGATCTCGGCCTCACCACTGCCATGCTGTACGTCGACGCCGACAACGTGTCCGCGGTCGCGATGTACCACCGCCTCGGATTCCACGTGCACTCGTCGACGAAGGCATACGCACGAGCTCTGAGCTGAACGTGCAGAACCACCGGACCGACCGAACAGAAGGACATCACCGACCGTCATGACGACCATCGACGCACGAACCTCGGACAACACCGCCACGGCCCTTCCCCGGTGGAGCATCGCCGACGTGCACGAGTCGCTGACCGCCCGTTCGTTCGTCGATGCGATGGAGCGCTCGGCGAGCGACGTGGAGCGACTCGTCGCCTTGTTCGACGAGCTGGGCATCCGTGCCATCGACCCGCGGCCTGCGACCGTCGTCGACGGTGCTGCTGCCGACCGGGTGCTCGACGAGTACAACCGCGTGGCCGCCGATCTCGACATCGTCGAGGCAAGCATCTACGCGACCGTCTCGACGGATTCACGCGACGCTCGCGCGCAGGGCCTCATGAGCGAACTCGAACCCTCGGAGGCAGCGATGCGACCGCTCCTCGCGCGGCTGGCCGACTGGGTTGCCGCTCTGGGTGCCGAGTCGCTGGCTCAGGTGAGCCAGCGAGCAGAGGAGCATCTCGGCCCGCTGAGCCGGTTCGGTGAACGCGCCGCCCACCAGATGGCCGAGAGCGAGGAGCATCTCTACGCAGAACTCGCGTCGACCGGGTCGGGGGCATGGGGACGTCTGCAACGCGATGTCACCTCGCAGCTCTCGGCCGAGGTCGCACTGCCGACCGGTGTCGCCACACTGCCGATGCCGGCCGTGCGTGGGCTGGCCACCGATGCCGAGGTGGCGGTGCGACGTGCCGGCTACGAGGCGGAGATGACGGCGTGGCCGAAGGTCGAACTGGCCGTCGCAGCAGCGATGAACGCGATCAAGGGCGAGACGAACACCGTCAACCGGCGCCGACACTGGGACTCACCGCTCGATGCATCACTCTTCGCCAACAGCGTCAGCCGGGCCACGTTCGACGCGATGCAAGCTGCGGTGCGCGATTCGCTACCGGACTTCCGGGCGTGGATGAAGGTCAAGGCCCGGCTGCACGCCGACGACCAGTCGATGCCGACACCCGCGATCGGAGCCGGGCTCGCCTGGTGGGACCTCGTCGCTCCGCTCCCGGTGGCGGCGGCCGACTTGAGCTGGGACGACGGCATCGACGTGGTCCGCTCGGCGTTCAACAGCTACAGCCCGGTGCTGGGCGGACTCGTCGACCGTGCGCTCGCAGAGCAGTGGATCGACGCTCCCCCCGCCGACGGCAAGTCCGGCGGGGCGTTCTGCATGCCGTTCGTCGGCGATCGGTCGCTCGTGCTGCTCAACTGGTCGGGCTCGGCCGAATCGGCCCAGACGACCGCCCACGAGCTCGGACACGCCTACCACAACACCACGTTGGTCGATCGCACGTCGCTGCAGCGGCGACTCCCGATGGCGCTCGCCGAGACGGCCAGCATCTTCTGCGAAACGCTCGTCGTCGAAGCGGGACTCGCGAGGCTCGAGGGCAACGACCGCCTCGCGTTGCTCGACATCGACCTGCAGGGCACCAATCAGGTCGTCGTCGACATCCACTCCCGGTTCCTGTTCGAGACCGAGGTGTACGCCCGTCGCCAGCGGCGCACCCTCAGCGCCGCCGAACTCTGCGAGATGATGATCGAGGCCCAGGGCGCGGCCTACGGAGACGGACTCGACCAGACGACCGCACATCCCTACATGTGGCTCCTCAAGCCGCACTACTACGGATCGAGTTTCTACAACTGGCCGTACACGTACGGGCTGCTGTTCGGGCTCGGTCTCTTCGCCCGATACCAGGACGATCCCGAACACTTCCGCGCCGGCTACGACACGCTTCTGTCGCGGGCCGGGATGGACACGGCCGAGGAGCTCGGGCGGGCGTTCGATCTCGACGTGACCGACGAGGCGTTCTGGACCGCGAGCCTCGACGTCGTGCGGGCGCGAATGGCCAACTACGCCGAGTTGGCAGCGCTCGCCGGCCACGACGCCCGCTCGGACTCCAGCGACGGCTCGGGAGTCTGAGTAATCCGTGGCCGCAACCGCTGCGCCGACCCGTTACGGGTTGACACGCGACGAGTTCAGCGCGCTGCTCGCCGGCGAACCGAGCTACCGCCTGGATCAGCTCTGGTCGGGAATGTACGAACAGCTGGCCGACCCGCTCGAGATCAGCACCCTGCCCAAGAGGCTGCGTTCCCGCCTTGACGTCGAGCTCCCGCTCGCTCTCACGCCGGTGACCGAGTCCGTGAGCGACAGCGGCGACACGGTCAAGTTCCTGTGGGAACTCGAGGGTGGCAGCCGGGTCGAGACCGTGCTCATGCTGTACCCGGACCGCGCGACCGTGTGCGTCAGCAGCCAGGCCGGTTGCGCCATGGGCTGTGGCTTCTGTGCGACCGGGCAGGCGGGATTCACCCGCCACCTCACGGTCGGCGAGATCGTCGAGCAGGTCGTGCTGGCGTCACGCCGAGCCAAGCTCGCCGGCCGCCGGGTCAGCAACATCGTGTTCATGGGCATGGGCGAACCGATGGCCAACCTCGACGCCGTGTGGCACAGCGTCGAACGCTTCCACGGTGACCTCGGCCTGTCGGCCCGTCACATCACCATCTCCACCGTGGGCCTCATCCCGGGCATCAGGTCGCTGGCCGAACGCGAACTCCCCGTGAACCTCGCGGTCTCGCTCCATGCCGCGAACGACACGCTTCGCGACGAGCTCGTGCCGATCAACAAGCGATATCCGATCGACGACCTGGTCGAAGCGTGCAGCGACTACCTCGACGTCAAGAACCGTCGTGTGAGTTTCGAGTGGGCGATGATCGACGGGGTCAACGATCGCGATTCCGACGCCCTCGAACTCGCCCGGATCTGCCGACGCCTGTACCCTCATGCGCACGTCAACCTGATCCCCCTGAACCCGACACCCGGCTACCCGACGCGGGGCACGCCGCTCAAGCGGGTCCATGCGTTCCGTGACCTGCTGGAGTCGCACGGGGCCAACGCGACGGTACGCCAGAACCGTGGCACCGACATCGACGCGGCGTGCGGCCAGCTCGCCGCTGGGCAGCCGGTCACGCTGTCGCCCCGTCGCTCCTGATCGCCCGCGTACCGACCGACGTCGTCAGGCGAGGTACTTGGGGTTGGCGACCGCCAGCTTGTCGATCACCGCTTCGAGCAGCAGCCCCCGCAGTTCTTCGTCACGATCCTCGAACCGGCGCTCCCGAATCGCCGTCGCCAGCTCGGCGTCGTCGGCCACCCCCAGTTGTTCGAGGCGCCTGCGGTGGGCCGCGGCTTGGGCCTCGCCGAGATCGAACTCGCGCTCGACGATGGACAACACGTTGGCCGCCACTCGCGCGTGGAACTTGGTGCGGGGGTCGGTCGCCGTCATCACGTCGCGCTCGATCCATTCGCGAACGGCCTCGACCAGCTGGGCAGCAGTGGGTGCGTCGTGCGGAGCGGCCATCACCAACGTCCTTCCAGCGCGAGGAACAGGTCGTACTCGTTCTCGCACACCCGGCGGCCGATCGCGGCCAACTCGTGGCTGCGACTCGCCCCGGTGAGATGGGCGGAGGCCTGGAGGATGCACATGATCGCCCACTTCCACGTGCCGAGCACCTCCCACCAGTGCATCGCGACCTGATCGACCGAGATGCCGCGAGCGGCTTCGTACGACTCGACGATCTCGTCGTAGTCTCCGAGGCCGGCCACGGGCTGCGCCCCGCCGAACCGCCACGCCTTCACGCACAACCAGCCGAGATCCTCCATCGGATCGCCGATGTGCGCGAGCTCCCAATCGATCACGGCGTTGAGTCCCCGGTCGCCCACGATGACGTTGCCCAGCCGAAAGTCACCGTGCACGACCGTGAGCTCGGAGGTGGACGGCCGCTGATCGACCAGCCAGTTGTGGACGAGTTCGAGCACCGGATGGGGCTGGCCGAGCGAGTCGAGCACGTCGGCGTAGTAGGCCACCTGGTCGGTCTCGATCAGCCCGGGCAAGCTCGCCGGATCGATCGAGTGGATACGGGCCAGCGCCGTTCCGAGGTCGGCCACGAGATGTTCGCGAGCGACGGCGAACGCATCGTCGCGCTGGATCTTGCGGGCGATCGTCTCTCCCTCGATCGCTTCGAGGATCATGAACGCCGCGCCGTCAGGCTGCTTCTCCGCTGCGAGCAGCTTGGGCACCCGCACCCCACCGGCGCCGGCCGCTCGGACGACGGCGGCCTCGATCATCATGTCGCGCACATCGCCGGCTCGCTGTCGCTGGACGATTCGGGGCACACCGTCGGCGAGAAAGCGCCACGTCTCGCGCGAGGCACCGCCGGACAGACGGTGCAGTTCGGTGATGTCGGCGCCGTCCAACACCCCCGACAGGGTCTGCCCGAGCTCGGCCCGTGCGTCGTGGGGACTCGTTTCCATCGCCGTCGACATTCGCAGATCGATCGTCGCCGCCATCAATCGTGCGCCAGCAGTGCGGCAACGCGCCGGCGACGATCGGCCGTCGGGCCGAGGGCGTCAGCAGCCCGCGACGCGGATGCTGGGCGTCGGGTTGACCGCCAACCCACCACCCGGGTGGATCTCGAAATGCAGGTGCGGCGTGCCGGCCGCGTTGCCGCTGTCGCCGTTGTACCCGATGACCTCACCGGCCTCGACCCGTCGGTTCGACCCTTCGTACGACCCGAAGTGCGCGTAGTAGTAGCGATTGCCGTTGTCGCCGGCGATCGACGCGGCGTTGCCGCCGAGCTGGTTCTGCTTGTAGGTCACGTACCCACTGGTCACGGCGACGATCGGCACACCGAATGGCGCCAACATGTCGACGCCTTCGTGATGGCGACCCCCCGAACGCGCCGCACCCCAGGTGTCCCCGTAGGCCGCTCCAGCCATGGGACAGACGATGTTGTCGATGTAGCCGGCGCCGCTGTCGATCCCCGGCGCCGCGCTCCCGATCCCACCGGTGCCCGTGCGTCCGCCACTCGCCCCTCCCGAAGCGCCACCGTTCGGGATGACGATCGCCGCCGGCGGCAGGGTCGTCGGGACGGTCTCCATCGGTTCTTCATCGACGATCTCTCCGTCGCTCGGCTCACCGGCGGCGGCCTCGCCGCCCACGGGCGTGGCTGCCACGCCTGCCGCCGTCTGGCCGAGACCCGGATTGGGTTGTGCACGTTGGGCGGCCTCCGCCGCTCGTCGCTGATCTTCCAACGCCTCGGCGCGCATCGCTGCCTGCTGCTCCTCGAGCGCCTTCTGGACGGCCTCGTCCTTCAACCGCTCTTCCTCGATCTCCCGAAGCCGTGTGACCTCGGCTTCGGCCTCCTCCTTGAGCGCCGTGAAGACGTCCTGCTGATCCTCGATCTCCCCGCGTCTGACGGCGAGCTCCGACCGCTTGTCGTCGAGATCGTCCCGAGCCTGTTCGTAGAGGTCCAAGGCGTCGGTGCCGTTGTTGGTCAAGACGGTGACGAACACTTCCGCCTGCACCTGGTCCTTCGGGGCCTGCATCCCGGTGAGGAGCGGGATCCCGTCCGCACCGCTCTCGACGAAACGACCGAGGGCGACACTCTCGACGTCGCTCTTCAGCTTTTCGACCGTGGCCATCAACTGCGCTTCCTCGACCAGGAGTCGAGCGAGGTCGTCCTGAAGTGTCTCGAGCTCCGACTGCGCCTCGAAGAACGCGTCGGCCGCTGCGTTGGCACGATCACGCGCTGCCTGGATCTCGGCGACCGCCTGCTTGGCCGCGTCCTCGCTGGTCTGGGCTGTCGCCGTTCCCGAGCTCGCCACGGTGGCTGCGAAGCCGGTCGCCCCGATCGCGCCGACAGCGATCAGCCCCGCCAGGATGACCACGCGTCGGCGCCCTGCACGATGGTTCCGAGCATGTGGTGCGGTGATGGGCGACGGCATGAGGCGACGTGAGGTCAGGTCAGGTGTGGTGAGATCAGGTGAGGTGTGGTGCATGGGGACGCGGCGACTGAACGCCGTTTTATCGGCAAGAAGGCGTCAAGCCTTGAGCTCGAACGGTGCGGGGCATCAGCGTTCATTGGCCAGGGCGAGCAACGCTTCACTGCCGCGGGTCACCTCGTCGTCGAGCACACGCTGCAGAACGGCTCCGGTCCAGAGCCGTCCTCCGTACGTGAGCGTCATCGTCAGGGCCGACGAGGCCGAGTCGACCCCGGATTCTGCCACCACAGCTTCGAGTGTCCACGCGGCGTGCGATCGGCCATCGATCTCGATCCGTTCGAACCGGGCGAGGCGGTCCGGCGTGTGCTGTGTGCGGACCATCCGGAGCCGTTTGGATCTGGCGAACGGTCCCACCTGCGCCTGCAGCTCGATGATCCACGCGGGCGCTCCGGGTGGGTCGTCCGGTCCAGCCGGCGCGGGGATCGCCTCGTGGACCAACGTCATCCATGTCGGGTAGCGGTCGAGATCCTCGACGCGATCGAACGTCCACGACACGGACGCCGGGAGATCGAGCGCGCGAACGATCTGCACGGTGCGGATCAACCCTGGCGTGGGCGGTCGTCGCCGCGAAACGCGCGAGCGAGCAGCGGCGAGCGAGCTGCCAGCAACCCGTCCAGGTCATCGTTCTCGTCGAACGTCGGCGTCCACGGAACCGCTGCATCGAGCACGGCGGCGGCCTCAACCTCGACACCGGCGAGGTCCGAGACCGGCGCCGTGCCGTCGTCGTCGGGGCTGGCCGACTCGTCCACCAGCGTGTCGATGGTCTGAGTCGCGGCGTCGTCGACGGGAGCGGCGAGGAGCAGTTGTTCGCCGTCGTTCGGCACGCTGTGCTTGCGACGACGAGCGGCGGGAGCGGTGATCGGCGCTGCCGCCGGCGGCTGGAACAGGCGGGGCACGGGCTCGCGCAGGTCGTCGAGCGTCCAGTGTCGAGGCAACACCATCGAGTCCGCGTGGCGGCGGCACAGCACACCGTTGGCCTGATGGGTGTCGGGGCGGAGGGCGTCGAGCCAGAACACGAGATCTTCAGCTCGCATGCCGTACGCGACCGACGCTGGTTCGGAACAACCCGGTCGTTCGCAGAGCCTGTCCATCTGCCTGTGACCCTAGCCGCCCAACGATTTGCCGACGCGGCTCGGTGCCCGCGTCAGGATCTCACGCTGCCTGTCATCGGCCGACTAGAAAGTGCACGATGAAGCTGGCCCAGTCGAACCCGACCGATCGATTCGGACGACTGCTCGTGATCATCATCCTCACCTTCATCGTCTCGGGCATCGCGCAGGACTGGGCGACGTCGCTGGCCGCCTTCCTCAACCTCGTCCTGATCGTGGTCGCCTTCCGCACGACGAGCCTCAGCGTGTCACTCCCTCGCGTCAGCATCCTCGCCGCGATCGCGCTGGTGGCCGTGATCATCACGTTCTTCGCCGACAACGGCAGTGACTTCGCCGCCGTCTCGGCCTTCGCTCAGTGCGCCCTCCTCACCGTGCTGACGCTGGCCGTGCTGCGCGCCGTGCTCCGCCACGAACAGGTCTCGATCCAGACGATCGTCGGAGCCATCGCCGCGTACGCGCTGATCGGGATGGCATTCTCGTGGCTGTTCCTCGGCATGGACAGCTTCGACGACACGCAGTTCTCGATGGCCCCGACCGACGCGACCGCGTATCCGGAGTTCAGCTTCGTCGTCCTGACCACGCTCGGGTTCGGCAACCAACTGCCGACCTCATCGTTCTCTGCCCGTTTCACCGTGATGGAGGCGATGGCCGGCCAGATCTTCCTCGCCACCTTCGTCGCCCGCCTCGTGTCGATGTACCCGCGCCGGACCTTGGCCGCATCGACCGACTCGGACGTCGCGCCGGACCAGTACCCGGCACCCGACCAGTGACGCCACAGGTTCACCTTCGTCACGCTCCGGCGCGCCATGATGTGCTGACAGACCCAACGTCACTCCAGCTGAGGTACGCGCCATGATTCGAATGCTCATACGACTCGGACTCACGATCGTCGGCAACGCCATCGGCCTCCTGATCGCCGGCGCGCTGCTCGACGACATGAACATGAACGCCAGCGGGTTCATCATCGCCTTGCTCGTCTTCACCGTCGCTGAGGCCATACTTCAGCCGCTGCTCTCGAAGGTCGCCCAGCGGAAGGCGGAAGCGCTGCAGGGCGGCACCGCGCTCATCACGACGTTTCTCGCGCTGCTGATCACCGACCTGGTGTCCGACGGGCTCAACATCACGGGCGCCGTGACCTGGCTGCTCGCCACGCTGATCGTCTGGCTCGCCACGCTCCTCGCCGGCGTGATCCTGGCGGCGATCTTCCTCAAGAACGTCGGCGAGAACCGCAAGTGATCAGCGCCGGTCGCTGATCGAACTCGGTCGATTCGTCTGGATCACCCTCAACGGATGACGACACGCGGTGGGGCGCACTGGCACCATCGTCTACAGAGTCCACGGGCCGACCGTGCCTCGACCAACGACGAACGAAGGGAAGCATTCAATGCTCGCGTACGACTATCCCGCCATGGGCATCTTCATGTCGATGTTCTACTTCTTCATCTTCTTCATCTGGATCATGCTGCTGTTCCGCGTGTTCGGCGACATCTTCCGCAGCCACGACATGGGCGGCGGCGCGAAGACACTGTGGTGTCTGTTCGTCATCCTGGCGCCGTTCCTCGGTGTGTTCGTCTACGTGATCGCTCGCGGTAAGTCCATGGGCCAGCGTGACATCGACGCAGCCCAGGCGCAGGAGGAGGCGTTCAGGGCCTACGTGCAGGACACCGTCTCGACCGACGGCACCGCCGGAGAGCTGACCAAACTCGCCGACCTGAAGGAGCGCGGCGCCATCACCCAGCAGGAATTCGACGCTCAGAAGGCGAAGATCCTCGCCTGACCGTCGGTTCTCGGCCACCGTCCGCTTCACGCGCTCGAACACGATCTTCTCCGAAGGACGCACCATGAACGACACCGACGAAGTGGACGCCGAACATGCCTGACGGAAACGACGTGACCGATTGGGCAACGGACTACGACCTCTTCGACACGAGGTACGTCACCGACCCGTTCCCGATCTGGGACGACGTGCGCCGCCGCTGCCCCGTGGCGCACTCCGACCGCTTCGGCGGTTCTTGGATGCCCACCCGGTACGCAGACGTCACCGCCATCGCCCGTGACATCGAGCACTTCAGCTCTCGCGACATCGGTGTCACCGCGGCAGGCGACGGCGACGAAATGCTGTTGCCCGCAGGCCTCCCACCGATCCAAGCAGACCCTCCGGAGCACACCTGGACCCGCCGATTGGTGCTGCCATGGTTCGGACCGACGCGAGTGGCGGCCTACGAGGTGTACACCAGGGCGCTGTGCCGTGAACTGATCGACGGCTTCCTGGCGACATCGCGTGCCGACGCGGCCGCCGACTACGCCCAGCAGATCCCTGTTCGCGTGATCGGGCTCGTGCTCGGCGTCCCCGAGTCGATGGCCGACACGTTCACCGGATGGGTGCGCGACGTCCTCGAGCACGCCCACGACGTCGAACGGCGGAATCGGTCACGCGACGAAATCGTCATGTACTTCCTCGGCGAGATCGAGAATCGACGCAACGGCGACGGCGACGACTTGATCACGGCCCTGCTGCACAGCGAGCACGACGGCGAGCCCGTCTCCGACGGCCACATCCTCGGAACCGTCGCGCTCACCCTCATCGCCGGAGTCGACACCACCTGGTCGGGCATCGGCTCTGCGTTGTGGCACCTCGCCACGCACCCCGACGACTGTGCGCGCCTCGTCGCCGAACCCGAACTGCTTCCCACAGCAATCGAAGAACTGTTGCGCGCGTACTCACCCGTGACGATGGCCCGCATCGTCACGACCGATCTCGACTACAACGGATGCCCGATGCGTGAGGGCGACCGAGTGCTCCTGAACTTCGCGGCCGCCAACCGTGACCCCGAAGCATTCCCCGACGCCGACACGGTGCAGATCGATCGACAGGTGAACCGCCATGTCGCCTTCGGCGCAGGAATCCATCGCTGCGCCGGATCCAATCTCGCTCGAATGGAGATGAGGGTCGCGGTCGAGGAGTGGCTCGCTCGGATTCCCGAGTTCCATCTCGACCCGGAGCAAGCGGTCACCTGGGCCGGAGGTCAGGTTCGCGGCCCACGCACGGTGCCAGTGATCTTCTCCTGAGCGACCTCGACATGGTGGTGGGCGATGCGGGACTCGAACCCACGACCTCTACGGTGTGAACGTAGCGCTCTAACCAACTGAGCTAAACGCCCTTACGGGACGCCTCAAGCTAGCAGCGCCTCGGTCGAGCGCCCACCTCCTGCCCCTCGATCAACGATGCACGTTTGCGACAAGAAATCTGCGGACCGGGTCTCCGAATCCTTGTCACAAACGTGGATCGAGGGGGCGGGGCGGGCGTCAGTCGGGGATCGGAACGCAGGCGATACCCATGCCCTGCCGATCGCGATGGGCCATGGTGAGACCGGGGCAGGTCGCGTCGAACGGAATGAACGCTTCGACGATGAGGTCGTCCGGCGACGGATCGTTCGAGTTGCCGATGCAGTTCACCTCGCGGGCATCCCCGTTCGCCTCGATCGCGACGCAGTCCCCGATCCGCAGGATCCCATCGGGCGGCGCCTCATCACCGGGCTGGTTGAACTGGGCGAGCACCACCACGCCGACGATGGCGAGCACACCACAGACCGACAGCATCCGCCAGGGGACGCGGGCCGGCCCGACGTGGCTCGGGTGGCCCTGGCCCGTGGAGGCATACGGTTGATCCGACACCGGCCGCTCGCCACGATTCGAAGGCGGGACGGCCGATCCGGTTCCGTGCCCATCTGCATTCCCAGTACTTCCACGGAGGGTTGCGTCGTACACGGCACGCCGTCCGGCATCACTGAGTATGCGGTACGCCTCGTTGAGACTCGCCATGGAGTCGAGGCCGACCGAGGGGGAAGAGGAGGCCGCAGACGAAGACGCGGCAGCTCGATCGGGGTGCTGCTCGCGAGCCAGCCGTCGATAGGCGTCACGAATCTCGGTCGGTGTGGCGTTCTCCGTCAACCCGAGCCTGTCGTAGAAGGTCATGCCAGCGAGCCGACTCTCACGCGACCAAGGCTATGGCCAGCCCTACCGACGCGAGCCTCAGTAGCCGGCCTCGACATCGACGAGACCGATGAGCTCTTCACCCTTGCGGAACCGGCGGACGTTGTCGGTCACCCGCGCCGCGAGCAACGGCTTGGCCATCTCCGGAGTGTTGCCCACGTGAGGCGTGATGATGCAGTTCTTCAACGTCCACAGCGGGTGCCCGTCGGGCAACGGTTCCGGATCGGTCACGTCGAGCGCAGCGCCCCCGATGGTGCCCGCTCGCAGCGCCTCCACCAGGTGGTCGGTGATGATGTGTCCGCCGCGAGCGACGTTCACGATCCACGCGTGGTCTTCCATCATCTCGAACTCATCGCGACCGAAGAGCCCCTCGGTCTCGGGAGTCAGCGGTAACGCCAACACCACGAGGTCGGCCCCGGGCAGTGCATCGGCGAAGCGGTCCGACTCGAGCACGTCGTCCACGCCGTCCATGTGCTGGGCGTGATTCCGCACGACGGTGATGTGACAGTCCCACGGTTGGAGCAGCCGCACGAGCGATTCGGTGATCCCGCCGCCGCCCACGATCGTCACCCGACCGCCGATCAGGTTGCGGCCGGCCGGGCCGGACCACGTCGACGCCCTGGCGTAACCGCCGACGTTGCGCAAGCCGGCGACGCCGAGCGAGAGCGCCAACTCTGCGACCGGCTCCGCGTACACACCCTTCCCGCACGTCCAGATGTACTCGTCGTCCAGGAACTCGACGAAGTTCTCGATGCCGGCGAACGGCAACTGCACCCAGCGCAGATTCGGCGCCTCGTCCATCGCCTCCCCCAGGGCAACGGGGTTGCGGGCGTCCGCCCACACGATCGCCTCACAATCAGCGATCTCGACCACCTCGCCGCCGCCGCCGGCGCGGATCGCCTCCTCCAGCCATGCGGGTGATCCGGCGGGACCGAGGGCGATACGCGGAGCTTCACGATTCGTCATGTGGACCGAAACCGTAGCGTCGCCGGCCGTGCCGATCAGCGCTCCGAACCAGCCGTCCTGCTCACGGTGGCAAGATGGCGCGATGACCACCGCGCCGCCTGCCATCCGAACCGTCGGGGTCCCGCGAGAGGTGAAGACCGCGGAACACCGGGTCGCGATGACGCCTGACGGAGTTCGCGAGTTCGAGCGGCACGGCATCGACGTGCTCGTCGAGACCGGCGCCGGCGAAGGCGCATCGATCAGCGATGCCGACTACGTGGCCGCCGGCGCGGACATCGTGCCGACGGCGGCCGACGCGTGGGCACAGGACCTGGTCGTCAAGGTCAAGGAGCCCAAGGAGGAGGAGTTCGGGTATCTCCGCGCCGATCTGACGCTGTTCACCTATCTGCACCTCGCGGCCTACCCGGCGGTGGCGCAAGCTCTCCTGGCTGCCGGAACGACGGCCGTCGCCTACGAAACCGTGCAGCTCCCCGACGGGTCGCTCCCGCTACTCGCCCCGATGAGCGAGGTCGCCGGCCGTCTCGCGCCACAGATGGGTGCGCACTTCCTCGAACGGCACAACGGAGGCCGTGGCGTGCTGATGGGTGGTTCCCCCGGAGTCCGACCAGCCAAGGTCGTGGTGTTGGGGGCCGGGAACGTGGGATGGAACGCCGCCTGGATCGCCGCCGGCATGGAGGCCGAAGTCGTCCTGATCGACAAGAACCTCGACCGGCTGCGCTTCGTCGACCAGATCCACCGCGGGCGCATCATGACGGCGGCATCGAACCGCGGTGCGATCGAACGCGCCGTGATCGACGCCGATCTCGTCATCGGTGCGGTGCTCGTCGCCGGGGGCCGCGCTCCCGTGGTCGTCGGCGAGGACCTCGTCCAGCAGATGAAGCCGCGATCGGTCATCGTCGACGTCGCCGTCGATCAGGGCGGATGCATCGCAACGACGCGGGAGACAACCCACGACGAACCGACCTACGTCGTGCACGACGTCGTGCACTACGCCGTCGGCAACATGCCCGGTGCGGTCCCGCACACCTCCACGTACGCCCTCACCAACGCCACCCTGCCGTACCAGCTCGACGTCGCCATCCACGGCGCGATCGGCGCCGCCCGACGTGACGCCTCGATCGCGCACGGCCTCAACACCGTCGGCGGACACTACGCGAACGCAATCGTCGCCGAGTCGCTCGGCGCTTCTGCGGTCGATCCGCTGACCGGTTGACCCGGCGTCCACTCGGCAAACGGGCCCGTCCTGCCGCACGAATCCGACGCGGGGCTTCTGCTTCCGTAGGCTCGGGCGATGGGCGACGACACCACTGGACCCGACGGGCAGGCGCTTGACGCCGCGACGGCTGTGCGCTCGGTGCACGACGTGGACATGCCCACGCTCGGCGTGTTCGACATCGACGCAGGGCAGGACGGTCGCGACGAGCTGCGCGCGCTCGCCGCCGACGGCTGGATCGTGCGCGGCGCACTCGGCTACCTGATCATCCGCTACGACGACGTCACGGCGATGCTGCGCGACAAGCGCTGGCACAACGCCGTGGCGAAGCTCCCCGAGATGATGGGCATCACCGATCCGGACTTCATCGGCAACGACCGCGTCTCGATCCTGGCCGCCGAGGGCGACACGCACACGCGGCTCAGGCGTCTGGTGGCGAAGGCCTTCTCGCCCCGATCGGCCGATCGCCTCCGACCGTTCATGCGCGAGGTGGTCGAAGATCTCGTCGACCAGGTCGCGGCGTCCGGGCGGGCGGACATCGCGGTCGACATCTGCGAGCCGTACCCGATCCCGATCATCTGCGAGCTGCTCGGAGCGCCGCGTGAGGACTGGCAACTCTTCTCCCGTTGGGCCGAGGACGTTTTGCGCATCTTCAACGGAACGGTGCTGGACGAACTCGACATCATCAAGCAGGCGCAGTCCGAGCTCGACGAGTACACGAGGGGGCTCATCGCCGCCCGACGCAACGACCCCCGTGACGATCTGATCACCGACCTCATCGCCGCAGAGGAGGCGGGCGACCGCCTCACCACCGACGAGCTGGTGATGATGGTCAATGCAGTGATCGTCGGCGGCACCGACACGACACGCAACCAACTCGGCTGCGCGGTCGGGTTGCTGTCGGGACACCCCGACCAGTGGCGCCTCCTCGCGGACGACCCGGCGGTCGCACCGAACGCCGTCGAGGAGACGATGCGCTACTTCGGCGCGGTTCGCGGCACCGGACGTTTCGCCAGTGAGGACATCGTGTACCGCGACCTCCTGTTTCCGGCGGGCACGTTCGTCTTCCCGTCATTGTCGGCGGCGAACTTCGACGGGTCCGTGTTCGAACGGCCCGATGAGCTCGACATCACCCGCGATCCGGTCAAGCAGCATCCGCAGATGACATTCGGTTCGGGGATCCACTACTGCCTGGGAGCGTCGCTGGCGCGCGCCGAACTTCAGGAGGCTCTCCCGATCCTCGCTCGTCGCATGCCGGACCTGCGCATCGACGGCGCCATCGAGTGGAAGCCGCAGACCACCGCCATCTTCGGCCCCGCCCATCTCCCGGTGACGTTCACGCCCGGCCACTGACCGCCAGCGGCGACCGCCGGTGACACGGCGACCGCCGGTGACACGGTGTTCCCGGGTGTGGTCAATCGTCGTGGGTGGCCGGGCGTTGGCGGCCGCGCTTGACGTCGCTGCGTTGCTTCTTGGTGTCGATGCGTCGTTGCTGCGAGCCACGGGTGGGGCGGGTCGGTCGACGCGGGCGATCGACGTGGAGTGCCGACTTCAGGCGCTCGACCAGTCGATCCTCGGCGATCGCCCGGTTCCTGACCTGCGATCGTGCGTCGTCCGCCACGACTCTGATCGTCGAGCCGAGCGTCGAGCGCACCCGCTCGCGCTGTGCCTCGGTGAACGCACCTGATGCCTCGACATCGAAGGTCAGCTCCGCACGCGTTGCCGTCTTGTTCGCGTGCTGGCCGCCCGGCCCGCCCGACGGTGAGAACTTCACGTCGAGTTCGTGCCGAGGGATCCGCACCGACGAGGTCACGATCAACCGATCGTCACTCCGGTCGTCACCCCGGTCGGCGCGGTCACCCATCGCCGAATCCTCGCAGACACCGCCCATCCGCGCGGGCGCCACGTCCACGTTCGGGTAGCGATTTCGGCGCACCGGGTCACCGAAATCGCAACGCAAACGTGGATCGGCGTACGGTTCGGGGGATGAAGCAACTCAAGCTCGGCTACAACACCGGATACTGGTCGGCAGGTCCACCCCGCGGCGCCTTCGAAGCGATCAAGGAAGCGGAGCGGCTCGGGTTCAACTCGATCTGGACCGCCGAGGCCTACGGGTCGGACGCGCTGACGCCCCTCGCCTGGTGGGGTGCGGCGACGGAACGGGTCAAGCTCGGCACCGGCATCATCCAGATGTCCGCCCGCACGCCGGCCGCCACCGCGATGGCGGCCATCACGCTCGATCACCTGTCCAACGGCCGCTTCATCCTGGGACTCGGCGCCTCCGGTCCGCAGGTCGTGGAGGGCTGGTACGGCCAGCCATATCCGAAGCCGCTGGCTCGTACTCGCGAGTACGTCGACATCGTCCGCAAGATCGTCGCCCGCGATGTGCCCGTCGAGCATCACGGCGACTTCTACGACATGCCGTTCCAGGGCGGTGCCGGCCTCGGCAAGGCACTCAAGTCGACCGTGCACCCGCTGCGCAACGAGATCCCCATCTACCTCGCCGCCGAGGGCCCGAAGAACGTCGCGTTGTCGGCGGAGATCTGCGACGGCTGGATGCCGCTGTTCTTCTCGCCCAAGGAGGACAAGTTCTACCGCGACTGTCTCCAGCAGGGTTTCGACGCCGCCGGCGATCCGACGAAGGCCGAGCGTTTCGACGTCACCGCGACGCTGATGCTCATCCCCGGCGACGATGCCGAGAAGTGCGCCGACATGGTTCGCCCGATGCTCGCGCTGTACGCGGGCGGAATGGGTGCCAAGGGCGCCAACTTCCACTACGAGGTGTTCGCCCGTATGGGCTACGAGGATGTGGCCGACACGGTGCAGGAGCTCTACCTGCAGGGCAAGAAGCAGGAGGCCGCGGCGGCGATTCCGCTCGCGATGGTGGAGGACGTCGCGCTCGTCGGGCCGCCCGACAAGATCCGCGACGAACTCGACAAGTGGCGAGAGACGTGCATCACCGAGTTCCTCGTGTCGGGCCCCGCAGCTGCGCTGCCGACGTTCGCCGAACTCATCCTCGGCTGAGGCTCCCGCCGTCGTCACCTGCACGGACGAACCAGAGCAGCGCCGTCGCGTGCTGCTACTCGGCCGTGGCCGTGACGAGCACGCCGCCGGTGGCATCCTCGTCGAGGCGCCGCCGGATCGGTCGCGTGAGCGTGAGGTACACCGCGCCTGCGACGAGCGCCAACGCAGCGAAGACGGCGATCGCCAGCCGAGGTCCCACGATCCCGGCGAGCACGCCGGCGGCGATGTTCGACAGCGTGATGATCAACATCGTGAAGCCGACGTCGCCGGCGAGGATCCGTCCACGGATCGAATCGGGCGAACGTGCCTGCAGTCCGTAAGTGGACAGCGTCCACTGCGCACCACCGCCGAGGTGGGCGACGAACACCAGGATCATGCCCATCCACAGCGCGGTCGACACCGCGAGGCCGAGGTAGCACACACCGAACACGAGGCCCGCGCCCCCGCACATGAACAACACCCGCGACAGGTCGGGACCGAGCAGACGCGACGCGATGAGCGGGCCGAGCGCGATCCCCACGCCGCGTGCGCCGAGCAGCAGCCCGGTCGACGCATCGCCGCCACCGAACTCCTCGGTCGACAGCACGGCGAGCAGGCCGACGATGCCGGCGCCCATCGCGAAACTCGCCTTCGATGCCAGCAGCGCGAGGATGACGTGGTCCTTGCGGGCGTAGCGGAACGCCTCGGCCATGTCGGCGATCGGTCGCATGCGTGGTCGCTCGACGTTCGTATCGGGTCTGGCCTCCTGCATCGGCCGCTTGATCAGCGTCACGAAAAAGCAGGCGACCGCGAACGACGCCGCGTTGGCCACGAACGCTGCATCGCGTCCGAATGCCGACGCGAACAGCCCGCCCAGACCCGCTCCGATCGCCAGCATCGCTCCCCACAGCGCGCCGAACAGCAGGCTGCCCTTCTTCAGTTCCTCCGGCGTCCGCACCAGGTTGGGGAGGCCGGCCTGTGCCGCCGGACCGACGAACGACCCGAGGCCGGAGATCAGGCAGAGACAGGCGAAGCCGAGCACGAGTGTGCCCTTCGAGTCGACCAGCAGGAGCCCGGCAGCTGCCACGACCTGCAGCGCCGACACCACCTGGATGATCCGACGGCGGTTGAAGCGGTCGGCTGCCGAACCCGCCACCGGTGACAGCAGGAAGGCCGGCAGCGCCTGGGCGACGTACACGAGCGTGACGAGCAGCGGCGAGTCGACCAAGCCCTGCACGAGGCCGACGAACGCGACGTAGGCGAACCAGTCGCCCATGTACGAGACGACCTGGGCGATGAACAGGGACCGGACGTCCGCGTTCGATCGGAGCAGGGCGAGCATCGGTGCCTGGTCTAGCGCCTGCCGGGCGACGGCACGAACCCGGTTCGCTCGCGACGACGGATCAGTGATCGAGCAGCTGTGCCGGGATGTCGACGACGCGCGAGCGCAGCCACTCGCCGAGGGCCTTGGCCTGTGCGTCCTGGCGCGTGGACGCCGCCACGCCCTCCTCGAGGAGACCGTGGATCACGAAGTTGAGCGATCGCAACTTGGGGAATCGGTAACGATCGATCCGGAGACCGGCAGTCTCGGGCAGGAGTTCAATGAGCCGGTCGACGGTGAGGAACGAGTCGAGCCATGGCCACGCCGCGTCGGCCCGCACGTACACGCCGAGGTTGGCGTCACCGCCCTTGTCACCCGAGCGGGTCCCCACCAGCCTGCCGAGCGGTGCCGAGACGGAAGTTGGTTCATCGGGGTCTGACCCCGGTGAACCATCGGGGTCTGACCCCGGTGAACCAGGGTGCGCGGCATCGTCGAGACGCAGCGGATCACCCGCGGGCGCGACCGAGTCGACCTGGACCGTGTTCTGGCCGGCGATGTGCACGTACTGCGGCACGAGATCGCTCGGCACGGTCGCCGGGCGGTACACCCCGAACGACGAGCCGGATCCGGGCCCGCCGCCGAGGCCGTACATGCCGGGGATGCCGGCGAGCGCGGTGTGCACCATGGCGTCGGCGAAAGCCCGGCCGACCTTGCGCTCGTCGCGATCCTTCACGGTCACCCGCCAGATCGCGGTCGCCTCCTCCTGCGTCGCAGGGTCGGGCTTGTCCGTGCGGATCACGCGGCTGGTGATCGAATCGAAGTCGTCCGGCCCGTACGGACACCCGTCCCAGAAGGCCGCTTCGGCGAATCTCGCCTTCTCCTCGATGTCGAGGCCCGTCAGCGCGACGGTGAACGAGTTGCGGAAGCCGCCGAGTTCGTTCATCGCCACCTTCAGCGTGGCCGGCGGCGCTTGACCCCGAACACCCGAGATTCGCACACGATCCGGACCGAGCTGGTCGAGTTCGATCGTGTCGAACCGGGCGGTCACGTCCGGGCCGAGATACTCGGGTCCGGTGATCTCGTAGAGGATCTGCGAGGTGATGGTGCCGACGTTCACCGCTCCCCCGGTGCCGTCATGCTTGCCGATCACCGACGATCCGTCAGCCGCGACCTCGGCCCATGGAAACCCGAATCGGGCTCTCCCGCCGACCTCGTCGCGCCCGTCGATCTCGTGGAAGAACGAGTAGTTCCCGCCCGTCGCCTGAGCGCTGCATTCGATCACGTGGCCAGCCACGACGCCCCCGGCGAGTTGGTCGAAGTCGGTCCGCTGCCACCCGTGATGCCACGCCGCTGGCCCGCACGTGACCGCGGCGTCGGTGACCCGCCCGGTGATGACGATGTCGGCACCCCGCTCCAACGCCTCCACGATCCCGAAGCACCCGAGGTACGCGTTCGCCGTCAGGAACCTCCCTGCATCCCCCATCTCCGGCCCGAAATCATCGTTTGTGGCAAGACTTCGGAGACCCGGTCCTCCGATTTCTTGTCGCAAACGTGGATCGACATCGGATGAGGTGAAGGTGAAGGGGCGGAGGGAGCCGGTGGCGAGGAGGTCGGGGAGACGGGGCATCAGGTCGTCGCCGTCGATGTAGGCGATCGTCGGGGTGAGCCCGAGGCGGGAAGCCACCTCGTGGACCGCCTCCGCGCACCCACCTGGATCGAGGCCCCCGGCATTCGACACGACCTTGATCCCACGGTCGAGGCACGTACCCATCACCTGCTCCATCTGGTCGACGAAGGTGCGGGCGAACCCGGCACCCGGCCGCTTGGCGCGAATCCGGCTGAGGATGAGCATCGTCAGCTCGGCCAGCCAGTCACCCGTGAGTACGTCGATCGGGCCACCCTCGACCATCTCGAGGGCTCCGCTCGGACGGTCGCCGAAGAAGCCCGAGCAATTGGCGATGCGGATCGGCCCGCGCTCGGTCACGACGCGGCTCCCGGTTCGGCAGCCTCCAGCGCGACGAGCAGATCGCCCGTGTCGACCCGGTCGCCGACGGCGAACCGCACCTCACCCACGACCGAATCGGATGGAGCCATGATCTTGTGTTCCATCTTCATCGCCTCGACGACCATCAGCAACTGCCCCTCGACGACCCGGTCGCCGACCGCCACGTGGACGGCGATCACCGTGCCGGGCAGCGGGGAAATCGGACCGCCACCGCCGACATCGGCGTCGTGGACCGTGAACACCGGTGCCCGTTCGAACGATCGTGCCTCGGTCCGGCTGCGGGCCTCCACCACCGACGGCACCTCACTGCCCGACGGCTCGATCCGGACGTCGATCACCGTTCGGACGCCGTCGACCTCGACGACCTGGCGCTCGAGGCTCCGATCGAGGAGGCGCACCAGGACGGTGACCCGATCGTCGGCCGACAATGCGCCGGTCTCCGTCGGCAGTGGCCACGGTCCGATCTGCACCGTGGATCGATCGCCACCCTGCATGACGAACTCGACGTGATGCTCGTCGCCCGACGTCATGTCGACCCACCGCTCGCGTTGGCCCTGCGTGCGCATGTTGCGCCAGCCAGACGGGGCGAACGCCAACACCGGATCGACGGACCGATCGCGCTGCTCCATCGCGAACACGGCGCCGAGCAGCAACGCCACGCCGCCACCGGCGAGCGGTCGATGCGCCACGGTGTCAGGGTGCTCGTCGAGGTAGGCGGTTGGCGTCGCGGCGGCGAGGAAATCGGGCTCCACGAGGATCGCGGCCATCGCCTCGATGTTCGTCCGCACGCCCGAGACCTGCGATGTGCGCAGCGCCCGGGCCAGCGCACGTGCCGCCTGCGTGCGCGTGGGTGCGTGCGCGATCACCTTGGCCAGCAGCGAGTCGTAGTCGGCCGAGACGATCGCACCGGCACGGAAGCCGGTGTCGACGCGAACCCCCTCGCCGATGTCGAACACCGCAACGGTTCCGGTCGACGGGATCCAACCGATCGAGGGGTCTTCGGCGACGACACGCACCTCGATCGCATGGCCGTCGATAGCGACATCGGCCTGCGTGATCGGCAGCGGTTCGCCGGCGGCGACCAGCAGTTGCAGTTCGACGAGGTCGAGGCCCGTGACCGCTTCGGTCACCGGGTGCTCGACCTGCAGACGCGTGTTCACCTCGAGGAAGTTCACGGTGCCGTCGTCACCCACGAGGAACTCGACGGTGCCGGCACCGTGGTATCCGACCGCCCGCGCGAGTGCGAGTGCACCATCGCAGAGCGCGTCCCGGGTGGCCTGGGTGATCCCCGCTGACGGAGACTCCTCGATCACCTTCTGGTTCCGTCGCTGGATCGAACACTCCCGTTCACCCAAGTGGATGACGTTGCCGTGCTGGTCGCCCATGATCTGGACCTCGACGTGCCGTCCCCGCTCGATGTACGGCTCGACGAACACGGTGCCGTCGCCGAACGCCGACACCGCCTCGCGCGACGATGCCTCGATCGCCGCGCCCAACTCGTCGACCGACCGCACGATGCGCATACCGCGGCCGCCGCCGCCGGCCGCCGCCTTCACCAGCGCAGGGAACGTCACACCATCGGGCACGCCACCGTCGACGATCTCGTGGATCGGCGCGGTCGGCACCCCGGCGTCGACCGCCGCCTTCTTGGCGGCGACCTTGTCGCCGAGCAGTCGGATCTGCTCCGGTGTCGGGCCGACCCACACCAGCCCGGCGTCGATCACCGCCTGCGCGAACTCGGCGTTCTCGGCGAGGAAGCCGTACCCAGGATGGATCGCGTCGGCACCCGTACGAACGGCCGCGGCGATGATCGCGTCGCCGCGCAGATACGACTCCGTGGGCGTCGATCCGCCGAGGGCAACCGCACGGTCGACCGAGTCGACGTGCAGGGCGTTGGCGTCCGGCTCGGAGTACACGCCGACGGTTTCGATGCCGAGCCGCGACGCAGTGCGGGCGATCCGGACTGCGATTTCGCCGCGGTTCGCGATGAGCAGCCGTTCGATTGCCCGTGTTGATCCGCCCATCAGTGCCTCCACACCCCGTACTCGGTCGCGCCCTTGATGACGTTGCTGTGCGCCGCGGCGAGGGCGATGCCCATCACCGTGCGGGAGTCGGCGGGGTGGATGATCCCGTCGTCCCAGATGCGACCCGTCGAGTAGAGCGCGGTCGATTCGTGCTCGATCTGGGCCTCGAGCGCCCCGGTCTGCGCCGTGATCGCCTCCTCGTCGACCTCGATCCCCCGCCCCGCCGCGGCGTTGCGAGCGACGATCTCCATCACACCGGCGAGTTGCTTCGGCCCCATGACGGCGATGCGATGGTTCGGCCACGAGAAGATCATCCGGGGGTTGTACGCCTTGCCCGCCATGCCGTAGTTCCCGGCCCCGTAGCTCGCGCCGACCATCAGGTTGAAGTGCGGCACGGTCGAGTTCGACACCGCGTTGATCATCTTGGCGCCGTTGACGATGATGCCGCCCTGCTCCGCCTTCGAGCCGACCATGAAGCCGGTGATGTTGTGCAGGAACACCAGTGGTGTGTTGGTGCGGTTGCAGAGCTGGATGAACTGCGACCCCTTCTTCGCCTCCTCGGCGAACAGGATCCCGTTGTTGCCGAGGATCCCGACCGGGAAGCCGCAGATCGACCCCCACCCGCACACCAGCTTGTCGCCGAAGAGCGGCTTGAACTCCTCGAACCGACTGCCGTCGAGCAGCCGGGCGAGCACCTCTCGGATGTCGAAGGGGATACGGACGTCGGCCGACGCGCATCCGAGCAGCTCGGCCGGGTCGTAGACCGGGTCGTCGGGCGGCTCGGTCGCACCAGGTCCGAGCCGCGTCCAACGCAGGTGACGAACGATCTGGCGAGCGATCCGCAACCCGTCGAGTTCGTCGGCGGCGAGATAGTCGGACAGCCCGCTGGTGCGGCTGTGCATCTCGGCGCCACCGAGCGTCTCTTCGTCGACGATCTCGTCGATCGCCATCTTCACGAGCGGCGGGCCGCCGAGATAGGCCGTGCCCCGACCCTTGACGAACACCGTGTAGTCGCTCATCCCCGGCGTGTAGGCACCGCCCGCCGTATTCGGGCCGAATGCGATCGTGATGGTCGGGATGCCCATCTTCGACATCTGCGTGAGGTCGCGGAAGCTGGCCCCACCCTGGATGAACAGGTCGGCCTGGCGCGGCAGGTCGGCTCCCGCCGATTCGTTCAGCAGGATCAACGGGAGCCGGTTCTCCTTGACGATCTCGTAGAACCGCTGCTGCTTCTTCCAGCTCGTGGGGTTCGCCGAACCGCCCCGATACGTCATGTCGGTGCCGCTGATCGCCACCAAGGTGTTCTCGACGACGCCGATCACGTTGACGATCCCTGCACCGACCGCATCCTGGGTGCCCCAAGCGGCGAGCGGGCTCAGCTCGAGCAGCGGTGTGTTCGGATCGACCAGACGCTCGACGCGTTCGCGCACCAACAACTTCTCGCGTGCGTGGTGGCGGTCCACGTAACGCTGACCACCGATCGTCGGCACCGACGCCATCTCGGCAGCGACCGTTTCCCACAGCGTCTGCATCTGGGCGAGGTTCGCCCGGTACTCGTCCGATCGCGTGTCGAGTCGACTCCGCAACACCGTTCCGATGGTCACTGTTGAACGCTCCCCTGCACGATCGACCCCACGGATCGAGAGGGTAAACGATGCAACGGGTGCACCCTCCGATCGCCGGACCCTGGCCGCTGCGGTGGCGCCTGGGTCGGGTGCGGTAGAACGGGCTCATGAACGTGAGCGACGTCCTTGCCGATCTGACCGCTGAACAGAACGCGCTCGACCTCGTGGTGAGCGACCTGCCTGCCGCCGACTGGGCGTTGCCGACGACGAGTCCGGGCTGGACGATCGCCGACCAGATCGGTCATCTGCGCTACTTCGACGGGACCGCAGCGCTGGCGATCACCGACCCTGACGCCTTCCTCGCGACGGTGGACGATCTGATGTCCGGCATGGCTGGGGGGTCCGACCCCACGCTCGATGACGCCAGGGCCATGGAGCCGGCCGAACTCCTCGAGGCGTGGCGGGTCAACCGACTCGTGCTCGACGCGGCTGCATCCACGCTGACCGACGACACACGCGTCGTCTGGTACGGACCTTCGATGGGCGCCAAGTCGTTCCTCACCGCCCGGTTGATGGAGGTGTGGGCCCACGGCCAGGACATCGTCGACACACTCGGCGTGCACCGTGAGGCGACCGACCGACTGCAGCACATCGCCCAGCTCGGCTTCATCACCCGCAACTGGAGCTACGCCAATCGGGGTCTCGTTCCCCCGGATGTCGCCGTCCGTGTCGAACTCACCGCACCGTCAGGTGCCATCTGGGAGTACGGACCCGCCGATGCAGCGGAGTCGGTGGTCGGTCCGGCAGAGGACTTCTGCCTCGTCGTGACCCAGCGGCGACACGTCGATTCGACCTCACTCGTGACCGACGGCGAGGCAGCCCGCGACTGGATGCTCAGGGCGCAAGCGTTCGCCGGCGGCGCCACGGACGGTCCAGCTGCCGCCTGACCCGGTCAGGGCTGCCGGATCGCGTGCCGGTCTGCCGGCCCGACGTGATGCGACGGGTCGAGGTCACGACCGGCGGAAGAACGGGTTGGAGCCTGTGCAGCACCCCACGTCAACACACCATGGCGGTGGCCGGCGAAGCCCTCACCGAACTGCGGAACGTCGAACCGTGTCGGGTCGGTCGCGTTCACGGAGCCACGGCTTCCGGGAGACGCCCGTACCGGACCATCTTGAGCAGCTCACTCGAGTCGGTGCCCGGCTCGGTGTCGTAGCCCAGCAGTGCGACGTATCGGGGCACGTCGCCGGCGATCGGCGTGACCCGATGAAGACTCCAGCGACCGTTGAAGAGCATCAGCGTTCCCGGCGTCATCGGCTCGACCCGCACGCGCCCGGGCGCCTCGCCGTCGATGACCGCCACCACGTCGTCGGCACGTTCGTCATCGGCGTCGCGGAGCCGTGCCGCGTTCTCGAACTCACCACCTGCGACCGAGGACTGGACAGCGAGCGACACGACGAAGTCGGTCTGGTCGAAATGCCAGCCGAGTTCGTCGCCGTCACGCATCACCGCGAGGTTCAGTGCGCCGAACGGGTCGGCATAGCGGAACAGGTCCCCGCGACGCAGCACCGCTTCGATGAACGCGAGCATCTCGGCCGACTCGTAGAGCGCCCGGAGCCGACTCCCGTCCGGGAAGAGGTCGTACGCGACGACCTCGAGCGAGTTGTCGACGAGACGTCGGCGGGCATGGCCCTGCGGGTACGACTCGTCCGGTCGCCCCAGGTACGGCGTGCCCTGCACCAGTGACCGGTGTCCGAGCGGTGCCAGGCGGTCGCACTCCTCGACCAACGCCGGGATCACCGAGTCGCGTAGGAATCCGGGAAGGATGCACACACCCTCGGCGTCGAACTGGCGATGACAACACTCCTGCAGCGCGACATCGCCGAGGTCGTACCGCTCCGTGTCGACCAGGTCCTCGATCTCGCCCACGATTCGAGACGGTATCGCCCGGGTCGTGGCCGAGCGCACCAACTGGCGACCGAGGGCGGCGGGCGGGGACAGAGGACGGGGTGGACGCCCTGGTGTCCTCGGCAACGGTCGGGCTCTCGTCGGGTGGGGGCTGGCTCGTACAGTCGGTCCATGTCCGACGACGCGATCATCCCGTTCACCATCGATGTCTCTGACGACGCGCTCGATGACCTCCGACACCGGCTCACGTCGACCCGCTGGCCCGAGCGGGAACTGGTCGACGACTGGTCGCAGGGCACGCCGCTGTCGTACGTGCAGGACGTGTGCGAGTACTGGGCGAGTGGCTACGACTGGCGGGCGCGTGAGGCGGCGCTCAACCGGTTCGACCAGTTCACCACGACGATCGACGACCTCGACGTGCATTTCATCCACGTCCGCTCGCCGCACCCCGAGGCGATGCCGCTGATCATCACCCACGGTTGGCCCGGCTCGATCGTCGAGTTCCACAAGATCATCGAGCCACTCACGAACCCGACCGCGTTCGGCGGCGACGCAGCCGACGCCTTCCACGTCGTCGCTCCGTCACTGCCCGGTTTCGGATTCTCCGGCAAGCCCGGCACCACCGGCTGGGGAGTCGGCAAGATCGCCGAGGTGTTCAGCGAGCTGATGGCGCGCCTCGGCTACGAGCGCTACATCGCGCAGGGCGGCGACTGGGGCTCCGCCGTGACCGCTGCGCTCGGCGCCACCGACACCGACCATTGCATCGCGGTACACGTCACCTTGGCGATGGGGGCCCGGCCCACGTTCGACGGCGAACCGACCGAAGCGGAGCAGCGAGCGATCGCCGGCGCGACGTACTACCAGGAGTGGGACTCGGGGTACTCCAAGCAGCAGGGAACGCGGCCCCAGACGGTCGGCTACGGACTCGTCGATTCGCCGGCGGCTCAGGCAGCCTGGATCCTCGAGAAGTTCTGGGCGTGGACCGACTGCGACGGCCACCCGGAGAACGTGCTGACCCGCGATGAACTGCTGGACAACATCATGCTGTACTGGATCAACGGCAACGGTGCGTCGTCGGCGCGGCTGTACTGGGAGAGCTTCGGGCGTGGCCCTCGGTTCGATGTCGCGATCCCGTCGGGTTTCGCCGTGTACCCGAAGGAGATCATCCCGCCCGTGCGGGCGTGGGTCGAAGGGAGCTTCACGGACATCCGCCACTGGACCGAGCAACCCCGAGGTGGCCACTTCGCGGCGTTCGAGGTGCCCGATCTGTTCGTGGACGACGTCCGCGCGTTCGCCCGCCTGTTCCGCTGAGGTCCGAACCCACGCGACGGGTAACTTGACCGCCGGGTCAAGATCCCCGCAACACCGATGAGTACGACCGCCGAGATACTGACGCCGCCCCCACACGGCCATCAGCCGGGCACTGCCCGGGCGGCGTTGTCGTACCGGAAGTTCCGGATCATCTTCTTCGGCCTCGCGCTGTCGAACATCGGAACGTGGATGCAGAACTTCACGCTGCCGGCCTACATCGACGATCGCACCGGCCGGCCGGCGCTCGTCGGCGTCATGGTCTTCATGCAGCTCGGACCCCTGCTGCTCTTGTCGATCCCCGGTGGCGTACTCGCCGATCGGGTGTCGAAGCAGAAGCTCCAGCTCACGATGCAGAGCGCGTCGGCGATCTTCACCCTCGTGATCGCCTACTGCATCGCGACCGACGCCGCGCTCTGGACGCTGTTCGCGACGCAGTTGCTCATCGGCGTCGCCAACGCGCTCAATGCTCCTGCCTTCCAGTCGTCGATGCCGCTGCTGGTGCACCGCCAGGACCTCCCGGGAGCGATCAGCCTCAACTCGGCCATGATGAACGGCACGCGGGTCATCGGCCCCGTCCTCGCTGCCGTGTTGTTCGCCGCTGGGGTGTCGGTGTCGGGTGTGTTCATCGTCAATGCGTTCACGTACCTGTTCTTCATCGCCGCGCTGCTCTACGTGCGGATGCCCGACGTCAAGAGCATCAACGCCGCGAAGGGATGGCGGCAACTCGGCGTGGGTCTCCACACCGTTCGCGAGCGACTCGTGCTCAGTCGACTGCTGCTCGGCATGTTCCTCTTCTCGCTGTTCAGCCTCGTCTACATCGGTCTCTTCCCGTCGGTGGCACGGCTCGCGTTCGGCATCGAATCGTCCAGCAACACCTACCGGTGGCTGTACGCGATCTGGGGCACCGGAGCGTTCCTCGGGGCCATCTCGGTCGGCACGATCTTCGCCCTCGTCGATCGCAGGGTGCTGATCGTCCGGGGCTTCGTGTCGTTCGGCGTCTTCCTCGCCATCTTCTCGCAAGCCCGCGGGCCGGCACTCGCGTTCCCGGTCGCCGCGCTGCTCGGTTTCGCCTACTTCATGACCGCCACGGCGATCACGACCACGCTGCAGCTGAACATGAAGAACACCGAGCGCGCCACGGTGATGCCGTTGTGGTTCATGGTGTTCGGCGGCACCGTGCCCATCGGCAACCTGATCTTCGGTGTCGTCATCGAATGGATCGGCGTGCGGGCAGTGCTCGCCATCGGCGCCGCCGTCGCACTGTTCCTGGCGTGGTGGCTCGACCTGCGGCGCCTCCCGCAGTCAGCCTTCCTCGCCGAAGCCGACGGCGGCGAGCCGTTCAACCCGGCGACGGCTGCTCGCTGATCACACTCGCCTCGCCCGCGTTCATCTCCCGGGCGACGATGTCACGAGCAACGCGGTCCAGACCCACCGACCGGCTGGCCTTGACGAGGATGACATCGCCGGGACCGAGCACATCGAGCGCACCGAGCGGATCGGTCGTCGGTTCCACGCCGTAGCGGTCGGTTCCGACAGCGATCACTTCGACCCCCAGCGACGCGGCCAGCTCCCCGATCTCGGCATGCGCAGCGATCGGGTCGTCGAGCTCGGCCATCGTGCCGAGGATTGCGACGCGCCGCGATCCGACCATTGCGGCAAGCGCCTCGAGGGCGGCGCGCATCGACGTCGGGTTGGCGTTGTACGCGTCGTTGATCAGCGTCGCTCCCGAAGGCAGCTCGGAGACCTCCATCCGCATCGAAGACGCGGTCGTCCGGCCGAGTGCATCCACGGCCTGCGCGAGTGGTACGCCCACGGCACCCGCGACCGCGATCGCAGCGGCGGCGTTCATCGCCATGTGCGCGCCGCTCACCGACAGCTCGACGGTGGCTCTCCCCCACGGGGTGTCGATCGTGAACCGCGGCCGCGCCAACGCGTCGAGTGCGAGGTCCGTGATCCGCACGTCGCCGCGCGAACCGAACGTCAACACCGACGCGCCGGTGAAGGCGGCCATCGCGGCGACCCGCTCGTCGTCGGCGTTGAGCACGGCGGTGCCGGACTTCGGAAGGGCCTGGACCAGCTCGCGCTTCGCGATCGCGACTCCATCGATCCCGCCGACACGTTCGGTGTGGGAATGGCCGACCGTGGTCACCACTCCGACGTCCGGCCGGGCGACCTCGCACAGCGCGCTGATCTCGCCGAACCCCCGCATCCCCATCTCCAACACGAGCAACTCGGTGTCGTCGGGAGCGTTGAGGATCGTGACGGGAAGTCCTTGCTCGTTGTTGAAGCTGCGGACATTGGCCGCCGTCCGCAGCGTCGAGGCGCATGCCGCAGCGATCAGGTCCTTCGTCGACGTCTTGCCGACGCTGCCGGTGACCCCCACGACCGTGGCCGCCAGCCGTTGCCGCGCCCACTGCGCAAGCGTCATGAGCGCGCGTGACGCGTCCGGGACCTCGATCGCGGTGCCGTCGCGACGGAAGTCGTCGGGCTCACTCGTCAAGTGCACGACCGCGCCCGCCGACCTGGCCTGGCCGATGAACTCGTGGCCGTTCCGCTCGGCGACGATCGGTACGAACAGTTGACCAGGTTCCACGGCGCGCGAATCGAACGTCACACCATCGAACTCGACGTCCGGACCGATCAGCCGGCCCATGACCGCGGCGGCCGCATCGGATGCCAGAATCCTCACGGCCTCGAACGGTACCGTTCGGCCGATGACGAGGCTGCGATGACCGACGAGCGCATCAACCTGGTCGTGATCTTCGGTGGACAGTCGGCGGAACACGAGGTGTCGTGCACGACTGCGGCCCACGTCCTGCGAGCAGTCGACCCGACCCGGTACCGCATCACGCCGATCGGCATCTCGACCGACGGTCAGTGGGCCCTCGCCGGCGAAGCGGCGGCGGCCCTGGCGGTCGGACCCGAGGCGCTCCCCGGCCGCCTCGACCCGTCGGGGACGTCGGTGTCACCGACGCCGATGCTCGCCGACGTGGCCGGCGACGCGGGACAGACGGTCGTGCTGCCGTTGCTCCACGGGCCCCTCGGCGAGGACGGCACCGTGCAGGGGATGCTCGAACTCGCTGGCGTGCCGTACGTCGGCAGCGGGGTGCTCGGCTCGGCGGTGAGCATGGACAAGGCGATGGCCAAGCAGGTCGCGCTCGCCGCCGGAATCCCCCAGGCGCGCTTCCGCAGCTTCGGCGAGCACGAACTCACGCCTGGTCTGCCGGCCGAACTCGCCGCCGACCTCGGGCTCCCCGTGTTCGTCAAGCCAGCGAACATGGGTTCCTCGGTCGGCGTCTCCAAGGCGCGCTCGGTGGAGGAACTGCGAGACGCGATCGACGTCGCCCTCGGGTACGACGAGACGGTCGTGGTCGAGGAAGCGATCGTCGGTCGAGAGATCGAGGTGGCCGTGCTCGGCAACCTCGATCCGGAGGCGTCGGTACCCGGCGAGATCGTGCCCGGCGAGGAGTTCTACTCCTACGAGGACAAGTACGTCACCGACGGGGCCCAGCTGCTCATCCCCGCACCGATCGGCACAGAGGCCACCGCAGAGGTGCAGGGCCTGGCGTTGCGTGCATTCCGTGCGATGCGCTGTGAGGGCCTGGCCCGTGTCGACTTCTTCTACGAGATGGACGACTCGGGCAACGGTCGCGGATTCCTGCTCAACGAGATCAACACGATGCCCGGCTTCACACCGATCTCGATGTATCCCAAGCTCTGGATCCACTCGGGACTCTCCTATTCCGAGCTGATCGACCGCCTCGTCGACCTCGCCATCGAACGTCAGACCCGTCGCCGCCGCAACACCGAACACTGACGTCTGAAGCGCCGCCCAGCAGTTCCCAGCCCCTCGGTACACGTTTGTGACAAGAAATCTGAGACCCGGTTCTCCGATTTCTTGTCGCAAACGTTGAATGTCACGGCGCGAGGGCGGCGCGGAGGAACGAGCGAAGTTCGTCGCGGAGGCGGCGGAGGCCGGCGGCGTCGCGTGACCAGCCGACACCGCGAAGCACCTCGGGCTCGGTGGCGATGCCGGTGAGCGTCGCATAGACCAGTGCTGCGATGAGCCCGGGATCGCCGCGCCGAAGCCGGCCGCGGTCCATCTCTTCGCCGAGATAGCGGACCGCTCGCTCCACGAGCGGGCTGATCCGCAAGTGCAGGTGGTCGGCATGGACCTGGCTGAGCCGGTTCATCTCACGCACCACGCCGAGCAGCGCAGGACGTCGGACCGCGGGACGGAACACGGCGCGCACCACGGCGTCGATCTTCTGCAGCGGATCGTCGGTCGCCGACCGAGCGGCCGCATCGATGACCACGATGAGCTGGGCCGCGACCGATTCGAGCACACCGTCGACCAGGTGATCCTTCGACTCGAACCAATAGAGCACGGTCTGCTTGCGGACCCCGACATGTCGAGCGATCTCGTCGAGCGACACTGCATCGACACCCTTCGTGCCGAACAGGTCGATGGCGGCGTCGACGATCCGTTCCCGCGTCGAGGTGGTGCTCACCGCCCGACCACCGGCGTGGGGGGGGAAAAAAAAACGCCGAAAGCCCCCGGTTTTTTTAAGCCGACGGGGGGGGGGGG
>JANNNB010000340.1:0-38282 GCA_031398325.1 Actinomycetes bacterium
CGAGGTCGCTGCCGCCATCGATGGAGCGTGTCGTCACTTCGGGTTCTTCGGCATCGTCGGTCACGGCGTCGACCCCGATCTGCAGGTCCGGCTCGAACATGCCTCGCACGAGTTCTTCGGTCTGCCTGACGACGAGAAGTCCGAGATCGGCATGGTGCACGCGGGGCGGGCGTGGCGCGGATGGTTCCCGGTCGGCGGCGAACTCACGTCCGGACGACCCGACCGGAAGGAGGGCATCTACTTCGGTGCCGATCATCCTGATGATCACCATCGGTTGCTCGCCGGAACGGCGCTCCACGGAGCGAACCTCCGACCGAGGCGTCCGACCGAGCTCGGGCCGCTCGTCGACGCGTGGCTCAGCGAGATGTTCCGGGTCGCCAGCGCCGTCCTCGACGGCATCGCATTGGCGCTCGGACTCCCTCGTGAGTGGTTTCGCGAGACGATCACCGACGATCCGACCGTGCTGTTCAGGATCTTCCACTACCCGCCGGCCGACCCGGGCGACCCTTCGCGCGCCGACGACTGGGGAGTTGCCGAACACACGGACTACGGATTGCTGACCGTTCTCGCGCAGGACCACCTCGGCGGGCTCGAGGTCGCCAGTCCGCGCGGTGGTTGGATCGCGGTGGACCCGCTTCCCGGCGTGTTCGTGTGCAATCTCGGCGACATGCTGGAGCGTCTCACGAACGGCCGATACCGGTCGACGCCACATCGTGTCCGGAACACCTCGCTGCAGGGCCGCCTGTCGTTCCCGTACTTCTTCGACCCGTCGTGGGACGCCACTGTGCCCGTCCTGCCGATCCTCGACGAGGAGCGGACTGCCGACCGACCCCGCTGGGACGGCGCCGACGTGCTGGCGTGGGACGGCACGTACGGCGACTATCTCACCGCCAAGGTCGCCAAGGTCTTCCCCGACCTTTTCACCCGAACCTGACGTCCTTCCACGTTTGTGACAAGAAATCTGCGACCCGGTTCGCGGATTTCTTGTCGCAAACGAGGTTTTTCGCATCGGAAGGAGCTCCAGGGGGCTGGGTCAGCGGAGGCGGACCGACACCTCGTTGGCCATCAGACGGCCGGCGCGTGTGAGCACGACCCGTTCAGGATCATCGGGGTGCTGCGCCAGCATCGACTCGAGCAGGTCGAGCGTGTCCGCATCGAATGATCCGGTCGGGATCCCGTCGCGGGTTCGGAGCATCAACTGCAGGCCCTCGACCCGGCGCGAGTCGGCATCGAGCACCTCCGCGGACGATTCAGCTGAGCGCCCTGCCTCGATCAGGTCGATGAAGCGGTCGGGGGTTCGGACATTCCACCAACGGCGACCGCTTTCGTGGGAATGCGCCGCACAGCCGAACCCGCGGTAGTCCTCCTGACGCCAGTAGAGGAAGTTGTGCCGCGACTCGTGGCCGGGCCGCGCCCAGTTCGACACCTCGTAGTTCACCAACCCTGCTGCCCCGAGCAGATCGTCGGCAATCTCGTACTTGTCGGCCTGGTCGTCATCGTCGGGGTGTCGGTCGGGAGCGAGCGCCAACGCCGTTCCCGCCTCGACCGTCAGCCCGTAGGCAGAGACATGCGGTGGATCGAGGGCCACCACTCTCTCGATCGTCGATGTCCAGTCCTCGAGCGATTCACCCCTCGCTCCATAGATGACGTCGAGGTTGAACGACGGCATCTCCGCCTCGTGCACCGCAGCGATCGCACGCTCGACGTTTGCCGGGTCGTGTGTTCGGCCCAACGATGTCAGCACGTGCGGCGACATCGATTGCACACCGATGCTGACGCGATTCACGCCGCCGGACCGAAACGTTCGGAACATCTCGACGGTCACGTCGTCGGGGTTGCATTCCACCGTCACTTCGGCGCCGTCGTGAATCGGGATGGACTCGATCAACCCGGCAAGCACATCCGGCGGGACCAGTGTCGGCGTCCCCCCTCCGACGAACACGGTGTCGGCGATCGGCATCCCAGCCTCCACCGCTCGGTCGATCTCCGACCGAACCGCTCCCAGGTACCGGCCGATCAGGTGGTCTCGATCGGTCCAGGTGGCGAAGGCGCAGTAGTCGCATTTCGACGCGCAGAACGGGATGTGGATGTACACACCGAACGCGCTCATGCAGGTCATCCAACCGCCGTCCGCGGAAGAAGCGACGGCGGGCCCCTCCTCAGGCCGGCTTGAACAAGAGGTCGAGCGCAGCGAGCCGAGCTCCGACCTGGTCGACCGGAACGTCGAGCATGGACGCGATCGCCCGGACGTCGTCGCCGCGCACTGTGATCACCCGACCGTTGAAGTCCTGCCGCTGCACCTGGATCAGCCGCAGGTAGCGCGACAGCATCTCGAACGGAGCACCCTTGAGCTGCACCAGCTTGACGACGTCGATGGCCAGCTTCTTGATGCCTGGCGCCTCGAGCGCCGCCGTCGCCTCGGAACCGGACACCTCGCGCGGCAGGAGCTGCTCGATCGGAACTGCGTAGAACATCGCCAGACGGTCGAGCCTCGGCACCGACAGCGCTCGCTCACCCCGCTCGTACGCACCGAGCACCGAGGCCTTGAACTCCTGGTCGGATTGGGCCTCGACCTCCTGCAACGACAGTCGCTTCTGCTTGCGGATGACCCGCAGGCGTTCGCCGACTTGTCGGCTGTACGCCGATGGTGCTTCTTCGTCGATCATGGTCATTCCAGTACCCGCCAATTTGAATCGAGGGACCGACCCGCGTCGGTCCAATACCGCCGAGCGTGAGGTTACCGCACGGTAAGCGAGATGTACACAGTCAGTGACGGAGATTCACGCGGAGCGCGGTTGCGGCCAGAGCGGCGGTCTCGACCCGAAGGATGTTCGGCCCGAGCGACACTCTCTCGCCGGCCAGTGCGGCCTCGTTCGGCGACCATCCACCCTCAGGGCCGATGGCGATGTGGTCGTCGCCAGCGACGACCGAGCGACCACCGGGTTCAGCGATCACCGTCCCTGCCAGGACCTTCGCTGCCTCGACGGGACCTTCGATCTCCACGCCCCACACGCGGCGGCTCTGGCGGCAGGCTTCGACTGCGATCCGCCGCAGCCGGTGAAGTTGCGACGCGGCGCGCTCCGCATCCCAACGGGTGGCGGACCGATCGGCGTGGATCAACACCAGTCGATCGAGCCCCAGCTCGGTGACCTTCTGCACCATCCAGTCGAGTCGGTCCCCCTTCGGGATGGCGACGGAGAGCGTCAACGGTGGATCCGACCGGTCGACGACGGTCACCGGCCCCGGTGCGGACAGAACGAGCTGATCGCGGGTTCCGGACACGGTCGCCGCACGCCAGCGTCCCGCGAGGTCGGTCACGGTGACCGTTTCGCCGTCGCGCAAGCGCAGGACACGACGCAGATGATGTTCGACCTCCTCGTCGACGACCATCACGTCGTTGTCGTCATGGCCGACGTCGTCGACGACGACGTGGGCAGCCGACAGACGGAGCGACGCGCCGGGCGAAAACCTGCTCGGCTCGCTGGCCGAGCCCGTCACGAGAAGGCCGACTTGATTCGGGAGAAGAAGCCTTCCTTGGCATTGCCGACGACCTCGCCCCGACCTTCGGCGAACTCGGTCAGCAGTTCGAGCTCGCGATCGCTCAACTTCAGCGGCACTTCGACGCGTACGCGTGCGCGCAGGTCGCCGCGGCCCCGGCCCCGCAGGTGCGGAACCCCCCGCTGCCGGAGGACGAACTCGCGGCCGGGCTGGGTGCCGGCTGGCACCACGAGTTGTTCGACTCCGTCGAGCGTCTCGAGTTCGAGCGAGGTTCCGAGCGCGGCCTGCGCGATCGAGATCGGCACGTCCGTGACGAGATCGTGGTCGTCGCGAACGTAGCGATCGTGCGGGGCAACTCTGAGGTGCACATAGAGGTCGCCGGACTTGCCGCCGCGAGGTCCTGCCGCTCCCCGGCCGGTGAGTCGCAGTGTCGAACCGCTGTCCACTCCCGCTGGTACATCGACCTGGTAGGTCTTGTCGATCGTGACACGACCCTGGCCCCGACATGTCTCGCACGGCGAGGTGATCACCTGCCCCATGCCGCCGCAGCGCCCGCACGGGCTGGCGGTGACCATCTGTCCGAGCAGGCTCTGCCGGACGCGTTGGACCTGCCCGACACCGTTGCACTCGCTACAGGTGACCGGCGACGTGCCGTTGCCCGCTCCGGTGGCATCGCAGTCGGTGCATGCGACCGGCAGCTTCAGTTCGACGTCGATCTGGTCACCGAAAACTGCCTGCTCGAACGCGATGTCGGCCACGATCTCCATGTCCTGACCGCGCGGCGGTCCGGCCGGGCCGCGCTGACGGCTCCCGAAGGGACTGCCACCGCCGCCACCGAAGAACGTCTCGAAGATGTCGCCGAGGCCACCACCGAACAGATCCTCCGCCGACTGGCCGCCTCCGTTGCCACGGACGCCGGCTTCGCCGTAGCGGTCGTACCGGGCGCGTTGATCGTCGTCGGACAGCACCTGATAGGCGGTCGACACTTCCTTGAATCGTTCGGCGCTGGCGTCGTCGCCCGGGTTCGCGTCGGGGTGCAGCTCGCGGGCCCGCTGACGGTACGCCTTCTTGATCTCGTCCGCGCTGGCCGTGCGAGGCACGCCCAGCAGCTCGTAGTAGTCAGCCATGATCCGCTACAGGATGCCGGAGAAGCCCAACACCTCAACCATCCGCGCGCAAACCGGCCGAAGGCGGGGCCAGCAGCGTCAACCCTCTTCGATGCGCTGCGCCAACCGGTCGCTGACGACATCGACCGTGGCCAACGCGAGCGGATAGTTCATCCGCGTCGGGCCCAGAACGCCGATCGAGCCGAGATGCTCGCCGTCCACGACGACAGGAGCGACGACGACCGAGCACGCCGACAGTGGCTCGACACCGTGTTCGACACCGATCGCGACGGACATGCCCCGGTTGACGATGTCGCTGATCAGCGTCACGACGACGAATTGCTGTTCGAGGGTCTGCAACACGGACCTGACGACGTCGACGGCGTCGAACGCGGTGGCCACGGTGGACACTCCCCCGGTGAAGACGTGATCGCCGGTCGCAACCGATCGCAGCGAGTCGAGTGCAGATGTGCAGATCCGATCGATCGACGCATCACCGGTCGGAAGAACTCCGGAGACCGAACCGAGCACGGCCCCGTCGAGTGCCGCTGACAGGTGCACGCTCGCCGCTGCCAACCGCACGTCGTCGTCACCGTCTCGGAGTTCGATCGTCGTGTTCTCGACCGTGCCGTTCGCGAGCACGACAACCACCGTTGCCAGCGTCGAAGACAGCGACACGAGCTGGACCCGCCGAACGGCGATCGCCTCGGCGCGAGGCCCGACGACGAGCGCCGCACTGTTGGTCATCGAGGCGAGGAGATTCGAGGTCTGATGGAGCAACTCCTCGAGGCGGCCGTGAGCGGCCGAGAAGAACTCACCGACTTGCTTCGTCGTTGCCTGATCGAGCCGTCCCGGCGCTGCCAGGTGATCGACGAAGTAGCGATACCCCTTGTCGGTCGGGATGCGCCCCGCCGACGTGTGCGGTTGCACGAGGTAACCCTCCTGCTCGAGCACGGCCATCTCGTTGCGCACGGTCGCCGACGACACGTGGATCGAGGGGATCTCCGCAATCAGGCTCGAACCGACCGGCTGCGCGGTCGAGATGTACTCCTGAACGACGGCACTGAGGATCGCTGTCTTCCGATCGTCGAGCATGTGCCTGACACAGTAGCTGTCTGATGGCGTTCGACACCGTGGCCGGGCGACGGCACGACCGGCCGATCGCATGCTCAGCGAGGCAACGCCTTCAGCCGCCGGAGCGCTTCGAGTCGCTCGGTGGCGTGATCGAGCATCGGTTCGGACGGCTCGGGCGCCCACGTGGCGACATATTCGCCGGTCGGGTCGTAGCGCTCCTGCTGCGTCACGGGGTTGAACACCCTGAAGTACGGCGCGGCATCGGTGCCCGTCCCTGCCGCCCATTGCCAGCCGTGGTTGTTGGAGGCCAGATCGCCGTCGACGAGGTGTTGCATGAACCATCGCGCACCCCATTGCCAGGGCAGGTGCAGATCCTTCACGAGGAAGCTCGCCACGATCATCCTCACCCTGTTGTGCATCCAACCGGTCGCGAGCAATTGACGCATGCCCGCGTCGACGATGCCGAACCCGGTTTGGCCCTGGCACCACCGTTCGAAACGTCGTCGGGCCGCACGGTCGGTGTCGACCGCCATGGCGTCCATCTTGGAGTTGAGGTTCCGCCACGCCGACTCCGGTCGCTGGAAGAGCACGTCGGCGTAGAAGTCACGCCAGGCGAGCTCGCTCGAAAAGACCGTGTGGGCACGATCACCGGCACCGGAAGCGTCGAGGTCGGTCAGGAGTCGGCGGGGGTGGACGGTGCCCCAGCGCAGCGCCGGCGACATCCGACTCGTGCCATCTTCGGCCGGCAGGTCGCGATCGGCGTCGTAGTCGCCCAGTGCAGCGTGGACGAACTCACGCCATCGATCGATCGCGGCTCCCTCGCCCGACGGCGGCAGTTGGCATCCGGGGTCCGGACGGGCGAAGAGTGGTTCGGATTCGATCGGCCGCTCAGCCCAGCGGACGGAGGCCGACGACTCGGCAACCGGCATCTCCCATCCGACTCGACGCCACACCTTGGAGAACGGCGTGAAGACCGCATAGGGCGTGCCGTCGTCCTTACGGACCCCGCCCGGAGCGACGGCGTACGGGGAAGCGACACCACGCAGATGACGGCCTGACCCGCGCAGGTGTTCGGCGACGACGCGGTCTCGATCGCGTCCGTACGGGCCGTAGTCGCGGCTGACGAACACGGCACTTGCATCGACCTCGGACGCAACCGTTCCGATCACGTCGACCGGCGACCCCGTGCGGATCACCAGGCCCGACCCGCCGCCGTCACGGATCGATCGGTCGAGCGAGACCAGACAGTCGTGCAGGTACGCCCGCCGCGGCGCGCCTGCACCTTCGAAGGCCGGGTCGACGACGAACACCGGCACGACGTCGCCCTCGGCCGCAGCCGCCGCCAGCGCCGGATGGTCGTCCAGACGCAAGTCTCGCCGGAACCACATGATGGTCGTGCGCGCCGATGACATCACCCCCATCCTTCCCGCTCCCGCCCCTCAATTCACGTCTGCGTCCGTGATTTCCGTGCAACGGAGAACGAGTTTCGCTACACGAACGACGAATGTCGTCAGGTGGGGTTCGGGTCGGAGGGATCGGTAGGCAGTTTGCGGACGGAATCGCCGGGGCGGACGGTTCCGGGGTGGATGACGACGGCACAGATGCCCCGAAGGCGGAGATCCTTGCGGGAGTTGATCCATCGAGTTGCGTCGAGACCGAAACGGTCAGTGAATTTCGCACAGCCGTTGTGCGGCTTGCTCGTCACTTCGATGATCGCGGTGCCGACCTCGAGTCGCGTCCCGCGTGGAGCGTTGTCGACGGAGAGGTCGAAATCGACGATGAGCTGATCGCCGGCGAGTTGCCATCGTTCCCGGTCGGGGCCGGCCACGGCCTCGAGTGCCCGACTGCCCATGATGTTCAGCTCACCCAGAGGGTCGGCCCGACCGTCGGCCGTCCGGCGGTCGCCGCGCTCGACGTAGTTGTCCCCCACCACGCCGACCAGTGGGCGCAGTTCTGCGGTCTGCAGCACCTCTCGCCGGCCACTCTCCGGACGCCGGACGACCATCTCCACGGTGCCGACGTCGCACGGGGCGCGCCCGATGTGTTCGAGATGCACGCCGAACCGCTCGGCCTGCTCGTCGAGGGCATCATCGGTGGTCGTCGACATTGCCTCAGTCTCGCGTTTCGGCGAGGTCGCCGACGCGCTCGATTCTCGCTTCGTCGACCTCGTAGGGGCTCGTCGTCGCGACGTCGAGCGGGTGCACGGCCAGATACGCCCACGCCCCACCGGCGCAGGCGAGGCTGATGACACCACCGTACGCGAGCGACCAGGACGCGCTCACCGCATCGGCGATCAGTCCCGTGATCGGGCCGCCGATCGGCGTGGAACCCAGGAATGCCACCGCCTGCAGCGCCATGAGGCGACTGCGCATGTCGGACGGGGACTCTTGCTGGGAGATCGCATTCGCGGCGGTGATGAACCCCGCTCCCCCGATACCGAACGGAATCGACCACGCGAACGCGATCCAGAGGTTCGGCGCCCAGGCCATGCCGATACCACCGATACCGAGGATCACGAGGTTGACCAGCAACCAGTTCATCGGCACCCGGCGCAACCGCGCCGTCAACAACGAACCCGCCAGTGAGCCGATCGATGTCACCGCCAACACCCATCCGAACCGATCCTCACCGCCCCACCGCTCGTCTGCGAGCTTCGGCAGCGACACGTTGTAGTTGAAGGCGAACATCGACACGACGAGAAGGAGTCCGAAGAGCAGTGCCATGTCGCGCCGACCCACCACCCATCGCAAGCCTTCCCGCACCGGCTGACCGCCGCGCGGCCGGGGCGGAACGGTGAACATCTCCGACGTTCGGATCATCAGCAGCGAGATGATGATCGCCGCGAAGGTGATCCCGTTGGCCATGAAGCACCAGCCCGTCCCGATCAATCCGACCAGCACGGCCGCAAGCGCAGGACCGAAGATCCTCGAGCCGGTCATCACTGCCGTGTTGAGGGACGTGGCGTTCGGGATCTCGTGTGGCTCGACGAGCTCGGTGACCAGTGCCCGGCGGGCCGGGTTGTCGAACGCGTTGACGGTGCCGAGCACGAGCGACAGCACGAAGATCACCGGGACGGTGATCGCCCCACTCAGGTCGAGCAGACCGAGCAGGATCGCCTGGACCGCGAGCGCCGACTGCGTGAGGATCGACATGCGGCGACGGTTGTGGCCGTCGGCGACCGCCCCCGCCCACGCCCCCAACAGCAGCATCGGCAGGAACTGGAGGCCGGCGTTGATGCCGACGATGAGAGCATCGCCGTCGGTGATTCGATACACGAGCAACGACATCGCCGTGAGCTGCAACCACGTGCCGACGTTCGACACGGCGAGGCCCGCGAAGAAGAGCCGCGCGTTGCGGTAGCGGAGCGAACGGAACACGCCCCCGTTGTTGTCGAGCGACACGCCGTCGGGTACGTCAGCGGCGGGGATCGCAGGCCCCGATGCCGACGTCGACGACACGCTCAGTCGTCCAGCTTCAAGGCATTGATGAAGACGTCACCGGGTACCTCGACCCGTCCGATCGACTTCATCTTCTTCTTGCCTTCCTTCTGCTTCTCGAGCAGCTTGCGCTTCCGGGTGATGTCGCCGCCGTAGCACTTGGCGAGCACGTCCTTGCGCTTCGCCTTCACCGTCTCGCGGGCGATCACCTTGCCGCCGATCGCCGCCTGGATCGGCACGTCGAACATCTGGCGGGGGATCAGTTCCTTCAACTTCTCGCACATCCGCGCCCCGTACTGGAATGCCGTGTCACGGTGGACGATCATCGAGAACGCGTCGGCCGGGACGCCGTTCAGGAGCAGGTCGACCTTGACCAGGTTCGACTTCCGGTAGCCGGCGAGTTCGTAGTCGAGGCTGGCGTAGCCCTGGGTGCGTGACTTCATCTGGTCGAAGAAGTCGACCACCACCTCGGCGAGCGGGACCTCGTAGACGAGCTCCATCCGCTCGGGCGACAGGTACTCCATCTTCTTCATCTCGCCTCGGCGCGTCTGGCACAGATCCATCAGCGCGCCCGTGTACTGCGTCGGGGTGATGATCGAGAGCTTGAAGAACGGTTCTTCGATGCTCGCGATCTTCTGCGCTTCCGGCAGGTCAGCCGGATTGTCGACCACGGTCTCGGTTCCGTCGGTGCGCTGCACCCGGTACTCGACGCTCGGCGCGGTGGCGATCAGCGCCAGCCCGAACTCCCGCTCCAGGCGCTCCTTGACGATCTCCATGTGCAGGAGTCCGAGGAAGCCGCACCGGAACCCGAACCCCAGTGCCCCCGACGACTCGGGCGTGTAGGTGATCGAGGCATCGTTGAGCTTCAGTTTCTCGAGCGACTCGCGCAGGTTCTCGAAGTCGTCACCGTCGATCGGGAACAGTCCCGAGAACACCATCGGCTTGGGCTCGCGGTAGCCATCGAGCACCTCGGTCGCTCCGTGGGCGGCAGTCGTGATGGTCTCACCCGACTTCGCGTCGCCGACGTCCTTGATCCCGGCGATCAGGTAGCCGACCTCGCCGGGGCCGAGCACGTCCACCGGCGTCGGCAGTGGGCGCCGGGCGCCGATCTCGATCGCCTCATGGTTCGCTCCGGCGTGCATGAACTGCACCTTGGCGCCGGAGACGAGCTTGCCGTGCATGATCCGCACGCTCGACACGACGCCGCGGTACTGGTCGAATTGCGAGTCGAAGATCAGACCCTGCAGGGGTGCATTCGGGTCGCCGACCGGGGCGGGAATCCTCTCGATGATCGCGTCGAGCAGGTCAGGTACACCCTCGCCGGTCTTGGCCGACATCCGGATGATCTCCTCGGCAGGGATCCCGAGGATCGTCTCGATCTCGCCGGCGTACCGGTCCGGATCGGCGGCGGGGAGGTCGATCTTGTTCAGTGCGGCGACGATCTCGAGATCGTTCTCGAGTGCCAGGTAGCAGTTGGCGAGCGTCTGGGCCTCGATGCCCTGGGCGGCGTCCACCACCAGCACGACCCCTTCACATGCCGCCAGACTGCGACTGACCTCATAGCCGAAGTCGACGTGACCGGGGGTGTCGATCAGATGGAAGACATGTCCCTTCCAGTCGACGCGGACGTTCTGCGCCTTGATGGTGATGCCGCGCTCGCGCTCGAGATCCATCGAGTCGAGGTACTGGGAACGCATGTCGCGAGCGTCCACGGCGCCGGTGATCTCGAGGATCCGATCGGACAGCGTGGACTTGCCGTGGTCGATGTGCGCAATGATCGAGAAGTTGCGAATGCGATCGAGGTCCATGGCCACGACAACGCTACAGGTCAGCGGTGTTGGCTCGTCTGGGGTTGCGGTTGGTGCTCGGGAGTGGTCCCGATAAGGTTTTCGGGCTGTTCCACGAGAGAAATTAGGTCGTTGCCGACATGGCGAACATCAAGAGCCAGAAGAAGCGGAATCTCACCAACGCGAAGCGCGCCGAGCGCAACAAGCGCGTCAAGGCTGAGCTCAAGACACGCACGAAGACCGCGCAGTCGACCATCGGTACCGATGACAACGAAGAAGCTGTGCGTCTTGCCATCAAGCGCATCGACATGGCTGCGTCGAAGGGCATCATCCACAAGAATGCCGCCGCCCGCAAGAAGAGCCGCCTGATGAAGCGGGTCAACGCCGCCGCTTGAGTAGGTGGGGCCTGCCCGACCGGGTGGGCCGTACGGGCGTCAGCGCCTGAGTTTCGACAGACGTGCCACGAGCACGTCCATCACCACGTCTGGTTCCAGATCTCTCGCACCGCGCAGATCGAGATCGGCCTGAGCGAGTAGCTCCACGGCCCGCTTCGCCGAAGGTCCGCCGAGCCGCTGATAGTTCTGCAACGCCTTCTTCGCCGGGTACGGCGACTTGATGCCCGTTGCGGCCATCGCATCCTGCTCGTTGCGAGCATCGACGCCGTCGAGTTTCGCGATCCCCGTGTAGTGATTGTGCAGGATCGACATCACCTGGAGTGGGTGCCGTCCGCCGCCGTTCGTCATCCTCGCGAGGAGCGTCAGCGCCTTGGTCGTGTTCCCGGCGTCGATCGCGTCCGTGAAATCCCATGGCGGTACTCCCCCGGCCTCACCGAGGAACGGCTGGACGTCGGCGACCGACACGACGTGCTCGGTCCCATAGGTGCTCCGGAGTGTGGCGACGATGCCATCGAGCCGTCCCACATCCTCGCCGAGCCATTGCGCGAGCTGGGCGACGGCGTCGGGCTTGGCCCGTAATCCGGCTGCCGAGACGTGGTCACCCACCCACGTCTGGAGGTCCTTGGCTCGAGTCGGCGGCGACGAGTTGATGACCGTCCCGCTGGCCTTCACGGCGTCGGCCAGCTTCTTGGCCACCTTGCCGCCCCCGCCGACGAGCACCAGATCGGTCGTGTCGAGCGGGTTCCCGACGTACGCGACCAACGACGCGACCTCGTCGGTGACGAACCGGCCGACACCCCGAGCGATCACGACGCGTTTGTCGGAGAGGAACGGAGAGGTCTGTGCCGCGTCGACGACCGCCCGCAACTCGTAGTCGTCGCCGTCGAACTCGTCCACCATCATCGAACGATCGCCATCTCCGACCAGCTGATCGATCAGGGTGACCACCGCATCGCGCAGGATCGACTCGTCGTCACCGGTCAGAAGATGGGTCGTCATGTCGACCTCGATTCTTACCGGATCTCGACGAGACCGCGACAATGACCATGAGCGCGATGAGCACGATCGCCCACCCGATCCACACCCATGGTGGCTCCGGTTCGACTCGCGCCCCGATCACCGCCACCGCGTCGACCCACTTCGTTCCGAGCAGTGCTGGCAGCATCACCACGGGCGCGGCGATCGGCACCATCCCTGCGATCAACGCGGCGGGCATGCCGTACAACATCACCGCCCCTGCCACGGGTACGGCGAGCAGATTGGCGGGAATGCTGACGAGCGGCAGCCGACCGAACACCAGCAGGCTGGGCAGCGCGACGCCGACCTGCGCCCCGAGCGTGATGCCGAGCGGCACTGCGAGCACGCCGATCCGTTCGAGCCGGCGTGCGATCACCGGGCCGACCGCGCACACCCCCGCCGTTGCGCCGACCGAGAGCCAGAACCCGACCGACCAGACCAGCAGCGGGTCGATGATCACCAACGCGAGGACGGCCAGCGACAGCAAGCGCACCGGTGAGCGCTCCCGACCATTCATGTAAGCGGTCGCCGACAGCACCGCCATGGCACCGGCGCGCAGGATCGAGGGCTCGAACCTGGTGAGCGCGACGAACCAGCTGATGAGCGCGACCGTGACGACCCATCTGGAGCGCGGCCGCAGTCGCACCAGGATCGGCCCGCAGGCAGCGAGCAGGAAGCTGACGTTCTGTCCCGACACGGCGGTGAGATGTGACAACCCACTCGCCCGGAAACGATCGATCATCGCGGCTGGTTGATCCCGGTCGTCACCGATCACGAGTCCACGAAACAACGGACCGTACGGAACCGGCATCCACGACGCCCCGCGTTCGATCGTCGATCTGACCTGGTTCGAGGCGCGATCGACGGGACTGCCGTCCCGGATGTCGCCCGCCCAGTCGAGGATGAACTCCCCGACCACGTGTTGGGATGCCACGCGTCGCGCTCGCTCGGTGTCGAGCGGCTCGCGATCTCCACTGACGGCAACCACGTCGCCGCCTCGCCACCCGTCGATCCGCTGCTGCTGGGCCCTGCCCCGTGACCACAACTCGAACCGCTCCCCCTCGATGTCGAAGACGACTCGGGTCGACGAGGGGAACGGTTTCGGATCGTCGACGAGTCGAGCCCAGCCCACGTACGCGCCGAGACGGTCCGCTGCGAGCCCGTTCCAGGCGTGGTCCGACCGCACGGCACCGCCGGCCACGAGGAGAACCACCAGCACGACGATGGGTCGCCAGCGGCACCCAGCGGCCCCGAGGACGCAGACGGCGGCAGCTCCCAGCACGAGACCGATCGCGAGCGAGGACGACCAGACCGCCAGCACCACCGCTCCTGCGAGCGCTACCACGGCCATGTCGGAGATGCCGCCGCCGTCGTGAGGAAGCGCCTCCGGCGCGTGGTGCCAGACGCGGTTGCGGTCGACGTCGTACGCTGTCATCGTTGTGGATTCGTACGCCCCCTCGCTCCCGCCTCGATCGCCGTCAGGCCGGTCGGCGTCGATGGCACCGGAGCCTTCGGGCATGCCCGGCGATCGAGGCCCCGGTGTGACGTCGGCGCCGCTCATCGAGGGCCCGCGCTGGTACCGCAGCCGAATCCGCACGTTGGGGCCATTCGCCGCCCTGATCGTGCCCAGCATCGCGGGAGCGATCGCCCTGCTGTCGTTGCGGCTGTTCGACACCGCGTGGAGCGGAGCGGTCGGTCTGATCGCCGGGGTGTTCGCCGCCCCTGGATTGCTGGCGGTCGGCGCACCCTTCGGCGACAAGGATCTGTATCCGATCGCGATCGCGGCGTCGGTCGTACTCTGGCTGCTGGTCGGCTTTCTCGCATCGCGGCGAGCCACGCGGAACCCGGTGGCCACCTGGAGTGACTTCTGGCGACATTTCGCCTGGCTGTGCGGCGGGATCTGGTTGGGTTGCTCGGCGGCGATGATCGTGGCGGCGCTGACGGTCGGTGAGTCGCTGTTCTGACGTTCGCCCGACATCGGCCCGACGTCTCGGCGCGTCGACCGGTCACGTCGTCACCAACTCGCGCAGGGCCTCGATCTTCGCGGGTCCGATGCCCGGCACGCGATCGAGGTCGTCCACGCTGAGGAACGGACCATTGCCGTCGCGCTCCGACACGATCGCCAACGCTGTTGCCGGGCCGACGCCGGGGAGCGCCTCGAGCTCAGCCGCCGTCGCCGCGTTCACATTGACGATTGCGGCGTCGAGCGAGCCAGCGCCGGTGGGAGCGCCGGCCGTGGCGACAGGAACGGGCAACTCCTCACCGACCTGCGGGACGTAGATCCGGCTGCCATCGGTCAGCGGCGCGGCGAGATTGAGGGCGTTCGGATTCGCGTCTGGCCCGGGCCCACCGGCGGCCGCAATGGCATCGTCGGTCCGCGAACCGGCGGCGAGCTCGTACACCCCCGGTGCGACGACGGCGCCAGCGACATGGACCACGAGGACGGGCAGTTCTCCAGGTGGCACGGTGCCTGTCGCTGGCACCGCCGTCCCATCGGGTGCCGCAGCGGATGGATGGATCGAGCTGGTCGTCGATGCAAGGGGAAGTGATGCCTCGGTTGGAGGCGGCGGTACCCGAACGAGCCAGAACGCACCAGCGCACACGATCACCATCGCGATGGCCGACCCCACGATGCGCCCGTACCCGAACCAGTCGATCCACGCGCGAACGCGTTCAGCCACCGAACGGGGTGGTGGTGGGCGTAACAGCTCCTCCATGTTCGACCTCCTCGACCGAGCGAAGACTGCGTGCGAGACGCGCCGCAGTCACGAGGAGGAAGTCGGTGACGTCAACCTATCGGCGATTGTCGTGACGACGCGGCTCGCCAGAACGTGCGGTAGTTCGGGTAGGTGATCGCGTCGGTCACCCAACCCGCTCGCACGAGCTCGTCGTGCAACCGGGGCAGATTGCGCCAGGGCACCCCCATGTCGACGTGGTGGGCCAGGTGCCACCCCGTGTTGTACGGCACCATCCAGAACCGTGCCAGCCGACTCTGACGAATCACATGGGTGGTCATCCGCCGGTCCTTCGAGCGGACCATCCCACCGTGCTCGGCGATCGAGCGCAGACGATTGGACACCTTCCACAACGTCGCCCAGGAGAGCACCCACACGACGTAGGCCAGTGGGCGCAGGAAGATCAGCGACGCACCGAGCATCGCGCCCTGCACGGCGAACATCTGGAGGGCTTCTTTCTGCTTGTTGCGCGCGGCGCGGAACATCGACCTGAAGTTCTTCGATGCGCTGTTGCCGAACGCGTCGCGCCGGAGCTTGCGGTGCCACGATGCTTTCGTGATCGGATAGCCGGCGTACAGGCCGAGGTCGGGCTCGTCGGGACCCATCTCGTCGCGATGGTGAGCGAAGTGGACCCGGCGATACACGAGCATCGCCTGGAAGGTCGGGTAGGCGAGGAACCAACGGCCGACGCCGTCGTTGAGCTTGCGATCGGTGAACAGCAGTCGGTGCGCAGCTTCGTGGGCGAGGATGTTCAGACAGACGTGCCCGCGCGTCATCAGGACGAACGCGAGAAGGTACGACCACCACGTGTTGATCCACGCCGCGGCGATCACGACACCGAAGGACTGGAGCAACGCGCCGATGACCGTGAAGCCGTTGCGCACGTTCGGGATCCGGCGAAGTTCGTCCCGCCATTCGGGAGTCGCCATGCCGCGAATGTTGAGCCGCTCGGTCGGCAACACGTCGGGCAAGTCGGCCGGCGCTGGGACCAGCGTCGGGAGCGGTTCGGACGTCGCCGTTGCTTCGGCATCAAAAGTCCTCATCGACCGACATGTTACAGTCGTTGATCGAGATGAGCAAGATTCGTGACACGAACGGGGCATCGTCGCCGACTGCGCTGACGACCCGGTCGATCGTGCTGTCCGTCCTGCTCGGATCGCACCCGCCCGCCATGCCCGTGTCGGCGCTGGTCAGGTTCTGCAGCCTGTTCGGGATCAGCGACGGAACCGTTCGCACGTCACTGTCACGCATGGTCGAACGCGGGGAACTCGTGGCGGACGATGCGACCTACCGGTTGAGCGGTCGACTCCTCGATCGGCAAGCCGAGCAAGATGTCGGTCGGGCTCGCCGCTCGGTCCGGTGGGAGCGCGACTGGTGGATCGTCATCGTGACCGCCGAGCGTCGAACGGTCGCCGATCGTCGAGCGTTCAGGTCACGCACGGTCGGTGCGAAGCTGGGAGAGCTGCGACCCGACCTCTGGCTGCGACCGGCGAACCTCATGATTCCGAGCGACCTGACCGGTGTGTTGGTCTCCCGGGGCCCGCTGATCGGCGCCGACGACTTCGAGGTGGCGCGGGCGCTCTGGGACCTCGGAGCGATCGACGAAACGAGCTGCACACTGACCGCGCGGCTCAGCGACTCCGAACGCCATCTCGTCGCGGTGGGCCCCGCCGGACTCGCCTCGGCATTCGTCGCGCTCGCGCAGGCACTGCGTCACCTACGCACCGAACCCCAGCTCCCCGACGAACTCCACTCGCCGTCGGCCGGCGACGGTCTGCGCTCGGCCTACCAGGACGTCGAGCGAGCGTTCCGCGACCAGCTCCAGACGTTCCTTCACGAGCCCTGACGTCCGGCCTCCGACCGCATCTCCGGTTTGTGTCAGAGCGCGCGGCGTTAGGGCGAGATATCCACCGGCCGTCGGGCCGAGGCGAGTGGTCAGTAGAGGCGGGCGGTGAGCTGGCGGCGGTAGTCGCTCGTGCGCTGGTCGTGGGGACCCATCAGCTCCAGGATGTCGACGAACTTCTGGCGAGCGTCGTCGTCGGATTTCACCTGATCGAGCAACGCCGTGAGCTGTTCGTCGTAGTCGTCGTCGGGCGTCGTTCCGAGGCGAGCCCGAGCCGCTACCGGTCGGGTCCGATCCGACTCGGGGATACGCGCCAGCAACGCCAATGCCTCGTCGGACTGCCCGGCGTCGACCAACAGCTCACCGAGCGCGACGATCACATCTTCGTTGGCCGGCTCCATCGACAGTGCGACTCGCAAACTTCCCTCATCGCCCGCAGCGAGGAGTTCGGCAACAGCGTTCTGTTCCTCGGTCGGGATCAACGAGTCGATGAATTCCCTGACCGCGCGCTCCGGGTACGAACCCATGAACCCATCGACGACTGCGCCGTCCTTCATCGCGTACACCGCAGGGATCGACTGCACTTTGAACGCCTGGTGGAGGGCGGGATTCTCGTCGACGTTCACCTTCGCAAGGACGACCTTTCCGTTCGTCTCCCCGATGACCCTCTCGAGAATGGGCCCGAGCGTCTTGCATGGTCCGCACCATGGCGCCCAGAGGTCGATGACCACGGGTACCTCGCTCGACTTGTCGAGCACATCGGTCTGGAAGGTGGCGTCGGTGACATCGATGACCGTCATGCACTCAACGCTATCCGCGGCCGATCGCTACCCTCAGAGGCAGATGAGCGCGGTACCGGGGATCCACGTCGAGAGCGTCACCGACTGGCTGGTCGCCAGCGTCGCCGACGCGGTCGCACCGTTCTCGTTCGACCCGATCGCGGGCGGCCATTCCAATCTCACGTATCGCGTCATCGGCGCTGACGGAACGAGGTTCGTGCTTCGGCGGCCACCGCTCGGCCACGTTCTCGCCAGCGCCCACGACATGGGTCGCGAACATCGCATCCTCGACGGGCTCCAGAACTCCGCCGTTCCCGTGCCGCCGGTCGCGGGCTACTGCGACGACCTCTCGATCAACGACGCACCGTTCTACGTGATGCGCTTCGTCGACGGCCACGTCCTGCGCGATCGATCCGCTTCGGAGACGGTGCTCGACGAGGCGGCACGTGCCACGGCGAGCCGGTCGATCGTCGACACGATGGCATCGATCCACGCGGTTGACCTCGAGGCCGCCGGACTCTCCGACCTCGGTCGCCACGACGGCTACATCGAGCGCCAGCTGAAGCGCTGGTACAGCCAGTGGAACCAGGGCAAGACCCGCGAGCTCGACGCCGTCGATCGCGTCCACGACGCTCTGCTCGAACGCATACCGGCCCAGGGTGCCGCCACCATCGTGCACGGCGACTACCGGCTGGACAACTGCATGGTCGACGACACCGGTTCCGTCATCGCGGTGCTCGACTGGGAGATCTGCACGCTGGGTGACCCGCTCGCCGACCTCGGGCTGCTGCAGGTGTACTGGACCGGACCAGGTGATGCAGACTCGGCCTGGACCGGCAACGCCACGACGGCGCCCGGATTCTGGGACCGCCGGCAGCTCGCAGATCGGTACGCCGAGGTGTCGGGACGAAGCATCGAGCATCTCGACTTCTACGTCGCGTTCGCCTACTGGAAGCTCGCCTGCATCCTCGAGGGCGTGTATTCCCGCTACCTCGGCGGCGCGCTCGGTGAGCGCAGCCCAGATGAGCTCTCGCCGTTCAAGCTGCAGGTCGAAGGCGCCATCCGCGAGTCGGAGCAGTACCTGGAGCGTCTCGGATGACCGATCCCTACGAGTGGCTCGTCGACGAGCCGATGCTCCACGAGCCCGTGCTGCTGGTGGCGCTCACCGGCTGGATCGACGCGGCATCCGCCGGCGCAACCGCGGCCGCGGTCGTCTCCACGGAGTGTGAGACCGCACCACTGGTGCGCTTCGACGACGACATGTTCATCGACTATCGCGCCCGCCGGCCGACGATGGAGCTTCGCGACGGGCTCAACACCGATCTGATCTGGGCCACGATCGAGATCCGGTCCGGGCGGTCCGTCGACGGTCGCGACATCCTCCTGCTGACCGGGCCGGAACCCGACATGGCGTGGCACCGGTTCGCCGCCGCAGTGAGCGACATCGCCGTCGAACTCGACGTGAAGCAGATGATCGGCTTCGGCGCCTACCCGTTCGCGGCGCCTCATACGCGGGCACCACGCCTGTCGTGTTCGTCACCGTCGACCGACGTGCTGGCGAACGTCACATTCACACGCAGCTCGGTCGATGTTCCTGCCGGCATGGCGGCCGCGCTCGAGCACGCGATGCACGCCCGCAAGATCCCCGCGCTCGGCATCTGGGTGCAGGTCCCGCACTACGTGTCGGCGATGGCCTATCCGGCCGCGTCCGTCGCGTTGCTCGACGGATTGTCCGAGGTCACGGGCATCACCGTGGCCGCCACCGACCTCCGCGCCGACATCGCGATCCAGCGGGAGCGCATCGACAAGTCGATCGGCGACAACCCGGACCATCTCGCCATGCTCCGCCAGTTGGAGGAGATCTACGACGCGGCCGACGGCGAGCTCGCCAGCGCCGACGACACGGACGCGGACGGCCCGGCGCTCGAGATGCGTTCCGGCGACGAACTCGCCGCCGAGATCCAACGCTTCCTCAACGAGCAGGACTGATCGATCACCGGACCGGCCAACTACGGTCTGCGGGCATGAAGATCGACGGAAGCATCGGATTCGACCTCCACAACGTCCCCGCCAACGCGCGTGAGGCCGAGGCCGCCGGCTACGCCGGCGTCTGGACGGCGGAGACCTCACACGATCCGTTCCTGCCGCTCCTCCTCGCGGCGGAGCACACCGAGACGCTCGAGCTCGGCACGTCGATCGCGGTCGCGTTCGCCCGCTCGCCGATGACGCTGGCGAACACGGCCTGGGACCTGCAGGCGTACTCCAAGGGACGCTTCATCCTCGGGCTCGGCAGCCAGATCAAGCCGCACATCACCAAGCGGTTCTCGATGGAGTGGAGCCACCCGGCACCGCGCATGCGCGAGCTCGTGCTGGCGATGCGCGCCATCTGGGACACCTGGCTGACCGGCGCGAAGCTCGACTTCCGCGGCGAGTTCTACACCCATACGTTGATGACGCCGTTCTTCACACCGCCGGCGTCGGAACTCGACGGCTTCGGCGTACCGAAGATCTTCCTCGCCGGTGTCGGCGAACTCATGACCGAGGTCGCCGGCGAGGTGTGCGACGGGTTCATCTGTCACGGCTTCACCACCGAGAAGTATCTGCGTGAGATCACGATTCCGGCCCTCGAGCGGGGTCGGGCCAAGGCCGGCAAGACGATGGAGGGCTTCGAGATCATCGGGCCGTCGTTCGTCGTCACCGGCACCACCGACGAGGAGCTCGAAGCCGCTGCAGCGGGAACACGGCAGCAGATCGCCTTCTACGGTTCGACGCCGGCGTATCGCACCGTCCTCGACATCCACGGTTGGGGTGGTTTGCAGGACGAACTCAACACCCTGTCGAAGCAGGGCGAGTGGGTGAAGATGGGCACCCTCATCGACGACGAGATCCTCAACACGTTCGCCGTCGTCGGGCCTCCCGAAGCGATCGCTCCCGAGCTGTCGCGGCGTTACGGCGACGTCATCCAGCGGATGTCGTTCTACGCTCCGTACAAGAGCGACCCGGAGCGGTGGCGATCCGTCATGGACGCGTTGAGCGCGGTCTGACGCACCAGAGCACTCCCCGCACAGTAGGTTGCCGCTGATCAGCGGTGTCAGCGGCTCGACCGCGATCTCTCTCGTCGACGTGCACAAGCAGTTCGCCGGTGCGGCGACCGCGGCCGTCGGCGACCTGTCACTCGACATCGCTGAAGGCGACATCGTCGCCCTGGTCGGCCCGTCCGGCTGCGGGAAGACCACCACGTTGAAGATGATCAACCGGCTCGTCGAGCCGACGAGTGGCACGATCATGGTCCTCGGTGTCGATCAGCGATCACTACCGGCGCACGAACTGCGGCGCCGGGTCGGGTACGTGATCCAGCAGATCGGGCTGTTCCCACACCGCACGGTGCGCCGCAACATCGGTGTCGTCCCCGAGTTGCTGGGATGGGATCGAGCGCGCATCGACGCTCGCTGCGACGAACTCGCCGCACTCGTCGGCCTCGACCTCGATCAACTCGACCGCTACCCAGCAGCACTGTCCGGAGGTCAGCAGCAACGCGCCGGCGTGGCCCGAGCATTGGCGGCCGATCCACCGATCCTGCTCATGGACGAGCCCTACAGCGCGGTCGATCCGATCGTGAGGGCCCGCTTGCAGGACGACCTGCTCGCGCTCCAGGCAACGGTTCGCAAGACGATCGTGATCGTGACCCACGACATCGACGAGGCGGTGAAGCTCGCCGACAGGGTGGCGATCATGAACGTCGGCGGAGTGCTCGAGCAGTACGCCACACCCGACGAACTCCTGAGTGCACCGGCCAACGAGTTCGTGGCGTCGTTCCTGGGTCGTGAGCGCGGGCTCCGCCGGCTTGCGCTGCGCACGGTGGCCGACATCGCTCCGATCGAGGGGCCGACGGTCGCGAGCGCAGCTGTACCGAACGACGCCATCGAGGCGATGAGCAGGTTCGGCACCCCGTGGGTCGCGGTCGCCGACGGCAGCAACCTGTGCGGCTGGGTGGCTCGCAGCGAGATCGAGCGTGCAGCAGCGACCCGTCCGGCGATCCCGGTCGGTGAACTCGGGTGCCAGCCCTTCGTCTCGAAGGTGTCGTCCGACACCCCGCTACGCGAGGCGCTCGACGTGATCGTGAACGCCCGATCCCGGATGGCCGTCGTCGTCGACGGCGAGGTCTACAGAGGGATGATCACGATCGACGAACTCGCAGGTGGTCTGGAGTGATCGCCGACGAGCGACGGTCGCTGATCTGGTGGGGGTGGGTCGGTGACCATCTCGACGAGATCTGGCAGCGAACCGTGGAACACATCCAGCTCACGCTCATCGCCCTGTTCTTCGGGTGTCTGATCTCCTTCGCGCTGTCCTTCGTCGCCATTCGCGCTCGCTGGACGTACCGTCCGATCACCCGCGTGGCATCGGTCCTGTACACGATTCCCAGCCTGGCGCTGTTCGTCCTGCTCATCCCGTTCACCGGCCTGGGACTGCTGACCGCCGAGATCGCCCTCGTCAGCTACACGATCCTGATCCTCGTCGGCAACACCGTCGCGGGGATCGACGCCGTGCCTGCTTCGGTCAAGGAAGCGGCCGACGGGATGGGGTACACGCCGACAAAGCGCCTCCTGACCGTCGAGATTCCGCTCGCTCTGCCAACGATCATCGCCGGCATCCGTATCGCGTCGGTCACCGTGATCGGTCTGGTCACCGTTGCCGCGCTCATCGGCAATGGTGGATACGGCGCCCTGATCGACGACGGGTTGAGCCGAAACTTCCCGACGCCGATCGTCGTCGGCGCAACTCTGTCGATCTTGCTCGCGCTCGTCGTCGACGGCGCACTCGCGCTCACCCAGCGCGTCCTCACCCCCTGGCGACGCGCGGTGCCCACAGGGGGTTCGACGTGAACGTCGTGCGTGAGGCGATCGAGTTCCTGCTCACGCCTGACAACTGGACCGGTCCGCGCGGCATCCTCGCCCGTGGTCGGGCACACATCTGGATCTCGATCGTGGCGGTCACGATCTCCGCCGCCGTCGCGATCCCACTGGCAGTCTGGTTGGCCCACAAGCGCAAGGCGCCGAACCTGTCGATCGCGATGGTCAATCTCGGCCGGGCGATTCCGTCGTTCGCGATCATCGCCCTCGTCTTCCCACTGAGCATCCGTTACGGGTTCGGACTCGGCTTCTGGCCCACGTGCGTCGCGCTCGTGGCGCTGGGGATTCCGCCGATGTTCACGAATGCCTACTCCGGGGTGATGGAGACCCGCAACGACATCGTCGAAGCCGCGACGGGCATCGGGATGACCGGGCCCCAGGTGCTGCGCAAGGTCGAGTTGCCGGCGGCCGTTCCCCTGCTGATGACCGGGGTGCGCGTGTCGGCGGTCCAGATCGTTGCGACGGCGACGCTCGGCGCCTTGGTGGGATACGAGTGCCTCGGCACGTACATCGTGGCGGGACTCGCACGAGGCCCGGCCGGACGGCCGCAGGTGCTCGCCGGAGCGATCCTGGTGGCCTGTCTCGCGCTCACGATCGACGTGGTGTTGAATCGGCTCGAACGGGTACTGACCCCGTGGCGGCGCGACAGCGCCGTCGCACTAGCGTGAACCACTTCATCTGCCGAACTAACGTGATGATTTCGTACGTCCCACAACGAAACGAGCCTCCGACATGAAGATCAGCCGTACACGCGCCGCCGCATTCGCCGCACTTGCGCTGGCGCTCCCGCTCGCCGCATGTGGCAGCGACGACGAGGGCTCGTCCGACAGCTCGGCGCCCGCCGGCACGGACGCTCCTGCTGGCACCGAGGCTCCCGCCGGCACCGACTCTCCGGCCGGCACGGACGCCGGTGGCGGCGCCGTTGGGGACGGGCCCGACATCACCATCGGCGCACAGGACTTCGGAGAGAGCACGATCCTTGCCGAGATCTACGGCCAGGCGCTCGAGAATGCCGGATATCCGGTGTCGCAGCAGGCCCTCGGTGGCTTCCGCGACATCGTTTTCGCGTCCTTCGACTCGGGTGACATCAACTTCACCCCGGAATACGTCGCGTCGGCGCTGGAGTTCCTCAACGGTGGAGCTGGCGAAGCGACCGGCGATGTCGATGAAACGGTCGCCCTCCTGCAAGCCCAGCTCGAGCCCCTCGGACTCGTCGCACTGACCCCGTCGCCGGCGGTGGACTCGAACTCGTTCGTCGTCACCGCCGAGACGGCCGAGGAACTCGGGCTCGAGAACGTGAGCGACCTCACCGATGACCTCACCCTCGGCGGCCCCCCCGACTGCACGGAGAACCCCTTCTGCATCCCCGGGCTCATCTCCACCTACGACATCGATCTGTCGGCGAACTTCGTGCCCCTCGACGGCGGCGGCCCCCTGACGGTCGCCGCGCTCGACGAGGGCGAGATCGATGTCGCGATCCTCTTCTCGACCGACGGAACGATTGCCGACAAGGGCTGGGTCGTGCTCAACGACGATCAGGGCTTGATCAACGCCGACAACGTCGTGCCGGTTGCATCACAGGAACTCGTCGACGCCTACGGCGAGGCGATGCAGTCGTTGATCGACGAGATCAGCGCCGCACTGAGCACCGAGGAACTGACCGAACTCAACCGCCTCGTCGGCATCGAACTCGAAGACGCCGACGCGGTCGCGCTCGACTGGCTGAAGTCCGAGGGCTTCGTCGACTGACCGCGAGCCGACCGCTCAGGGTCGGCTCGACAGGCCGAGGAGGAATTGGCGGGCGTTGTCGCCGAGCGTGGCAACGTCGTATCCACCCTCTTGGAGCACCACGGTCGGCCGTCCGAGCTGGCCGACGAGCGCCCCTTGTCGATGGAATCCATCGGCGGTGACTCCCAAGTCGGAGATGGGGTCGCCGTGGAAGGTGTCGAGCCCGAGCGAGACGATCAGCAGACCGGGGCCGAACGCCTCGATCGACTCGGCCGCATGCCCCAAAGCGTCGAGGTAGGCGTCGTCATCGGTCTGGGCCGCCAAAGGCACGTTCAGGTTGGTTCCGCTCCCCCGCCCGGATCCTCGTTCGTCGGCGAACCCCGTCACGTAGGGATACGCCCGCGCCGGGTCACCGTGGAGCGACACGTACTGCACGTCGTCGCGGCCGTAGAAGATCTGCTGGGTTCCGTTGCCGTGGTGATAGTCGACGTCGAGCACGGTCACCTTCGAACCCGTCGTCGACGCGACGTGGTGGGCGGCGACTGCTGCGTTGTTGAAGAAGCAGTAGCCGCCGTACATCGACCTCGGCGCGTGATGTCCGGGCGGCCGGCAGAGCCCGTAGGCCTGGCCTGCACCGGCGAGCACCCTCGCCGTCGCGCTCAACGCGACATCGACGGCACCACGCGCTGCGTCGTACGTGCCTTCGGTGAGCGGTGTGGTGGTCTCGAAGCACCACTTGCCCAGTTCGACGGCGATCGGCAGTTGTTCCCGAAGCGCTCCCATCCCCTGCAACAGACCCGGCGCACAGAAGACATCGGGCACCACGTCGTGGGTGCCGGGAAACCGGACCTGGTAGTCGTTCCAGGCACGCTCGAGGAATGCCACGAGACCAGGGTCGTGCACGGCGCAGATCGGGTCCGTTTCCCAGCGCTCAGGATCGAACAGCTCGAATCGGTCATCGGCGGCGAGCGTGTCATGGATCGCATCCGCGCGCCCCGGGTGCTCCCACGGCGACTGGAGTCCCGACGACTCGATTTCGGCCAGGGGCGAGTGTCGGCGATGGGTGTCCGAGGACACGACCGGCACACGCGGGGACGGGGCCACCGCGGGGAAGGTCACCGCAACAATCCGGAGCGCTCCAACGCCCGGGATGCGAGCGGTTCGACGAGCACCGCCGACAGACTCACCTCGAGACCCAGCCGCGACGAGTCGAGGTACTCGTCCCACGTGATGACTCCGACCGACCACCGCTCGAGACGCGCCATCCGGGTCATGAAGATGTGCCAGGCCAGACGCTCGACGTCGATGTCGACCCGGAACAGCCCGTCGACCGCGGCCTTGGCCAGGTCGTGCTCGATGATCTTCTCGAACCGATCGCCGACTGCTCCGAGCCCGGCGTGGCCGGGACTCGCCTTGATCACGGCGAAGACGGGCTGCCAGACCTCGACCGACGCGGCGATCGTGGCGTCGAGAGCGTCGAGCAGCATGCGAGTCGCATCGACAGGTCCCGACGCCGGTGCGGCGTCGAGGGATCGTTCGAGTTCGTCCAGCCCGTTGCTCACGAACGCGACGAGGATGCCGTCGCGATCGCCGAACTGGTTGTAGAGCGTTCCGACGGCGACGCCGGCGCGCTCGGCGAGGCGTCGCATCGACAGGGCCTCGACCCCTCCCGCCGCGATGATCTCACCAGCGGCCTGCAGCACCTCGGTTCTGGTGCGCTCTTGTCGGTCATCCCAGCCGGTTCCCATGTCGCCCGAATCATAGGGATCCCGACCGGCCCCTGCCGCCACTGACCAGTGACTTGACAGCCGATTGGAACAGTGTTCTAATCAACCGCATGACCCGACTTGGTTACCAGATCCCCAACTTCACGTACCCAGGTGTCGGCCCCGCCGAGCTGTTCGACACCGTCGCCCGCCAAGCCCGGGAAGCGGACTCGTCCGGATTCGACACCGTCTTGGTGATGGACCATTTCTATCAGCTCCCGATGCTCGGCAACCCCGACAACTACATGCTCGAGTGCTACAGCCTGCTCTCGGCACTCGCCCGCGAAACGTCGACGGTCCGGCTCAGCGCACTCGTCACCGGCAACACCTACCGCAACCCGGCCGTGCTGGCCAAGACCGTCACGACCCTCGACGTCGTGTCGAACGGCAGGGCGCAACTCGGCATTGGCGCCGGCTGGTTCGAACTCGAACACAACGCCTTCGGCATCGAGTTCGGCACGTTCACGGACCGGTTCGAGAAGCTCGAGGAAGCCTTGCAGATCATCATCCCGATGCTGCGTGGCGAGCGACCGTCCCTCGACGGCAAGCACTATCGGATCGTCGAAGCCATCAACGAGCCGCCGGCTGTGTCACGCATTCCGATCATGATCGGCGGCGGCGGCGAGAAGAAGACGCTCCGCATGGTCGCCCAGTACGCCGACGAATCCAACCTCATCTGCACGCCCGACGAGCTGCCGCGCAAGCTGGAGGCATTGGCCGAGCACTGTGCGACACTCGGTCGCGACCGCTCCGAGTTGACCGTGTCGTTCCAACGCACCGTCTGTATCGCGGAGACCCACGACGACGCCAAGGCCGAGATCGGTGCACTGCTGCTGTCGCGTGGGCTCGACATCTCGACCATGTCCGACGACGAGCAAGCTCCCTGGCTCGCCAACTTCGTGTGGGGCGACCCTGACGAGGTCGGGGAGCAGATGGCCGCATATCTCGGCCGCGGCATCGACGGCTTCACCATCAACATGCCTGCCGGCGGCCACATCGAAGGTCGCGTCGAACTCCTCGGCAAGACGCTGTCGCCGCTCTTCGCCTGACCGTCAGGTGACGAGCGCAAGCTCCTCGGCGAGGTACTCGTCGCGGCACTTCGCGCGCTGCAACTTCCCGCTCGACGTCTTGGGCAGCGTCCCGGGCGTCACCAACATGACGTCCCGGGGCGGGATGCCGCACACCTCGAGCGTGCGATGGTGGATCCGGTCCCGGATCTCGTCGAGCCCGCCCGACGTGTCGCTGACCCGTACTTCGGCCACGACGACGACGCTCTCCTTGCCCTTGTAGCCCTCCATGCCGAAGGCGATGACGTTGCCCGCCCGCACCCCGTCGAGCGGGCCGACCGCGCGTTCGATGTCCTCGGGGAACACGTTTCGGCCGCCGACGATGATCACGTCCTTGATCCGCCCACACAGCACGAGCTCGCCGTCGAGGAGGTAGGCGAGGTCGCCCGTGCACAGCCATCCGTCCTTGAACAAGGCGGCGGTGGCATCAGGACGCTTGTAGTAGCCGGGGGTGACCGACGTGCCGCGGAGGAGCAGTTCGCCCACGTGACGCTCGGGCACCTCTTCGTACGTGTCGGGGTTGACGACCTTCATCTCGAGCCCTGGCACGGCCTTGCCGAGCAACGGCAGAGAACGGGCGCTGACCCCGAGATCGTCGGCGTCGAACACTTCGACGGGCTTGGCGACGCGCTGGGTCTCGAGCACGATCCGGTCGACCACGTCGGTGCGCAGACCCCGACCGCGCGGCGGGAACGTGCCGGCGATCGCCACCTCGGCCATGCCGAACGCCGGGAACACCCCACCGGGGGTGAAACCGAAGCGCGAGGCCTCGGCGACGAACGCCTCGACCGCTTTCGGGTCGACGGGCTCCGCCCCGGACAGCGCCAGGGTGAGCTTGGACAGATCGAGATCCTTCATCCGCTTGAGCGCTCGGGTCGCCAGCACCCACGAGAAGTTGGGACCGGCCGTCGCGGTGCCAGAGTAGTCGGACAACCACTGCATCCAGTTGCCCGGATGCGCCAGGAAGTCCTGTGGTGCGGCCTGGACCAGCTCGATCCCCTTCGTCATCGGCAGGGCGAGGAATCCCACGAGACCCATGTCGTGGTAGAGCGGGAGCCACGACACCATCACGTCGTCGCTCGTGACGTCGGCGACCTCGAAGATCGCGTCGATGTTCGCCGACAGCACGCGATCCGGGATCATGACGCCCTTCGGTTCGCTCGTCGACCCACTGGTGTACTGCAGGATCACGAGACGTTCCGGATCGTCAGCAGGCGTCTCCAACGCATCGCCGTGCGGAACGTTCGGCGAGCCTGGCATCACCGACTTCATGGCGGCGATCGGCGGGTCGCCGTCGGCAGCGACGTAGAACTCGGCGAGCAGATCGTCGATCAGCACGAGTTTGGCGTCGCCGTGGCGGATCCGGCCGCGAGTGCCCTCGATGAATGCTTCGAGCGAGCCCATCCGCATCGGCAGCGGCAGCACCATCGAGGCGATCCCGGCCAGCCAACAGCCGCGCACGATCGTCATCAGCTCCCGGCTCGTCGGCCCGAGCACGGCGACGTGATCGCCGGGTACGAGGCCCTTCGCCTGGAGCGCAGCAGCGACGCACCGGGCATCGTCGTGGATTTCACGCCACGTCACGTGAACGGGGCCGTTGTCGCCCATGACCGAAGCGCCCACGAATCGCACACCGGTGCCGGAGTCGGCGGCGAGTTCGAGACGTTCGATGGTCGACATCGACGGTGTCGTCGTCATGCGCCAAACGCTAGTCGCGCCGCTTCCCCGCCCTTGATCTCCCGTTCCGATGAGCCAGACCACCGCATGCGGGGCCTTCGCTCATCGCATATGCCACGACTCCCGTTCCGATGAGCCAGACCACCGGATGCGGGGACTTCGCTCATCGCCGGGAGTCAGAGACTGGCTCGAACGGCGGCGGTGAGGCCGATCGTGCGGGGGTCACCGGTGAGGTTGCCGCCCATCTGGTTCATGACGTAGCCGTAGCCGATCTTGGATTCGGGGTCGGCGTAGCCGAGCGAGCCACCGGCGCCGGCGTGACCGAAGGAGGTGGGCGTGAGCATGGGGGTGAGGGTGCCGTCGAGCATGAACCCGCACCCGAACTGACTCTCGGCGACGAGGCAGGCGTCGGGCCCGTTCACGCGCTCCGCGGTGGCGAGCTTCACGGTTGCGTCATCGATCAGGCGAACGCCATCGACCTCGCCGACGGCCGCCGCGTACATCCGGGCCAGGCTCCGCGCTGTGGTGATCCCGTTGGCCGCCGGCATCTCCGTGGCGTGCACACCCCGCGTGTTGAACGGCGACTCGCCGCCGAGACCGTTCATCGCGCCGTTCAGGGTGAGCGCCTTGAAGCCGTTGGTGCCTGGACCCATCACCGACAGCATCAACATCAGGACCTCCGGGTCGCTGGGCGGAGGCGCCGTCTCGAGGCGCGACACTCGCGGCTCCTCGGATTCCGGCAGTCCGATCCAGAAGTCGAGCCCGAGCGGTCCGGCGACCTCTTCCGCGAAGTACTTCCCGATCCGGCGACCGTCGACCCGGCGTACGAGCTCGCCGGCCAGCCAGCCGTAGGTGAGCGCGTGATATCCGTGAGTGCCCGGCGACCACGCCGGCTTCTGCGCGGCGAGCGCGACCACCACCGGATCGACCGCGAGCACTTCGTCGAAGCTCAGTTCGGTGTCCACCCATGCCAGGCCACCCTGGTGACTCAACATCTCGCCGACCGTCAGCAAATCCTTGCCTTCGGCGGCGAACTCGGGCCAGTACGACGCGACCGGCGTCTCGTAGTCGATCTTGCCGGCTTCGACGAGCTGGGCGACACAGATGGCGGCGGCCCCTTTCGTCGTCGAGAAGACGAGTTGGAGGGTGTCCTCGTCCCATGCCCTGCCGGTGGTCTTGTCGGCGATGCCACCCCAGATGTCGACTTTGCACTCGCCGTCGACATACAGCGAGAACGCTGCGCCGAGCTCGCCATGCTCCTCGAAGTTGGCGCCGAACGCGTCCGCCACCTTCCCGAAGCCGTCTGCCACTGTCCCCTCGATGTCTGCCATGGTCGCCGACCGTACTTGCGCGCAACGCCGCCTCTCGGGTCGGCGGGCGCAACCCGGTTCGCGCGGGGTCTGTCCCTGCGCGAACCGAGGTGCCGGCGAACCCAACCGTCGGGAGGCGCCCGAAGGTCAGCACGTAGGCTGGTCCGCCGGTATGAGCAACGAGAACGCATCCCCTGCAGCCGGATCATCCGCAGCACCGGCCGACACTCCCCCGCATCGGTACTCGGCGGCGCTTGCGCGGGAGATCGAAGCCGGCTGGCACGACTGGTGGGATGCGAACCACACGTTCGAGACGCCGAACCCTGCCGGACCGCTCGCCGATCCGGACGCCACCCGTGAACGCGGCGAGAAGCTCTTCGTGCTCGACATGTTCCCGTATCCGTCGGGCGTCGGGCTGCACGTCGGACACCCGCTCGGTTTCATCGGAACGGACGTATTTGGCCGCTTCAAGCGCATGACCGGCCACAACGTGTTGCACACGATGGGTTTCGACGCCTTCGGACTGCCGGCCGAGCAGTACGCCGTCGAAACGGGCACGCACCCTGCGATCACGACCGATCAGAATGTCGCCACGTATCGCCGACAGCTTCGCCGCCTCGGTCTCGCGCACGACCCACGTCGCAGCGTCTCGACGACCGACCCCGAGTACTACCGCTGGACGCAGTGGATCTTCAACCGGATCTTCAACGCGTGGTACGACGCCGACGCCGGACGTGCGCGCCCGATCGACGAACTGATCGCCGAGTTCGAGTCGGGCACTCGTGCCCTTGCCGACGGCCGGGCCTGGGCCGATCTCACGACCGGTGAGCGGGCTGACGTGGTCGACGGTCATCGCCTCGCATACGTGAGCGAGGCGCCCGTCAACTGGTGCCCCGGCCTCGGAACCGTCGTCGCCAACGAAGAGGTGACCGCCGACGGTCGCAGCGACCGCGGCAACTTCCCCGTGTTCAAGCGCAACATGCGCCAGTGGATGATGCGCATCACGGCGTACGCCGACCGGCTGATCGACGACCTCGAACTGCTCGACTGGACCGACTCGATCAAGGCGATGCAACGCAACTGGATCGGGCGCAGCCACGGCGCACGGGTGCACTTCGAATCGGCCGCCGGGCCGATCACCGTGTTCACCACACGTCCCGACACGCTGTTCGGCGCGTCGTTCCTGGTGCTCGCACCCGAGCATCCGCTCGTCGATCAACTCACCACCCCGGAGCACGCCGCCGCAGTCGCGGCATACCGCACGGCTGCTGCAGCGAAGAAGGAGTTCGAGCGCCAGGACGACTCGAAGCAGAAGACCGGTGTCTTCATCGGCGCCACCGCGGTCAATCCGATCAACGGTGAGCCCCTCCCCATCTGGATCGCGGACTACGTGCTGATGGGGTACGGAACCGGAGCGATCATGGCCGTGCCGTGCGGCGATCAGCGCGACTTCGAGTTCGCCACCCAGTTCGGTCTGCCGATCCCGGCGATCCAACAGCCACCGTCCGAATGGTTCGAGGAGCACGGGATCGACCCGACGCTCGACACATCCACGTGGCCCGTCGCCTACAGCGGCGATGCGCCGTACGTTGCGTCGTCCAACGACACGCTCGACCTCACCACGGTGGCCAGCAAGGCCGACGGCATCGCCATGACCAACGCGTGGCTCGAGGCGCACGATGCGGGGCACGGCACCACCAACTACAAGCTGCGCGACTGGTTGTTCAGCCGCCAGCGCTATTGGGGCGAGCCGTTTCCGATCGTCTACGACACCGATGGACACCCCCACTCCATCCCCGACCACATGCTGCCGGTGGCCCTGCCCGAGACCGATTCGTTCTCGCCACGGACGTTCGACGCCGATGACGAGTTCTCCAACCCGGAGAGTCCCCTCGATCGCCTGACCGACTGGATCGAGGTCGAACTCGACCTCGGCGACGGCCTGCAGACATACCGCCGGGATGGCAACGTCATGCCCCAGTGGGCCGGCTCGTGCTGGTACGAGATGCGGTACCTCGACCCGACGAACTCGGAGCGCTTCGTCGACCGCGAGGTCGAGAAGTACTGGATGGGCCCGCGGACCGACGTGCGGCCGGATCACCCCGGCGGCGTCGACCTGTACGTCGGCGGCGTCGAACACGCCGTGCTGCACCTGCTCTACGCGCGTTTCTGGCACAAGGTGCTCTACGACCTCGGCGAGGTCAGTTCACTCGAGCCCTACGCCCGCCTCTTCAACCAGGGCTACATCCAGGCCGCCGCGTTCAAGGACGGCCGTGAGATCTACGTCGAGGCGACCGAGGTCGAAGGCAACGAGCGCGACGGGTTCACCTTCCAGGGCGACCCGGTGACTCGCGAGTGGGGAAAGATGGGCAAGAGCCTGAAGAACGCCGTCTCCCCCGACGACATGTACGAGCAGTACGGTGCTGACACCCTGCGCCTGTACGAAATGGCCGGCGGCCCGCTCGATGCGTCACGTCCGTGGGAAACACGCGACGTCATCGGCATGTACCGATTCCTCCAACGGCTGTGGCGCACCATGGTCGACGAGGAGACCGGGGCATGCACCGTGGTCGACACTCCGGCCGACGACGCCACCCGAGTGATGCTGCACAAGACCATCGACATCGTCCGCACCGAGATGGAAGCGCTGCGCTTCAACACCGCGATCGCCAAGCTGGTCGAGCTGAACAACCACGTGACGAAGCTCGACGCGACACCGCGCGAGGTCGCCGAGCCCATGGTGCTGATGGCCGCGCCGCTCGTCCCGCACATCGCCGAGGAGTTGTGGCGCAAACTCGGCCAGACCGAAACGGTCACCTATCTGTCGTTCCCGGTCGCCGATCCAGCACTGCTCGTCGACGACATGATCGAGCTCCCGGTCCAGGTCAACGGCAAGGTCCGCGGCCGGATCACCGTCGCCGCCGATGCCGACACGACGACGATCGAGCAGTCGGCCCTCTCCGACGGCAAGGTCGTCACCGCACTCGCCGGTGCGACGCCGAAGAAGGTCATCGTCATCCCGGGCCGCATGGTCAACATCGTCGCCTGACGATTTCTCGCGTCACCGCTTGCCTTCGCCCGCGATCGGCGCGACGATCGTGCTGGGTCCGAAAGGGTGTCACACAGGGATTCCAGCAGCGAACCAGTCCATCGGTCTCGCTGTCTGATCCAAAGCCTTCCCCGCCAACGGGAGGCACCCTTCGGGCCCGATTCGCGCCCCTCTGCGAGCGGCTGGGCGAATCACGCCGGCGGTGGGTGCTGCGGCGCGACGAAGACCTTCTTGCCGTCCGAGGTCGCACCCGCCGCATGAGCGGCTGCCTGCCACGTCCCGCCGATCGGCGGCAGCGTCCCCACCGCACCCTCCACGGTGACGGTGACACCGTCGAGCGTGCTGTCACCGCCCCCGTGGTCGCCAGCGGCGTAGGCGAGACGGCCGATCGTGTCGCGCTCCTCGGTCCACGACGCCAATGTGGCCGGTGCACCCCCGAGCGAACCCAGTTCGACGATGCGGGCGCGGAGCAGGAGGGCAACGTCACTCACCACGCCATCACCGCTTCGAGTTCGAGGGGCGACAGCCCGGCGATGGCCGTGGTCGACACGACCAGGTGCTGCCCGTGTGGGCCGGGCAGGTCCGCAACGTTCGGAACGGTCGACTCGAACTGCCACACTCTGGGAGTGGCGACGCCGAGGCCGATCGCGAGGGACTCAACCGTCGACGTCAGCGACGGGGCGGGGCTGATGGCGACCGTCGGCCAGGCACGCCGAACCGCTCGGTGCTCACCGACCAGCATGAGTAGGACCATCGTGCCGCCGCCGACGAGCGCACCGATGACGACCGTCCTCCAACCACCGGCGACCGCGTCGTCAAGGGGCCAATGAGGGTCGAACATGGCGGCCGTGGCGATGAGCACGCCGACGAAACCTGCAGCGATCACCAGCAGCGCAACACGTCGCCGCACACCTCGGAGCCCGACATCGATGAGCTCGTTGTGCACGAGGGGTGTCCTCGCTCGAGGTCAGCGGCCGCGCTTGACGATGGCGTCGAACTCGGCGTCGCTGATCGGGAACACCGACAGGCGGTTGCCCCGGGCCAGCAGGCGGCACTCGGCGAGCGCCGGCATCGCCTTCAGTTCGTCGAGCGGGACGAAGCGGAGCGGCTTCACGGGTGCCACGGTCACCCAGTCCCAACGTGGGTCATCGGGGTCGGAGGTCGGATCGAAATACTTCGACGCCGGATCGAACTGTGTCGGATCAGGCTCGGCACGTTTGACGATCTTGCACACGCCGGCGGCCCCTGGAGGCTTCGCATTGGAGTGGTAGAAGATCGCACGATCCCCGACCTTCATCTCGCGCATGTAGTTGCGGGCCTGGAAGTTCCGCACACCGTCCCACCCTTCGCGACCGACGCGAACGAGGTCGTCGTAGCCGAAGGTGTCGGGTTCCGATTTGAGCAGCCACCGTGTCATCGGAGCCGAACGTACCAAGACGGCGCGGTCGGGCTACGAGTCACTCAGTCGTGGATCCACACGGTCGACCGGAGCGGCAGCAGGTTCTGACCCCAGATCAGGTCCATCACGGCGTTCGTGACGCGCACGCAGCCGTGCGACGCCGGATAGTTGGGCACCCGGGGCGCTCCGTGCACAGCGACGCCACCGACGATGAACTTCGGCCGGTACAGCGTGCCGAGGTCTCCTTCGTAGCGAGCAACGTCACTCTCGCGGTACGTGTTGAACGTGCCCGACGGGGTGAGTGCGACGCCGATCACGCGGTTGCCGGCACTCTTCTGGTCTTCCTCGTCGTAGCTCTCACCGTTGCCGGTCGACACGTTGAAGACGTAACGAACCTCACCGTTCTGGATGACGTAGGCGATCTGTTTGCCCTTGTCCACCTCGAGCAACGTGCCCGACGTGCGGCCCCCGATGGGACGGCAGAACTGCAGGTTGAGCGCGCTCGCTGTCACGTTGTCGACCACGGTGGTCGACGGCAGGCCCTTCCACTTCTGGAAGGCCATCACGGCCTGCACCGTCGTGAGCCCGTACGAGCCGTCCGAGGCAGCGTTCCAGAAGCCCAGGGCGGTCAGACGGTTCTGGAGGGCGGCAACCGACTGTCGAGATGATCCGTAGACGATCGGCCCGACCGGGGCCGTGGCGGGTCCGACGGTGCCCGACGTGCAGGCCGGTGCCGGGGTGTTCGTCGGCGCACCGAACGGAGCCGCCGATGGCGTGCCGACGAAGTAGCCGGCCAGGTCGGCGAGCAGGTTGCCGCCCGCTTCGGTGAACATCGAGAAGCCCCGGGTGGAGACGGGGACGATCGCATGATTCGCCTTGGTCTGGGCCGGGCGGACGATGTTCATCGTGGAGGTGGTGGGATCGACCTTCGGGTCGGTCGCCCCGGCGGTGCCGACGGTGATGAACCCCGTGGTCAGGGTGTCGGCCGTGGTCGCGTTCAACACGACCGCCGAGATGTCGGGCCGTCCGATCGCCGGAATGGTCGCGACGGGAACCTCGAAGCGCCATTTCGGCAGGGCCCGTGTGGTGCCTCCGAGCGGGTTCAGGGCGGCGACTCGCGTGTCGACGATGCGCGTCGGTGACGTCATCGGTACGAACAGTCCGGCGGTGTCGGCCGGGGCCGTCGCGCCCGTGTAGGTGCCGACCACGTCGATCAGGAGGTCGCCGCCTGCCTCCGAGTAGATCGTGATGCCACCGGCGGGATCTACGGCGACGATCGCCTGGTTGGCTGCAATGGCGAAGATGCCGGGAGGCGAGTTGAGATTCGAGGTGGCCGGTGCAGGCGTGCCCTGCGGGTACGCCTGCCAGTAGCCCGCCCGGCCCGTGATGGCCGTGAGGTTGACGGCGACTGCGCTCGCTCCGGCCGCCCCCGGGACCACGAAGTTGCGCGCCTCGCCCGGCTGGAACGGGGCGACACCGCGGGTGTCCATCACGCGCGTCGGTGCGGGCAGCGACTGGAAACGACCAGCGGTCGCGGTCGCGGTCTCGGTGTAGTAGCCGAGCAGGTCGACGATCACGTTGCCGCCGGCGCTGCTGAACACATCGACCACTCCGTCGGCTCCGACCGGCACGGTGACCAGGTTGGGAACCGCTCCCCCGGCCAGGGACTGCAACTCGTCGATGTTCAGGTTGGACGCTTCGGGGCGAGCGCTCGTGTGCGGCCACACCGTCCAGTACCCGGTGCCGGCGGGGCCGGTGACGGTGAGATTGAGGACCGCTGCGACCACCGTGCCGGGGGCCGGCAGCGGGGCCGCGCCCGTGACGCTGACCGACAGCGACGCACCCGCTGCGAGGGGCGCCGTCTGGCGTGTGTCGACGAGTCGCTGCGACGCCGGCATCGCGACGTACGCGCTGGTGACACCTGCGGCAGACGCCGAGCCGGGCGAGAATCCGACCGACGTGATCGACGTGGCCCCCACGACCGCTCCGAAGAAGACGACAGACGCGGCAAGAGATCGAAGACGCACGCTGCAAGGATAGGAGGTGGCGATGTGATACCGCGGTCACCCCGGCCGTACACGCTCCAGCGGCGACGACCGAGCTACCGGGTCGCAGTGGCCGCGACGGGCTGACGACCGGCCGAAGCGGTGGCGGCCAGGATCCCCAGCAGGATGAACACCGATCCGGCGACGTAGCGCTGTACGAACGGCAGGACCCGACCGCGAGCGACGACATGTCGGAGCGAACTCGCGATGAGTGCGTAGCTGCCATTGAAGACCGTCGCCAGCACCAGGAACACGGCGCCGAGGGCGAGCGACTGCAGCACGTAGCTGCCGAGGGCCGGGTCGATGAACTGCGGGAAGATCGACAAGAAGAACAACGCCGTCTTCGGATTGAGCGCGTTCACCACGATCCCCTGGCGCAGCGCTTGCTTCGGCGTGACCCCGGGCTGCTCGGTGTCGATCGGGTCGGGTCTGCGCAGGAGCGTGCGAACTCCGAGGAACACCAGGTACGCAGCACCCGCCCACTTGACGGCAGTGAATGCGGCGGCGCTCGTGGCCAGGACGGCGGACAAGCCCAACGCGGCGAACAACACCTGAATGGCGTCGCCGATCTCGAGCCCCGCGACTGATGCCAGCCCCACCTCGCGGCCGTCGCTCACGCTGCGGTTCACGATGTAGATGACGGCAGGGCCGGGAATCAGGAGCAGAGCGATCGTCGCAGCAGCGAAGGCGAGGATGGTCGATCCGGCGGGCACGGTCGGCGAGCCTACGACGCCCTTCGACCTACCGGGACGTTGGTTTCTCCGGCCAGGGCGCCCGATGACGAATTTCGGATCCTCAGCGGCCAACATGCAGGCGAACCGCCACTCGAACAATGGGAGCCACACATGGCATGGGACTTCTCCACCGATCCAGAATTCCAGAAAAAGCTCGACTGGGTCGAGCAGTTCTGCAAGAACGAAGTGGAACCACTGCACTACGTGTTCCCCTACGCCGTGCGCTCACCTGACCCCAAGGTCAAGGAGTTGGTGCGCAACCTCCAACAGCAGGTCAAGGACCAGGGCCTCTGGGCGATCTTCCTCGACGAGGAACTCGGTGGTCCGGGTTTCGGACAGCTCAAGCTGGGCCTGCTGAACGAGATCCTCGGGCGCTATCCCGCGGCGCCCCAGATGTTCGGTGCCGCCGCTCCCGACACCGGCAACATGGAGATGCTGGCCGCGTACGGCACCGAGGAGCAGAAGGAGCGCTGGCTCACGCCGATGCTCAACCAGGAGATGTGGTCGGCCTACTCCATGACCGAGCCCCAGGGCGGGTCCGACCCGAACCTGTTCCGGACCTACGCCACCCGCGACGGCGACGAGTGGGTGATCAACGGCGAGAAGTGGTTCACGAGCGCGGGACGCGTCGCCGACATCCTCTTCGTGATGTGCACGAACGGCATGTACGTCGTGCCGCGCGACACGCCCGGGGTGGAGATCCAGCCGGAGCCGCGCAACCACAACCACATCATCTACAACGAGGTGCGGGTGCCCCTCGACCACCTCCTCGGCCCGGAGGACGGCGCCAAGGTGCTCGCCCAGCGTCGCCTCGGTGGCGGCCGTATCCACCACGCGATGCGCACCATCTCCCAGTGCAAGCTCGCCTTCGACATGATGTGCGAGCGAGCGCTGTCACGTGAGTCGCACGGCAAGATCATCGC
>JANNNB010000342.1:0-6194 GCA_031398325.1 Actinomycetes bacterium
CGAGGTCGAACATCTCGGCCGCCTCTTCGATCGCGAAGCCTCCGTCGATCGCGACGCCGTACTCGTCGCCACCGAGCTGGAAACGGAGACGCTCGTCGCCTCGATCGCGAACGAGGCCTTCTGCACCGTGCGCTCGACGGCCTACCGCCACCACCCGTCCGGCGTGCATCGCTGGTTCGCGACGCCGGTCGAGGCGTCGGCCGATCGCCGGTTCGGCGGCGTCTCATCGCTCGACTCGAGCGTGATCCACGACGTCCCTGGTCTGCCGATCGTCACCGAGCACACGCTCGTCGATCAGCTCTGCATCGAGTGGGACGAACCGATCATCGGTGGTGCCCGCATCGACGCCGACGAGACGCTCATCGAGGAGTTCGACGATTCCTTGCTGCAGGCCATGCTCGACGAGTCGGCGATGCAGTACGACGTGGTCGAATTCGACGACGTCGCAGAGATCGATCGGGCTGCCGAGATCGCCACCGTCCACATCGAATACCTCGAGGTCGAGGAGTTGGATCCGCTGTCGATCGACGAGCCGGCGTTCGAGTTCAGCGACGTCGAACAGATCGGTCAGCCGACCGTCGACCGCGAGCCGAACGTTGCGGTCGTAGCCGCCGATGACGAGTTCCTCGTGATGTGGCCGAGCGGCGCCGACGATGTCAACGCTGCACAGCAGCCGGTGCAGGATGATGCGCCGGTCGCAGCGGCGGGAACCCCTGCGTGGGCCGATGTCCTGCCCAGCGGAGCGCCCGTCGTCCAGCAACCGATCGCGGACCGCACGGACCTGGTCGAGGAACCGCAGTCGGCCGCCGAGTTGGCGATGACTCCGATCGAGACCTGGGACGAGGAGATCGTCGCGGAGGTACCAGCCGAAGTCGCCGATGCCGTCAAGCGGGCGATCGCGGCCCTCGAGCGCATCACCCAGGAACATCCGGTCGTCGCCCCGATCCTGCAGCCCTCGGAGTTCGACGACGTGCACGCTCCGGTGGTGCCGGCAGCGCCCGCCGCGGCCACCTTCGGTGGGTTTGCCCCGCCCTCGCTCGACATGAGCGCCGAAGCCATCTACGCCCGAGCCACCGCACAGATGGAAGCCGACGCACTGGCCGCGATCTCGTTCGATCAGAGCTCGGTGATCGACGAGGACACCCACGCGGACGCGACCGACGAGCTGCCCGTCTCGTCGGAACCAGCTGCACCGGCCGGTGTCGCCTCGGTGGTATTCCTCGACGACGAGGTGCCACCGGCGGCTGACGTCGACTCCAACGACCGCAGTTCGGCCCTCCGCCGCCTCATCGGCAGCCTCCGCCGCAAGGACCGCTGACCCGGGCCGGCGCGAGTCGCGACAATTTCCGTATCAGCGGCGGGCGCGGAAGAAGGCGCGGAGGAGCTCGGCCGATTCGTCGGCGAGCGTTCCCGACCTGATCTCGACGCGGTGGTTCAGCTTGTCGCCGTCGAGGAGTTCGTAGACGCTGCGCGCCGCTCCGGCCTTCGGGTCGGTGGCTGCGTAGTGCAGGCGTCCCAGCCGCGCGTTGACCATCGCACCGGCGCACATCGCGCACGGCTCGAGCGTGACGTACATCGTGCAGTCATCGAGTCGCCACTGGCCGAGCTGGCGAGCGGCGTCTTGGAGGGCGAGCACCTCGGCATGCGCCACCGGGTCATGTCGCAGTTCGCGCTCGTTGTGCCGCGCGGCGATCACCCGCCCGTCGAAGATGACGACCGCGCCCACCGGCACGTCGTCGTGTTCGAGGGCAGTGGTCGCCTCGGCGAGCGCGAGGCGCATCGCATCGAGGTCGGTGATCGCGCTGTCGAAGGTGGCGTCGTGCGCCGACATGGCGGAGGGAGTGGGATTCGAACCCACGGAAGGTTGCCCTTCACACGCTTTCCAAGCGTGCCGATTCGGCCGCTCTCGCATCCCTCCTGGGATCCCGGCCGCCCGCACGCCGGGTGTACCGACGGCCGGTTGACCGATCGTGAAGGCTAGCGAGCATCCGATACGATCCCTGCCCGGCGGGTTCATCCCGTCGAGTGAGGTGGCGACCGGGTCCTGTGCAACGGGCGCCCGTGAACCAGGTCAGGACCGGAAGGTAGCAGCCTTCATCGGCATCGCTTGTGTGCCGCAGACCGCCTGGTCGTCACCTCAGTCGACGGGACACCCGTATGCCGGTCATCCCTTCGGGGCCATCTCGGCGAACTGTGAGCGCACGCGTCGATTTCGACTTGTCGGCTCACACTTGGGGTCCAGCCCTCAGGATTTCGGGGCCAGTCGCGCCGCGTACGTAGAGAGGTCCGGCGACCCGATCTCGATTGCCACGTCGGCCAAGTCCGAGGTTGGGCCGGCCCACTTCCACGAGTCGACCGTGCCGACATCGAGGTCGGTCTCGACGGTCGCGATCCGACGGAACAGCAACGCCTCGGCCATGTTCGCCTGCAACGTCGCCGACAGCTTGGGTGCGCCGCGAAGGCCGGGCACGTCCCACTGGCCGGCTGACGCCGGGATGTTCTCGATGTGGCCGTATTTCGCCAGCACGAGTGCGGCGCTCTTCGAACCCCAACCAGCGAGACCGGGGAAGCCGTCAGCCGTGTCGCCGACCAGGCCGAGGTAGTCGGCGATCGATTCCGGGCCGACCCCGAACTTCGCCCAGACACCTTCGGCGTCGATGATCTCGCGTTTGCGACGGTCGTACTGCACCACCCGCTTGCCGATCACGCACTGTCCGAGGTCTTTGTCAGCCGTGACGATCAGCACCTGCTCGACCCGCTCGTCGGCGTCGGCCAGCTTTGCTGCGGCGCCGAGGGCGTCGTCGGCCTCGTGTTCGACCATCGGCCACACCACGAACCCGGCGGCCGCGAGCGCCCGCTCCATCACCGGGATCTGATCGAGGATCTCGGGGTCCATTCCTGCGCTGGACTTGTAGCCGGGCCACAGATCGTTGCGGAAGCTCTCGATCACGTGGTCCGATGCGACCCCGACGTGGGTCGCTCCCTCCTGCACCAGCGCGAGCGTCGACGCGACCACTCCGGCTGCCGCCGCGAAGGGATGGCGGTCGCTGTGACGGGCCGCCATACCGAAGTGCTGACGGAAGAGCTCGTAGGTCCCGTCGATGAGATGGACACGCATGGCGCGCAACCCTACGACCCCGAACGCCGCCCGTGAGATGTGTTGGTTACGTCAGCAATCCCTCAAGAACCCTGAATCTCGAGTCGATACACCTCTCGCACAGGACCGCCGCCAAGGACCCCCATGACGCTTCGAAGCCACCACATCACCACCGTGACCCAAATCGACAACGAGCCCAGCGACCCGACGAGAGGAGGACGGTCATGACCACGCAATCCGATGACGTGCAGGCATCCGTCATCGCCGCCGTCCAACGCGAGCTCAACAGCTTCAGCGACCAGGTGTCGGCCGAAGTGCAACGCCTCCGCACCGAGATGGCCGCGGATCGCGCTGCACGCGCCGAACTCGAAGCGCAGCTCCTCGATCTCGCCCCCGCCGTCGAGCGGGTCAGCGCCGGCAATGCGGCCTTCCAGGCCGAGATCCAGCGCGCGCTCGAAGAGCGCCTCACCGAGTTCGCCACGCTGAACAAGCGTCGCCACGACGAGATGGACGCCCGGATCGGTCGCGTCGTCGACGAGGCCAACGTCGGGCTCGCCGCAGCGGTCGAATCCGCTGCGCGCCCGATCATCAAGCAGGTCGAGCATCGTCAGGAGAATCTCGAGCGCGAGCTCGGAACGCTCGACAAGAACCTGCGCAAGTTCGACGACCAAGCCGCCCGCATGGTCACCCATTTCAACGACATCACGCGGGCCACCGAAGCTCGAATGAACGAGGTGTCCGAACAGGTCGCCGGTGACATCGACGTCCGCCTGAGCGGCCTCGGGAGCAGGATCGACGAGATCTCGGCGCAGTCCGCTCGTCAGCAGTCGGAGATCTCCAACGTCGTCGGCTCCCGCATCGACCAGGCGGAGGACCGGATCAACGACCGCCTGCTCGCCACCGAAGCTCGCATCAACGATGACATCGGACAACGCGTGGCCGACATCGACGCCTACGTCGGCCGGGTGAGCGCAGGGCTCGACGAGTCCGTGGTGATGCTCAGCGATCGGATTGCGGCGGTGGACCGCAAGTTCGAAGAGGTCGATCGTTCGTTCAACGACATCAACACGCGCCTCGCTGCCGTCGACGTCGACGCGATCGACGAGATGAAGGACAGGGTTGCCAGCGCACTCGGTGAGGCTGAATTGCTGCGCATCGAGATGGAGCGTTTCCAGAAGACGATCGGCGACACTGTCGACAAGACGAACATGCGTCTCGTCGAACTGGAAACGTTGGTTCAGGATCAGGCCCTCGACGTCGACACCGCCATCCAGCTGGAGCGTCTCGAAGAAGTCGAGCGGGCGATCATCGCGCTCGACCCGGCCCAGTTCGTGCGACGCAACGAGATCAACGGAGCCGGTTCGCCGGTCGGAATGCCGATGCCCGGCCCGAACGGCGCGAACGCCTTCGCTGCCGCTCCCTTCAGCCCGCCCGTCAACGGAACGCACTGAGTCTGGGGATCGATCGACATGGCCGGATTCCGCAAACCCAAAGCCGACGAGATGGCCCCACCGGGTGGCGGCGCGACCGCGCTCGCCGATCCGCCCGTGGTCAGCGGCCAGTCGGCCGACGAGTGCATGGCGACCGGTCAGGCCCTCGTTCAAGCCGGTCAGCTCGACGCCGAAGGTCTCGCCACAGCCCTCCAGGAGGCCAACGGTGACCTGCTCCGCTTCGGTCTCGCGCTGCTGAACAAGCACGGCGTGGGCCGGAACGAACTGGCACAGGCGGTGGCCATCGCCTGCGGAGTTCCCGTTGCCGACTCCAGCATCATGTCGCTCGACGAGGAAATCGTCACCCGCTTCCCCGAAGAGGTCGCCCGCAAGCACAAGGTGATGCCGATCGCCGACGAGGGTGGGATGGTCGTGCTCTACGCAGCCGACCCGTCGCCCGCGCGGCGCCAGATGGTCGAGCAGCTCACGGGGCAGAAGTTCGTGTGGAAGGCCTCTGACGACAAGACGGTCACGTCGTTCATCGAGCAGATGTACCGCTCGACCGCCGACGTCGACATCCTCGTCGCCCAGTTCGCCGCTGACGACGACGCCCGCCAGGTGGCAGAGGCGAACGCCGAGGTGAGCCTCGATGATCGTGCCCCCGTGGTGCAGCTGGTGAGCCGCATCGTCGGCCAGGCCCTGCGTGACCGCAGCTCGGACATCCACATCGAGCCGCTCGACGACCGTCTGCGCATCCGGTTCCGCATCGACGGCCACCTGGTCGAAGCGTTCAGCCTTCCGCTGTCGGCGCACAACGCACTGATCAGTCGTCTGAAGATCATGTCGGAGATGAACATCGTCGAGAAGCGGGCCCCGCAGGACGGTCAGTTCTCGACCAAGGTCGACGGCCGACCGCTCGACGTCCGCGTCGCTTCGGTATCGACCGTGTTCGGCGAGAAGATCGTCATGCGTCTGCTCGACAAGTCGAAGTCGATGGTCGGCCTGGCCGAGCTCGGCATGCCGGCGGAGACCTACAAGACCTATGCCAAGTTGGTGCACGCGCCCTTCGGCATGGTCATCTGTGCCGGCCCGACGGGGGCCGGCAAGACGACCACCCTGTACGCCACGTTGCTCGAGATCAACTCGACCGGCAAGAACGTCACCACCGTCGAAGACCCGGTGGAGTACGTGTTCCCGGGCATCAACCAGGTGCAGACCAACGTCAAGGCAGGCCTGACCTTCGCCACCGGGCTCAAGGCTCTCCTGCGTCAGGACCCCGACGTGATCCTCGTCGGCGAGATTCGAGATGCCGACACTGCGCGCATCGCCATCCAGTCGGCGCTCACCGGCCACTTCGTGCTCTCGTCACTGCACGGCACCGACTCGGTCGCTGCGCTGCACCGCCTGCTCGACATGGGCATCGAGGCCTTCCTCGTCGCCTCGGCCATCGTCGGTGTGGTCTCCCAGCGTCTGTTGCGCAAGATGTGCGACAACTGCAAGGAGCCGTACACCCCTGGGGCCGAGGAACTCGCCGTGTTCCGCCAGCACTCCGGCGGCAGCGACAAGACCGTCTTCTACCACGGCAAGGGTTGCAGCTACTGCAACAACACCGGCTACCGCGACCGCATCGGTGTCTACGAATTGCTCCGGATCACACCCGAAATTCG
>JANNNB010000276.1:0-5721 GCA_031398325.1 Actinomycetes bacterium
GCTCGAGGTCGACTACGCGCCGCCTCTTGAGGATCGCGGCACGGGTGACACTCTTGTGGAAGTTGTGCTCTACGTCGCGGACAAGGGCGTGGACGTTGACGTTGCTGCACTCGTCGGCGACAAGGTAGGTGTGGCCATCAAGCGATTTCGCGAGCGGGTCCCTCGCGCCCAAGTGAACATCGTCGACGACACGTCGAGACGCGAGACGCCCCCCACCACCGAGTGATCGGCGCGGAATTGTCACACCGCCTGGATGCCGCTCGGAGCCCTGCGGTGTCGTTCCCTACCTCCACCGCTGACGACGTTGCGATGGAGGTCCCACAGCCATGCTCCAGGCCGGCGCCCCGAAAGTGCCGGTCAAGGACGCTTCGGCAGTTCCGACGCAGCAGACTCGTGATGTCGTCCGTGACGTCACGAGCGCAGAATTCTGTCATGGATCGATCGAGTCGAATTCTGTCCTCGGGGTCGTGGACCGAGGGTGGTGCCGCCAGTCGAGGGCGTGAAAAGGGCGTGTGGGGCGTGGAAAGGGCGTGTCACACCGGTCAACATCGGTCACTCCAGTCCGTCTGTGTCACCCAGGAAATCGGGTCTGACCTGGGGTCACGTGTTGTGAGCAGGTGCGCAGCGCGAAGTGTGTGAGGGTTCGATTCCCCCCAGCTCCGCCGCGCAGAAAATGGCCTTCTACCAGGTGTTATGCAGGTCGCCGAGGTTATCCACGCGGCGCACGAATGCCGACGCCACGACCCCGCTGAGCAGGACTTTTGTGGATCTGAGTGCTGGGGGGAACCTCTGCGAACCTCACCCCCGTCCATCGGCATACTGCCTGCTCAACGGCGGTCTTTGTGGGCGAGGGCGTGAAAAGGGCGTGGCGGAACCGGCACCGAATACGAACCCGTCGACATCGCTCTGATCGCGGTTCAGCACCCGACGGTTGTCGACGCGTCGGGGTGAGGTGCCCCGCTGGATCAGAGTCCACCTGAATTCGCATCGTCGGTCTCGGCGTCGGCGATCCAGTTCGGCGGATCACTGCCAACGTCTCGTGCTCGGCCTGGCGACCGAGGATCGTTCCGATGCCGGGAGCTACAGCGCTGGCGAGCAGTGTCACGGCAAGAGTCCCCACCGGTGTCTTGCGATTGGGCAGATCCATCGACGCCGCGTTGAGCACCAGTGTCTCGACCAGTGTGACCGACGGGTTCCACCTCGCTCCGATTTCGCGATCGTGAAGCATCGGCACCAGCCGGTGATCACGAGACACGCAGGAGTTCATCGTGGACACACCCGAATTCAGCTCAGCCAACGAGGTCGCAGAAGTCGAGGCAGATCCCCGTGGAACGAGCACTACCGGGGCCGCTTCCGTCGCGACGATCGGAGTCGTGGACCTGTACCACGGCAACGACTCGATCCTCGTCGCCGTGAACGGCCGACAGAGCGGTTGGCAAGCTCTGGACTGGGCAGCGGCCGAGTCGTCGGCCCGCGGGGCCCAGCTGCGGATCCTCCACGTGAACAAGACCCCTCTGATCAGTTTCGATCCGCTGTGCACGGTTGCCCTCAATCTGAATGACACCCGCGCAGCAGACACCGGTCGACGGATCCTCGCCGAAGCATCGGAGCGAGCTGGATCGATCGCACCAGACATCGTGATCACCACCCATCTCGACGTCGGCGGAATCGCTCGCACAATCCTTCGGGCCGGTCGTCACGACGCATTGATCGTCATTGGACGCGGACACCCCAAGCTCTTCGATCGATGGGCCGTGTCCTGGCGGACCACGCGACGAGCCCGAGGACCGGTCGCGATCGTGAGACTCGAGCACGACCGCTCCGGCGGGCCATCAGCAGGGCGGGTGGTAGTCGGCATCGACGCCGTCACCGGAGCCACACCCGCCTTGACCTACGCCTTCCAAGCTGCGTCAAGCCGAGATACCGCGCTCACGGTGATCCACGCCTGCTCACTTGCGTCGCCCCTGGGGCTCTCGACGTCGAAACTCGGATTCGACATCGAGGACTTGCGAAGGCTGGCGGCCATCGACGACACGATTCACGCCTACCGCACTGCCTTTCCCGATGTCGAGGTGCACCGGCACTTCGTGGGAGGGGCGGCGGGTCGCGCTCTCGAAGCCGAATCGGTCGGTGCCGCTCTGGTGGTCATTGGTTCGCGACCGAACTCTTGGCGTCATCGAACCAGCCAACGGTCGACTGCTCGAGACGGATTCCGAAGGGCACAGAGCCCAATCGCCATCGTTCCGACGCTGCCAACGTCCATCCAACACCCAGGAGGTACGAAGCCATGAGAAACACAATCAGCACGAGGTTCGTCAGTCGACAGGCCGCCGGCGTGGTTGCCGGTGCGGTCGGCACGTCTGCGATGGACTTGCTCTTGTATCGGCGCTATCGAGCAGACGGCGGCCGAGAGTCAGCATGGAACTGGGAGTCCGCCGCCGGCCTCACATCGTGGGAGCAGGCATCCGCCCCCGGGCAACTTGGCAGGAAGTTGGCGCGAGTCGTCCTCAGGCGAGAGCCGCCCGACGAGTGGGCGCGCCGCACGACCAACACGGTCCATTGGGCGACCGGCATTGGGTGGGGTTTGCAATACGCGGCCTTGGCCGCCAAGACGCCGAGGCACCCAACGGCGCGGATGCTCGCTCTCGGACCGACGGTCTGGGCGGTTGGCTATGTGATCCTCCCGATCGCTGGGGTGTACAAGCCGATCTGGAAGTACGACCAGCGCACTCTCGCGAAAGACCTGTCAGCCCACATGATTTATGGCATCGCGACCAGCGCGGCCCTCGCCGGGCTGGCACGGTCCGAGAGCGGCAAGTGAATGTCTACGACCTGTTCGAGCGCATCCCGCTACCGGTGAAACCTCGCCTGCCACTGATCTCGGGCGCCACTGCCTGGCTGAACTCCGAACCAATCACCGCGAAGGAGCTTCGCGACAAGGTGGTCCTCGTCAACTTTGGGACCTCACGGAATCTGCGATCGAGCGAGACCTACGTCGGCTTCTCTCGATCCTTTGGCTTTGCCAACCAAGTCGACGAACTCGACCGCGCCCGCCCATACACGTTGCCGTTGCCGCTACGGATCAACGAGTGGGGCATCCAGGGTGATTGGACCGTGCGACGCGATCTGGTCGTGGTGAACAAACCCAACGCGACACTCGCGTATCGCTTCCGCGCGCGTGACTTGAATCTGGTGGTCGCGCCATCGGACATGACATCGCCAATTCGGTTTCGTGTATCGGTCGACGGGCTGCCTCCACAGGAGGCGCATGGCCTCGATGTCGATGACAACGGAGCGGGCATCATCTCTGAACCGCGGCTGTATCAGCTGATTCGGCAGCCGGCGCCAATCGAGGACCGGTTGTTCGAGATCGAGTTCCTTGACGGCGGCGCAGAGCTGTTCTGCTTCACGTTCGGCTGAGCGGACGACGCTGCTGGCGGTGATCCACCTTCGCGCCACGGACAATGAGCACCGGCCTACTCGATCGCTGCAGCACGCCCATGGAGACACTGCCAAGCAACGCACTCGCTATGGCACCGTGCCCGCGTGAACCCACCACTATCAGGTTGACATCGTGGGTCTCACCGGCCTCCACGATGACCTCGACGGCGGCTCCCGGGAGCATTGCGGTCGTCACGGTGACGCCGTGCTCGGATGCGACGGTTGCTGCGTCGTCGAGCATTCGACGGTCGAACTCGGTCGGCTCGTGAAGTACCGCAGTTCCGACGTCCTCGAAGCTGTACGGCTCGATGAAATCGACCAGCGCGACAACGTGAATGACGACGAGCTCTGCTTGCTGCTCCGCGGCGAGTTCGATGGCCACGTCGACAGCCTCTGTGGATGAGGACGATCCATCCGTGGCGACAAGGATCCGGCGGAGAAATCCGTCGGTATTCGGTCGTTCGACCGTTTGGTCTCTGGGTGTGTAGTTCATGTGCCCACGGTGACGCTGATCGCTGGTGTTCGAACCAGGTGTGTTCCCCGGTCGGATCCCTGGTCACCGTGAGCCGGACGGCTCACCGCCGGTGGCGGCCGGCGGTGAGCCACGCCGCTATGTCGACGAGTCGGAGTGTTCGACAAGCGCAAACACGATCCGAACGCCGCCGGTCGCGCTGGCGAACACGGCTGAGAGGAGCGCCCCGGCCTCTTCGGTGGCGACGGCTGCGGAAGCCGCGTCATAGTCAACGAAGTACAAGTCGAGCAGTCGGTAAGCCGGCGTGTCGCTCCCGTCCTCTTTCGGCCAAACTTTCGAGCTCTCGAGCGTCTGGATCCCAGGGACCTTGCGGGCCAACTCGACTTGGTCGGGAAAGGCAACCTCGAACGCCCCGGGATCAAGCGGGTTGTCGTAGATGATGGTGATCTTGGTGTGCACAGTGATGTCCTTTCATCAGTGCTGCGCGTCTCGCAGTACCTCCACAGTCGCAAACGACGGCAGCCGTCGCGCCCGGGATGGACACTGGTCCGACCCACCAGTGCGATGATTCACGGTGCATGGTAGACGAGAGCAACGCATCCGTGTTCGCCCGCCAGGGCTCCAACCAGTGATCGTCACGGGCGCGACCGAACGCCTACGGCGCGACCGTGGACAGTGCCGCATCACTTGATGTCGCTCAACCAAGGAGCTCAAGCGTGAAGAACCAGAATGAACTACTCAACGCCGTGTTGGACGCCCATGGCGGCCTCGACCGATGGCACGACGTCACCACGCTCACTGCAACGATGTCTCTCGGTGGCCCGTTCTGGGGTGCGCGTGGATGGCCGGAGATCTATACGGCGCAGACGGTCACACTCGATCCGCACAACGAGGTGATCACGTTCGCTCCGTTCACGGCACCCAATTTGGTTTCGACATTGACGGTCGATCCTGAACGCGTGACGATCCGGAGCACCGACGGGCTCGTCGTCGACGAACGGCTGGAGCCGCGCAGCACCTTCCCCGCTGACTTCGATCCGATGACGACGCCGTGGGACGCCATCCAGGTGGCGTACTTCACCAGCGCTGCTGTCTGGAACTACCTCACTGCGCCGTTCGTGTTCACCTATGACGGCGTGGAGACGCAGGAGATCGCCCCGTGGGAGGAAGACGGCGAAACGTGGCGCCGGCTGGCGGTGACATTCCCGAGGTCGATCGCGAACCACAATCCCGACCAGGTCTTCTACTACGACGCCAAGTTCATGCAACGCCGGATGGACTACTCCCCCGACGTCACCGGGAACCCGCCCGTGGCTCATTACAGCTACGACCACAAGTTGTTTGACGGCTTCGCATTCGCGACTCGGCGACGAGTGTTGCTCCACGACGACTCCGGCAATGCTGATCAGTCGTTCGCCCCGATCACCATCGACGTCGAGTCGATCGCCCTCGAGCGCGTTGCGGTCCCAGTCTCGTGAGCCAGGGTGGGCGCCGCCGCCACGGTGGCGCCCACCGTTGGGTCGGTCAGTCGAGAGGTTCGAGGCCGGCGAGAATCGTCGGGTAGAACTCGGCGACGGTCGGGTGGATCGGAAGCCGGGCTGGTAGCACGCGGTGCAGGAGGTGCATTCGTCGAGGTTGACATACAACAGGGCGTCGCCGAACACGGTGATGGTGTCCGGGTTCGGTGTGTGTTGGTTCTCGATGGGCCCGTCGCCGGCTTCGACCTGGGAGAACAGAATGTTCTTTTGCGGGTCGAACTCGTAGATGCATTGCACGGGGCATACGTCCACGCACGCCTTGTCCTTCGT
>JANNNB010000026.1:0-27701 GCA_031398325.1 Actinomycetes bacterium
GTTTTTTTTTTTTTTTTACCAACCCGCCACTGCATAAAATTTTTTCCCCCTCCCCCCCACGGGGTCGGGCCTGGTTGGCCCCCCCGTGGGGGGGGCCCGCCCGGCCACGCAAGCTCTCCCCCACCTCGCCGGATCGTGTGCTGACGCGTGACTGACTGGGCGATTCAGGCGTTGCGCCTGTTGAAGATGCTCCAACCGCCGGGGCCGACGGCGCAGCCAGCAACGATCAGCAGGACGCCGAAGATTATCTGGCCCTGCAGGAGCTGCACGATGCCGACGATGACCAGGATGGCTGCGACCAGCCAGAGGAGAAAACCCATGAGAACGTTGTCCTTCGCTCGAGCCCGGCGTGTTCCGGGACCGGTCAGAAGTTCCCGGCTCGTACCCGGACTAAACGTCGGCTGTGTGCGTGCCGCGCGCTGGCGTCGGGGGCAATGGCACCAGGTGCGGCGCCGAGTGACGGCTGCCGATCGGCACGACGAGTGGCGTGTGGCTCACCGGATCGTCGATCACCACGCAGTCGAGACCGAACACGTCGCGCACGTTGGCGACGGTGATGACCTCAGCGGGCGGCCCGGCGGCGACGATGACCCCGTCGCGCATGGCGACGATGTGGTCCGCGTAACGACAGGCAAGGTTGAGGTCGTGGAGGACGAGGACGACCGTGCGTTGCTGCTCGCGGTTGAGCTCCTCGCACAGGTCGAGCACGTCGATCTGGTGCGCGATGTCCAGGAACGTGGTCGGCTCGTCGAGCAGCAGCAGGTCGGTCTCCTGCGCGAGCGTCATCGCGATCCACACGCGTTGGCGCTGTCCACCGGAGAGCTCGTCGACCGGACGGTCGGCCAGGTCCATCGACGACGTCGCGTCGAGGGCGGCGTGCACCGCGCGTTCGTCCGACTCCGACCACTGCTGGAACAGCTTCTGGTGGGGGGTGCGCCCGCGGGCGACGAGATCGACCACCAGGATCCCCTCGGGAGCGATCGGGGTCTGCGGGAGCAGCCCGAGGCGCCGGGCGACCTCCTTGGTCGGGAGGCGATGGATCTGCTCCCCGTCGAGGATCACGTGGCCGGCGGTCGGTCGGAGCAGCCGGGCGAGCGCCCGCAGCAGGGTGGACTTGCCGCACGCGTTCGGCCCGACGATCACGGTCACCTTGCCGTCGGGTATCGACAGCGACAGCGAGTCGATGATCGTGCGGTCGTCGTACGCGAGCCGCACGTTGTCGGCCCGGAGGCGGGACGAGTCCGAGCCGTTCGGGTGCGTCATCGTGTTCGGCGAGTCGGCGATGGGCTCGATCCGCGGATTGCGACTCACAACGCTCCTGTCCGGGCCTGGCGCATCAGGAGCCACAACAGGTACGGGGCGCCGATGATGGCGGTCATGATGCCGACGGGAAGTTCGGTCGGGGCGATGACTCGTCGGGCCGCGAGATCGGCGACGACCACGACCAGCGCCCCGACGAACGCGGCCGGCACGATGCACGCACCGGGCGAGTGCACGAGTCGCCGGGCGATCGGGCCGGCGACGAACGCGACGAACACGATGGGTCCGGCCGCGGCGACTCCGAGTGCGGCGAGCGCCACACCGATCACGACCAGCGCAAGTTTCGACCGGGAGACACCGAGCCCGAGCGCAGCCGCGCAGTCGTCGCCGAGTTCGAGTCGATCGAGTGAACGCTGCATGAGGATCGCCAGCGGCCCGAGGATGAGCAACGTGAGTCCGACCAGCCGCACCTGATCCCACGACCGCCCGTTGAGCGACCCGGTCATCCAGACCGCGGCGCGCTGGACGTCCGTGATCCTCGCCCGGGTGATCAGGTAGTCGATGGCGGCGTCGATGGCGAACCCGCACCCGATCCCGACGAGCACCAGCCGGTATGCCTTGACTCCTCGCTTCCAGGCGAGCAGGAACACGACGATGGCGGCCACGAACCCACCACCGATGGCGCCGAGTGCGATCTGCGTCGAGGTGCCGCCGACGTACACGATCATCACGACGGCCCCGAGCGCCGCGCCCGAGTTGAACCCGATGAGGTCCGGCGAACCGAGGGGGTTGCGGACCAGGGCCTGGAAGATCGCGCCGGACATGCCGAACGCCGCACCGACGCCGATACCGACCAACACACGCGGGAGGCGCAGCGTTCCGATGATGAACTCCGAGTCCTCGGTGGGGTTGCCGAGGAGGGTCCCGACCACTTCGCCGATCGGGATCGGGAAGTCGCCGACGCTGATCGCCCAGCACCCGAACACGGCGATCAGGCCGGCCAGCACGGCACACACCCCGAAGGCGCGCGGGTCGACCCGCACGGAGAAGAAGCTCGTACGGATGAACCGCCCACGGATGGACAGCCGCGGAGCATCGACCGTCGATGCGGCGTTGCGCTCGACGACGGGGGGATCCGCGACGAGCGTCACAGCTGCGCCATTCGGGTCCGGCGCACGAGGAACACGAACGCCGGCCCGCCGATCGCCGCGGTCATGATGCCGACCTGGATCTCTCCCGGACGTGCGACGATGCGGCCAGCGGTGTCGCAGTAGAGCAGGAGCGTGGCGCCGGCGAGAGCGGAGGCCGGCATCAGCCACCGCTGGTCGGGGCCGAACCACACCCGAACGGCGTGGGGGACCACGAGACCGACGAACGCGATCGGCCCGCAGGCGGCGACCGCGGCACCGCACAGCAAGGTGATCGCCAACGCCGAGACGGCCCGCGTCGTGTTGACCTTCGTGCCGAGCGATCGTGCCGCTTCCTCGCCGAGCGCGAGGGCGTTCAGCTGTCGTCCGGCGCCGAACGCGATGAGCAATCCGACCGCGACGAACGGGAAGAGTTGACCGGTCACGGTCGCATCGCGCCCTGACAGCGAGCCCACTGCCCAGAAGCGGTACTGGTCGAGCGTGGCTTGATCCAGCAGGGTGATGGCACCGATGAACGCGCCGAGCAGTGCGGACAACGCGGCGCCGGCGAGGGCGAGGCGCACGGGGTTCGCGCCGCCACGGCCCATCGATCCGAGCAGGTAGACGAGCACGGATGTGAGTGCGGCGCCGGCGAACGCGAACCACACCAGGCCGAACACGTCGGTGATCTCGAATGCCCAGATCGCGACGACGACGGCGAACGCCGCGCCGGCATTGACGCCGAGCAGCCCGGGGTCGGCGAGCGGGTTGCGGGTGACCCCCTGCATGAGTGCCCCCGCCACGCCGAGGGCGGCGCCCACCATCACCGCGAGCACGGTGCGGGGGAGCCGGAGGTCGCGGACGATGAGGTGATCGGTGAGCGAGGAGTCGAAGCCGGCGAACGACTCGAACACGGTGCCGAACGGGATCGACTTCGAGCCGATGGCGAGCGAGAGCACGACACCGAAGCCGGTGGTGGCGAGGAGCAGCACGACGCCGGTGGCCCGACGGGTCCGGGTGACGCGCTCAACCCGGCCTCCGGGCAGGTGCGGACGGTCGAGTGCCTCGTCCAGGGGGACGCCGTCGAGAAGCGATCGCTCGGTCGGTGCGCCGAAGGGATGCGCCGACTCGTCGGCCGCTGCGCCAGCTGGCTCGCGGGTCGTGCCGACCGTCGAGCTGGGCGCGAAGGTCCTCATCGTCGGAGAGGATAGAGGACATGTATTAGGGATGACTAACAAATCTTGATAGTTCTGCTGACATGGTCGGTTCCGGCTGGCCCGGGAGCAGCGGCGTACTGTGCGTTCGATGCGCCGCGGGCTGCCCCGTCCCATTCGCCGGGCCTACACGCTCGGCATGACGACGTATCAGCAGTGGCGGATGCATCGGACGATCCGTCTCGGGGCAGGCATCGCGTACTACAGCCTGTTCGCGCTGATCCCGATCCTGGCGCTCAGCCTCGCCGTCGCCGGGCTCGTGGTGTCCGATACGGACGTGCAGGCGTACCTCGATGATCGGTTGGAGGTCGTGTTCGGTCCGGATGCGGCAGGATTCTCCACGGCGATCGCGTCGGTACTCGGCGACACGGGAACGATCGCCGGACTTGGACTGATCGGCATCGGAGCGCTCGTCCTTGCGGCTTCGCTCGTGGTGTTGTCGTTGCAGGATGCGCTCAACACGATTTGGGAGCTGCCGGTGCGCTCCGGTTTCCGCCAGTCGTTCCTGCGTCGGCTCGGGGCGTTCGCGGTCATCCTGTCGGCGGGGCTGGTCCTGCTCCTCGGCTTCATCATCAACGCGATCACGGCGGTGATCGAGCAACTCGTGCCCGACGTCGTGATCGTCGAATCGGTCTCGGCACTCGTCGGTGCTGCCGCGTCGTGGACCCTCGGGATCGGGGTGTTCGTGCTGCTGTTCCGGTACCTCCCCGACACGAGAGCGCCCTGGTCGGCCGCGCTCATCGGCGGGGCGACGACGACGCTGCTCGTCGTCGTCGGCACATCGGCGATCGGGTTCTACCTGCGGCGGTACGGCGGGTCGTCGGTGACTGGGGCGACCGGCGGTGTCGTGCTGCTGCTCCTGTGGATCTACTACGAGGCCCAGATCGTCCTCGTCGGCGCGGAGTTCACGCGAGTCGTCGCGCTCGATCGCACGCCTGTGGCCGTCTGACCGATCTGAGTGGACCGTCTGCCTAGAGTGCGGCGATGACGGAGCGCCCGGCATGAGACTTGCAACCGTTCGCTTCGATGGTTCGACCCGAGCTGTCCGTTTCGCTGGCCACGTCGTCGTCGAACTCGACGCCGTCGACGTCGGCGCACTCCTGGCGGGCGATGACTGGGAGCGTGTCGCCCGTTCGGCCGGCGGCCGCGAACACCCCGTCGACGGGCTCGACTACGCCCCGTTGATCGTCGATCCCGACAAGGTCATCTGTGTCGGCATGTTCGAACACACGACCCCGCTCGGACCGTGGCTCGTGACGCCCGACGAGGCGCCCGGGCCGGACCGAGTGATCAGCTGCGACGTGAACGGTGAGCGAATGCAGGAGGCCGACACCGGCGACCTCGTCTTCGATCCGGTGACGCTCGTGGAGTACATCTCGTCGATCATCACGTTGGAACCGGGTGACGTGATTGCAACCGGCACGCCGGGCGGGGTCGGCGCAGCGCGCACCCCGCCACGCTTCCTACGCAACGGCGACGAGGTCGTCACCCGGATCGAGGGCATCGGCGTGTGCCGCAACACCTGCCGCTGCTGATGACCTTGCCGGGCTCAGGGGTGCGGGTAGCGAGCTGCCCATGCGGCGATCTCGTCGAAGGCCGTCGGGTCGGTCAGCGCGTCACGGCTCGTGACTCGAGCTGGATCAGCGCCGCCCAGGAGGCGTTTGACCGGTATCTCGATCCGCTTGCCGGTCAGGGTTCGCGGGATCACCCTGAACTGTTCGACCACATCGGGAACGTGCCGAGGTGAGAGTCTCGTTCGCAGCTGCTGGGCGAGCTCGCGGCGGGCGTCGTCGGCGAACACGTCGCCGGAACGGGTCGACACGAGCAGAATCAGCACCCCCGGGCCACCGTTCGCGTCCTCGAGGTGCACCACGATGCTGTCCGCGAGATCAGGATGCGCGTCGGTGACCGAGTAGAACTCGGCGGTGCCGAGTCGCACCCCACCGCGGTTGAGGGTGGCGTCGGACCGTCCAGTGATCACGCACCCGCCGTCCTCCTCGAAGCGGACCCAGTCGCCGTGATGCCACACCCCCTCGAAGTGTTCGAAGTAGGCAGCGCGGTAGCGCTCTCCAGAGTCGTCGCCCCAGAACCCGGTGGGCATCGAGGGCATCGGCGTGCAGATGACGAGCTCTCCGGTCTCACCGGCTCCACATTCGTTGCCGAGTTCGTCGAACGCCCTGACATCACAGCCGAGCATCCGCGTGCCGATCTCGCCGGCACGCACGGGCACGGTTGGGGCCGCACCGAGGAACGCGGTGCACACGTCGGTGCCTCCGCTGATCGAGCAGAGCTGCACGTCGGCCCCCACGTGGTCGCGCACCCAGCGGAATCCGTCCGGAGGCAGGGGCGCTCCGGTCGAACCGATCTGACGGAGGTGTTCGAGCCGGAAGTCGCGTGCAGGCTCGATGCCCTCGGCCCGGCACCCCATGAGGAACGGTGCACCGACGCCGAGCACGCTCACGTCCTCGTCGTCAGCGATCGACCACAGCGTGTTGAGATCGGGTGAGGCCGGATCACCGTCGAACAGCACGATGGTGGACCCCGTGAGCAGGCCGGAGACGAGGTAGTTCCACATCATCCAGCCGGTGGTCGTGAACCACATGAACACATCGTCCGGGGTGATGTCGTGATGAAGGCGTAGGGCCTTCAGGTGCTCGACGACCATCCCGCCGTGCGAATGGACGATGGCCTTGGGCAACCCGGTGGTTCCCGACGAGAACAGTACGTACAGCGGATGGTCGAACGACACCGTGGCGAAGGTGAGGTGATCGCCTCCCGCGGCCGATGCCGAACACAGGTCGGCCCACGCGATGATCGAGCCATTCACCAAGCTGGCGGGGTCGACCGCCACCGGAGCGGCGTCGAGGTAGCGCACGGTGACCACGTGGCGGAGCGACGGCAGATCGGCCAACAGTGCGTCGATCTTGTCGGCGCACGAGATCGATCGGGCGCCGTACCGGTAGCCGTCGATGGTGAGCAGCACCGTCGGCCCGAGTTGTCGCCATCGGTCGAGAATCGCGGAGGTGCCGAATTCGGGAGCGCACGACGACCAGATCGCGCCGATACTCGCGGTGGCCAGAAACGCGATGATCGTCTCGGTGATGTTCGGCAGCAGGCCGACGACGCGATCACCGGGTTCCACGCCGAGTCGACGCAACCCGGCGGCGCACCAGCGGACCTGTTCGCGCAGTTCGCCGTACGTGAGGCTCGTGCGATCGCGGGTCTGGGAGCGCGAGATGACGGCCACGTCACCGTCGATTCCGGCAAGTGCGTGATCGGCATAGTTGAGGGTGCCACCTGGAAACCAATGCGTTCCCGGCATCGCCCGCTCGATGAGCGCTGCGCTCGGCTCGTCGTGCCAGCGCACGCCCGCCCAGTCGGCGAACGCGGTCCAGAAGGCGCCGGGCTCGGTGATCGACCAGTCGAGCAGCGCAGGGAATGGGGCGAGGTCACGGTCCGTGAGCCTCGAACAGAAGCGTCCGAACGCAGCCATCTGACTCGACGCGATCGAGCCCGGGTCCGGCGACCAGATGATCTCCCCCCGCTGTTTCGACTCCGGCCCCTGCACGTCGAAATCGTCGCAGCTGTGATGACCACAGACCGCATCGCCGAGATCCCCATGGGCGGCGCCGATATCGTTCCCCTATGGCCAGTGTTGACACGGACGAGCCCGATGTCCGGGACGACGAGGAGCAGGTGGTCTCCGACGAGACCATGGGACGCATCGTCACGTGGGGCCTCGTCGGACTCGGTGTGATCCTCCTCATCGTCGGTGTCGCCGCGCTGGCCGATTGGTTGAGCGAGTCGAATTCGACGGAACCGCCGTTCGGTGCGGCTGAGGTGGGTTACCTCCAGGACATGATCGATCACCATGAGCAGGGTTTGCTGCTGTCGAACACGTACCTCGAGAACAACGCCGACGGCGATGCTGCGTCGTACGCCCGTGATGTGATCCTGTTCCAGACACGCGACATCGGGCGCATGGAGACGTGGCTCGGCGATGCCGGCTACGGGCGCGGCGAACCCGATCGCATGGCGATGACGTGGATGTCGACGCCGACACCACTCGACGAGATGGACGGGATGGCAACCGTCGAGCAGATCGACGCGCTCGCAGCGGCGCGCGGTGCAGAGGCCGACGCGATGTTCTTCGACCTGATGTCGACACATCACCTCGGTGCGGTGCACATGTCCGACTTCCTCGCTGCGACGACCGACATCGAGTGGTTGGCGACGTTCGCCGAAGCGGTGTCCTACGGCCAGCAGATCGAAGTCGTCGAGTACGACCAGGCGCGCGAGCGCCTCGGCCTCCCGCCGCGTCAGTAGCCGGCTTCGACAGCCGGACGTGCTGATCCGGGCGTTTCGGCTCCGTCCGTCTGGGTACCGCCGTCGTACGGCCCGCCGCGATCTCGAGGTCGGGCAATTCGACAGGAGACGAAAGAATGCTCAAGCGCAAGACGTCACGACTCGCCAGGCTCGGGGGCCCTCTCGTTCTGATCAAGACCGGACTGACACTCACGGCGTTTGCTGCTGCGGCCTACTCACGGTGGCTCGGCCGCCGGATCGAAGCCGCCGGCGTCCTCGACACGGTCGACGGCGTCGAACTCACCGATGACGTCGCGGCGAAGCTGCGGCGACAGAAGATGTTGAACCGGGTGATCCCGTTGCTGTCGGGTGGCCTGGTCGTCGTCGGCGTGGTCGAGAGCGAACGCGGGCGTTCGAACGCTGGGACGTTCGCCAAGGCGATCGACACGGTCGGCATCGACAAGTCCACGCTGGACAAGGTCGGCTCGAAGATCACCGACACCCTCAACGACACGATCAGCGTCACCAAGGACACGGTCGACAAGGTCGACGTCAACAAGCTCACCCCCGACTTCGTGCAGCAGCGTCGTCTGCCGGACGCGCTGTCGAAGCTCGCCTCGTGACCACACGAGTTCGAAGCAACAACCCAGTCAGACAAACCTTTCAGAAATCGAGTGCATCATGAAGTGGATTACGTTCATCTCCGGCCTTCTCGTCGGTGGCGCGATCGTCGCCAACCTCGACGACCGTCAACAGGCGAAGCTGCGTTCCGTTGCCCGCTCGGCCACGAGCGGCCGCACGGCGTCGGTCGCAGGGACCGTCAGCTCCGGCGTGGGTGACATCGCCGACGCTGCCACGGATCGAGTCAACGGTGTGATCGACTCCGCCACGACCGCGGTGCACGACAAGATCGCGGCCGACGAGGAAGCGCTGGCGTGACCGTCGTCCCGAATCCGAACCCCGATCCGGGACCTCCACCGATCATCCCGCAACAGGAACCGACTCCCGAGCCGATGCCAGACCCGGCACCACCCGGGCCGATGCCGGAGCCACCTCCGGTGCTGCCCGACCCGATCGCCTGAGACGCCGGAGACCTCCCGTCCGAGCCCGAACTTCCGGGCCGGGTGGCGGGGCGACCGGAGTCAGCCGAGCTGCACCAGCTCGCTGACCTGGTCGATCGGCAGATCCGGATCGACGACCGCCGTCACCTCCATGTAGGTCAAGTCGGCAACGCCGTTGATCACCGTCAAGAACGCCGTGTCGGCAGCATCGGCACCCGTGGCGATACGCAGGAGTGAGCTTCGCGGTGCGAGGCAGGTGGGGTCGACCACGTACCACGCCCCGTCGACACATGCCTCGGCAACCGCATGGAAGTCCATCGGATCGAGCCCCGGCGCGTAGACGGCCACGACCCGAGCGGGCACATCGTTGGCGCGGAGCAGCGCCACGGTCAGGTGAGCGAAGTCGCGACAGACGCCCGAGCGGGCGAGCAGCGTGTTGACCGCGCCGTCGGTCGGTCGCGAAGACCCGGTGACGTAGGAGATGTGGGAACCGACCCAGCTCGACACGGCGGCGAGCAGGTCGACGTCGTCGAGGCCGGCGAACTCGGCACGGGCGAGCGGGCCGAGTTTGTCGCTCTCGCAGTACCTGCTCGGACGGATGTACTGGAACCAGTCGCTCTCGGCGACCGGCGTCGGGTCGGCCGTTCCGAGCGCCGTCGCCCGGTAGTCGATCACGATGTGTCCGGGTTCGACACCCCGGAGTTGATGGAGCCGGCCGCCGTGCGGCGCGTCGATCGGCGTCGACTGGATCGGCACCCCGTCGAGGGTGATGCTGAGCGCTTCGTCGGCACGATCGATTCCCTCGGCCACGGCGATCGCGAGGACCAGATCAGCGGTCGCCGCCACCTCGAGTTGGAGGTATGCGGTGACTCGGCGTTCCATCGGCGAACGGTAACTCGGATTCGGATTCTCCGCGTCGGTGATCACCGTGGCGACGGCTTCACGATCGTGATGAAGAAGTCGTCGATGTGGCGCACGACCTCCATGAACCGGTCGAAGTGGACCGGTTTGGTCACGTAGGCGTTGGCGTGCAGGTCGTAACTCCGCACGATGTCCTCCTCCGCCTCCGAGGTGGTGAGCACAACGACGGGAATCCGGCGAAGCTCCGGATCACCCTTGATGGCTGCGAGAACTTCGCGCCCGTCCATCCGAGGCAGATTCAGATCGAGCAGTACCAGATCGGGTCGAGGCGCGCCCTCGTACGGCGGCTCACGCCGGAGGAACTTCATCGCCAGCTCGCCGTTCTCGGTGATGTGCAGATTGTTCGTCAGCTTGCTGCCGCTGAGTGCCTCGGTGGTGAGCACCACATCGCCGGGATCATCCTCGACGAGCAGGATGTCGATCTCCTCGATCACGCGTTCACTCGACATGTTCGGCTGCTCCTGGTGTGTTCGGTTCGTCGGGTTCGGGTTCGGGCCGGGGTTCGGGTTCGGGAAGGGTGAATCGGAACGTCGTGCCCGGTCCGGTGTGGTCGGTCGCGATCCAGAGCCGCCCGCCGTGGTGCTCGACGATCTTGCGGCAGATGGAGAGCCCGATGCCGGTGCCCTCGTACTGCTCGCGTGTGTGCAGACGTTGGAAGACCACGAAGACGCGGTCGGCGTACTGCGGTTCGATACCGATGCCGTTGTCGGTCACGTCGAATTCGTACGGCTGCCCATCACCCCCGCGGGCGGTGATCGAAACGCAGCAGGGGCGGTCCGGATCACGGAACTTGACGGCGTTGCTGATCAGGTTCTGGAACAGCCCGATCAGCAGCGTGCGTTCACCGCGAACGACGGGCATCGGTCCCGCGGTGACGGTCGCGCCGGCGGCGTCGATCGACGCCGACACGTTGGAGATCGCCCGGGACACGACGTCGTCGAGCACCACCTCGTCGGTCGCGAGGCTCGTGCGACCGACGCGCGAGAGGGTGAGCAGGTCGTTGATCAACTCCTGCATCCGGGTGGCGCCATCGACGGCGAAGTTGATGTAGCTGTCGGCTCGCTCGTCGAGCTGGCCGCCGTACCGCTGCTGGAGCAGCTGGCTGAACGCAGTGACCTTGCGCAAGGGCTCCTGGAGGTCGTGCGACGCCACGTAGGCGAATTGCTCCAGCTCGCGGTTCGACGCAGCGAGCTCGGCTCGACTCTCGTCGACCTCTCGGAGCTGGCCGACGATCTGTCGTCGCATCGCATCGGTTGCTGCACCCAGTTCGACGAATTCGCTCGGACCAGTGACCTGGATGTGCCGGTCGAGATCACCCTCTGCCACGAGTTTGGTCTGGTCGACCGCGGACGTGAGCGGCCGCAGCACCGAACGACGCAGCTCGACGGCGATGCCGACGAGGACGAAGATCAGCATCGCGATCATCCCGATCAGCCAGGTCCGCAGCCAATCCGCAGCGGCGTCCAGATCGGCTCGAGCCGTCGATCGACGCTGTTCGACGACGGCGCCGAGGACTGCGTGGCGGGCACGGACCTCGTCGAAGAGGGACTTACTCGTGGCGAGCTGCTCGTCGCTCACCTCGTCGGGCTCGAGCACGCTCAGTCGTGAGCCCGCCTCCTCGCGCCACACGAGGCTGGCGCGTTCGAACGCCTCGAGTGCCGCCAGGGAGACCTGATCGCGTTCGAGGAGGACCTGGAGCTCAGCCGTGATCGACTGCTCGCGCTCCTGGCCGAACGTGAACGGCTCGAGGAACGTGCGGTCACCGGACAGCACGAAACCTCTCACTCCGGTCTCCTGGTCGACGACAGCCGCCAACAACTCAGCCGATGCGACGAGGGCAGGGTCGTATCGATCGGCCACTCGCGTCCGGTTGGCGCTGAGGTTGTTCAACGAGAGGAAGGCGCCGGTCGCCATGACGGCGACGAGCACGCCGACGAGGATCATCAACACGGCGACGCGCCGGCGGAGCGAACCGCGGGACCCGAACATGCCCGCCCCTGCCACGCCCTTCAGCCGTCGGCTCGCCGAGTCAGCAGGAACATCGCGACGTCGTCGGGAAGGGCGCCACCGTGCTCCTGCTCGACCGCTTCGAGCAAGCTGGTGAGCCCGTTCTCGTCCGGCCGGCTCCCGAGATGGCTGGAAGCCATGCCGATGAACGCTTCGACGCCGAGACGCCCCCCGTTGCCGGATCGACCCTCGAAGACGCCGTCGGTGAAGACGAGCAGGTTCCAGTACGCCGGCAGGTCGACGCTGGTCGGCGTGCCGACGCCCAATCCGAGCCCGATGATCGGTCCGGGCTCGACGATGAGCTGTCTCGCCCCCGTCGGATCGACCAGCACCGGTGGCTCATGACCTGCCGACAGGACGCGGACATTCGAGCGTGAGGGCTCGATGTTCATGTCACACAAAGAGGTGAAATGGGTGGAGCTGTCGCGTTCGGCGACGAAGAGTTCGTCCAGGTGACCGAGGGTGTCGCGCTGGCCGGCTCCCGACAAGACCAGTGCCCGCCAGCCGATCCGCAGGGCGGCTCCGAGCGCGGCCTCTTCGGGGCCGTGCCCGGACACGTCGCCGATGACCACTCGCACGGACCCGTCCGCACACTCGATCGCATCGATGAAGTCGCCGCCGAGCAAGGTCTGATTCGAGGCCGGCGCGTACTTCGAGGCCCACTCGAGATCGCCTGACCGCAGCTGCGGTGTCGGCAACAGCCCCCGGGTGAGTCGGCTGTTCTCGTCGCGCCGGAGCGCGACGCCGAGCAGCGCCAACCCCCGAGCCGTGCTCTGTTGGCGTTCCACGGCGAAGCGGATCGACCGCCACAGCGTGCTCGACGACAGTTCGTTCTTCTCGAGATAGTCCTGTGCGCCGGCGTTGAGGGCGGCAACCCCGGCCGTACGTCCCTGCAGCCCGGTGAGCACCACCACCGGGACGGCGGGAGCGTCCTCCCGGATCGTCTCGAGTGCGGTCATGCCGTCGGCGTCGGGCAGATTCAGGTCGAGCACGACACACGACGTCGACGCGTTGAGGGCTCGCCGTGCCGCCTCCAGCGTCCTTGCGTGAACGGTGCGAACCGAGTCGTCCGACTGGTCGCGAATGTACTCCTGGGCCAGGAACGCATCGCCGGCGTCGTCCTCGACGATGAGGATCTCTGCGATGCCGTCCAGCGCGGAGAGCCGTGTGTTCACTCCGGGAGATTACCGATCCGCCGCCTCGATGACGTCAGACGCCGATGGGGATCGACCAACGGGTCGCGGGTTCACGATCCCAGTGGCGGAGCGCGCCGCACACGTCGAGGAAGGCGTTCGCCGCCCCCCGCTTCGCGCTCAGCTGCATGTAGCCCTCGTCGAACTTGTCGGACAGACCGGCGGCATCGAACAGCGCCATCGAGGAGTCGGCGTAGGCCACGAACTTGCAGTGGGCGTGTGCGTCTCGGACGAAATCGAGCGCTGGTGCGTGGAGTGCGAGCCACGCTGCACCGTCCGTCGACGGGATCACTGCGATCGCGTCGTAGACGACCGACGGGCCACCGTCGATCTTCTGCTGCGCCCTGTGCAACTTGCCGTCCGATGTCGTGATGCCGCCGATCGTCGGTGCGATCAGCTCCATGGTCGCACCGGCGGCCTTCACCGCAGCACGCAACGAGGCCAGCACTTGTGCGTTCGTGTCGTCGGACGCCAGGACGCCGAGCTTGCGGCCCTCGAACGTGCCGGGCGCGTTGGCGAGGATGCTCAGCGGCAGCGACGGAGGGAGATCGATCGGGGTGCGGGCGGCCGGCGTCGGATCGGGCATGACCACGAAACCGAGGCCGTCACCGATCGCTGCCGCCATCGACTCGTCGACGTTGCGCAGGTTCGCCACCACTCGCTCGCGAATCGCCAACTCCTCGACCTTCGAGAGTTCGAAGACGAACGCATCGACGATGTGTCCCTGTTCCACCGGGGTCTGACTGAGGAAGAACTGGCGGGCCTGGCTGTAGTGATCGGCGAACGTCTCCGATCGGACGCGCCGGGTGTCGCCGTTCTCCGGGCGGGCTGCGGAGCGGAAACCGCCCGCTGGGTCCTCCCGGGGCCCCGCCTCCGCACCGCCGCGGGAGTTGGGTTCGTAGTTGACACGGCCGACCGGATTCTGCATCGCCATGTGACCGTCCTGTTGGAAGTGGGCGACAGGACACTTGGGAGCATTCACCGGGATGTGGGTGAAGTTCGGTCCGCCGAGACGCTTCAGCTGGGTGTCGAGGTAGGAGAAGTTGCGGCCCTGGAGCAGTGGATCGTTGGTGAAGTCGACGCCAGGGACGACATTCGCGGTGCAGAACGCGACCTGCTCGGTCTCGGCGAAGAAGTTGTCGACCATGCGGTCGAGCACGAGCCGCCCGATCGGACGCAGCGGGACGAGCTCTTCGGGAATGATCTTGGTCGAGTCGAGGATGTCGAAATCGAACGAATCGGCGAACTCGTCGTCGAACGTCTGGATACCGAGTTCCCACTCGGGGAAATCGCCGGCGTTGATCGCGTCCCACAGGTCGCGGCGGTGGAAGTCGGGGTCCGCACCGTTGATCTTGACCGCTTCGTTCCACAGCACCGACTGGAGGCCCAACTTCGGCGTCCAGTGGAACTTCACGAACGTGGCCTTGCCGTCGGCGTTGACGAATCGGAAGGTGTGAACGCCGAATCCCTGCATGAAGCGGAACGACCGCGGGATCGTGCGGTCGGACATCTGCCACATCAACATGTTCGTGCTCTCGGGCATCAGCGAGACGAAGTCCCAGAAGTTGTCGTGTGCCGACTGTGCCTGGGGGAACGCGCGGTCCGGCTCCTCCTTGACCGCATGGACCAGGTCAGGGAACTTCATCGCGTCCTGGATGAAGAACACCGGGATGTTGTTGCCGACGATGTCCCAGTTGCCCTCCTGCGTGTACAGCTTGACGGCGAAACCGCGCACGTCTCGAGCGAGGTCGGCGGAGCCCTTGCTCCCGGCGACGGTCGAGAAGCGAACGAACGCAGGTGTCTTCTCACCGGCCCGCTGCAGGAGGTCAGCCGACGTGAGGTCGCTCAGTGACTCGTAGGTCTCGAAATAGCCGTGCGCTCCGTAGCCACGAGCGTGCACCACTCGCTCCGGGATGCGCTCGTGGTCGAAGTGGAAGATCTTCTCTCGCATCACGAAGTCTTCGAGCATCGTGGGGCCGCGGTCGCCGACCCGTAGCGAGTTCTGGTCGTCGGACACCGGGATGCCCTGTTGGGTGGTGAGGCGCGGCACGCCCGAGGTCGCGACCTGGTGAATTTCGCCGCCGTGACCGACGAGATCGTCCATCTCCGGTTGCGCCGAGATGCCGGCTGGGGACTTCGACGAGCGGGCAGGCTTCTTGGCCGTGCCCTTCGGGTTGGTCGACGATGACTTGGACGTCTGGCTGGTCGGCTTGTTGGTCGCCTTGGTCGTCGGACGGGACGTGCGTGGAGTGTTCGAGGCCATGCCGCCGGGTACCCCGGGGCGGGAGTTGCGAAACCATCCGAGTGGGTGAAGACCGCCGCCTGGCGGCCCGGCTCAGCAGCGTTGCCAGACGCCGAGATCGAAGCCGTCATCGACATGGGTGACGACGCGGCGCAGACGGTCGACGCGATCCAGGATCTGTCCGATCTCGGACCCGTGCCTCGGATAATCGGTGGTGCCGGTGTAGTGCGTTGCGACGAGATGGCCGCCGACCTCGAGCCATCGGTCGAGCTGTCGCAGCGCCACCTCCATCCCGTCATCGGTCAGGTAGTAGGCCACCTCGGACCACACCACGAGATCGCCGGTGCCGTCAGGGGTGAAGGTCGGGAATTCGCCCTGGTGCACGTGGACATGGTCCTGGCCCACGAAGCGGTTGCTCGCCGCCCGCGCGACGGCGGGAACGAAATCGTAGGCCACCACCTCGTCGCACCGTTCGCTGAGCAGTTCGGTCAGCGAGCCGGTGGCGCATCCCGGTTCGAGACATCGCCGATACCGCTGCTTCGGCAGCGCAGCGCACGTCAGGGCGAACTTTCGGCGCTCGTACCACTCCGACTCGAAGCCCCAGGGGTCGAGTGTGTCGGCGTACATCTTGTCGAAGTAGCTCCGTTCGTGGGCCAGCGCGCCGGGGTCATTCATGCGACGCCAGACGGCTGAGCGCGCCGAGTTCTCGCTCGGCGTGGTGTTGACGCACGTAGAGATGCAGGTCGGCGAAGCGCTGGGCGACCAGGGGGTCGGACACGAACGGGCGGGGGCCGAAGGCGCGGCTGAATCTGTCGGCAACGTCAGCGCAGGTGCGCTCGACCACATGACGCAACGACCTCGCCCGCAGCTCGGCGTCGGTGCGGTCGCTCGGGCTGCGGTCGATCTCATCGCCGGCCTGATCGAGGAGCGCGGTGAGCGCCCACTGCGAAGCCACCAGCGCCCCGACGTGGGCCGACCGGTGAGGATCTGCGTCGACGAGCCGCACGGCGGCGTCGACGATGCCGATCGCTCCGCCCGCCCAGCAGGCCGCTGGTCCGCAGGCGCCGTGCCAGAACCCGGGGCGCTCCAAGTACCAGTCGGCAGTTCCGATGACAGCCTCGGATTCCACCGGGTGGTCGTCGAACACCGCGTCGCCGGTGGCAGTGTCGACGAGTGCCGACGACGCCCACGTCGCCGCTTCGTGCGTGAGCGCCGACACGTCGACGTCGGCGAGGACGTCGGCCGAACTCGTCCGCACCGTCACGAGCGCCCGGTCGACGATGCCGATCCCCGAACAGAATCGCTTGGTGCCGTTCAGTCGTCCGTCGACGAGCAGCGGCTCGGCCGGCGACGACGAGGCCCAGACGCCGTAGATCGACCCGGGCACCGGCTCGCGTCCGGCCTCGTGGAGGATCGAAACGGCGTCGACGTGGGCCTCGGCGAGTCGACCCGTGCTGATGTCATGGAGCCGCGTCGCGTTCATCAGCCAGGCGAAGCGTTCCGCCGTCTGTCCCTGACCGGGATCGGCGAGCTGACTGGCACAGACGAGTTCGCGGAGTGTCGTCATGCGGCCGGCTCCGCGAGTGCCAGAGCGTTGAGGTCGGCGGCGAAGCCGGCCGGGGCACGTCCGATGAACCTGCTCGCCGTGGTCACCGACAGACGCACCGAGGCGATCGTCGCGCCCAGCGAGACGAGGCGCCTCCAGAGGTCGTGATCCTCCCCCGTCGCCAACGTCGGCCAACCGCCCGCCGACAGGTAGGCGTCGGCCCGGAAGCCGAGGTTCGCGCCGTGGACGTGCGGATGACTTCCGTCGGGATGCCGCTGGTAGGTGGCTTCGAACTGGGCGACGAGGAGGGGATCGGCTGCGTCATCCAGGCGTACGACGCCGGCGATCGCGATGTGTCCCTCACGGGCGGCCTCCAGGTGCACGTCGAACCAGTCGGACGGCACCGTGGTATCGGCGTCGGTGGAACACACCCAGACCCGTGACGGGTCGGCTGCGATCCGCCGAAGCGCCTCGGCCACGCCGACACGGCGGGAGCCGCCCGCGCAGCGTTGAGTTGTGTGGACGATCAGGTCGCGGGCAGGGTCCAGGCACATCGCCGCCACGTCGGCGGTGTCGTCGTGACAGGAATCGGCCACGACCACGACCGTGGAACTCATCGACGGCGGGAGTGCTTCCGCCGACTCGGCGACACTGCGCAGGCATGCACCGATCCGGCGGGCCTCGTTGCGTGCAGGGATCACCGTGACGATGTGCTCGATCGAGCTGTTGTGGTCGGTCATCGGCATCACGGTCGCTCGATCACGAAGTACTCGTGCGACCACGTGGCCGGCACGACGAGGTCGGGCGGCAGAACCGGTTCGCTGCCGTTCCAGCACTCGAGTTGAGTGCTGTGCTGGGCCAGAGCGCTCCACTTCCGTCGGTGGACGTCCGGGCTCAACTGGAAGGCGAGGAATTCCTGGGATGCGAAGTCGGCGGGATCCGCTCCGTGCCATGCCCAGAAGAGGTACGACAGGAGCGGGCATCCGATGCGCTGCGCAGCGATCGCCGCCGCACGTCCGACCGCTTCGTGGTCGGGGTGCAAGTCGAACCTCGACGGCGCCACGATCACGGTGTCGGGAGAACCGGTCGCCACGAGTTGGTCGACGAGCAGGGCCTCGTGTGCTGCGACGTGGCCGTCCGGCACGCCGAGGCGCGTCCGGTCGTGCTCGGGCACACCGAGGATCGACAGTGCCCTGTCCTGCTCACCGCGTCGCAACGCGGCGAGTTCGGGGTCGCCCGCCGCCGAATACGCAGCATCTCCGTCGGTGACGGCAACCACGGAAACGGGCACGCCCGCGGACCGTTGGTGGGTGATGAGACCGCCCACCGACAGGGTCTCGTCGTCCGGGTGAGGCACGACCAGGATGAAGGGTGTTGCGGCCGGCGACCACGGACGTGCCGCTGCTCGCAGATGATCCCAGCGGCTGAGAGCGGTGTCTCCCACGCCGGCAATCGTCGGGATGCTGATCGTCATAGGGCTGGCGTGTACCCCCTGGCTCATACCGTCAACCACCCCGGGACATCAGTCACCCGATCGGGTCAGATCGCTCATGCGCGTCGAAAGCCCGTCGCGCCGAGCAGCGCAGAACGCTTCCTGGTCGTCGCCGATCTGGTGGACCTGACCCGGTGCCCAGCCGATGACCCGATGATCAACGACAACGACCGATACGACGCATTCTGGGAGGACCGCAAAATTGTTGGTTTCCCACGTGGAGTGCGGTGGGTATTCAACAGGCGATGACAGACAACCAGAGCATTTCCGACGACGACATCTCCCGCGAGGGACCGACCGAAGACGAAGAGAACCGTGACACTGGAGTCGAGCACGGCAAGGACACCGGCGACGTCTCGAACGAGCCCACCGAGGCCGTCGAGAACTTCGACGTCGGCGGCGAGGGCCAACGCGACGTCGGCGACGACTGAACCACCCGCCCAGTTCCACCCAGAGCGGCTGTCGGCTCTCGAGCGAGTCGCCGACGATCCGGCGACGTTCGCCGAGCAGACGTGGGGCCGCGCACCGTCGTTGACCCGTCGCGGTACCCAGCACCGCGACGGGTTCGACAACCTCTTCTCGATCGACGACGCCGATGCGTTCGTGGCGCGTAGCGCTCGCCGGCCCGCTGTGCGGATGGTGCGCGACGGGGTGGTTCTCGACCCCGCTGCGTACTGCACGGCCACGCGAATCGGCGGTCAGTCGATCGCCGAGGTGATCGACGGCATGAAGGTGGCCGAGCAGGTCGGCCGCGGGGCGACGCTCGTGCTGCAATCGCTGCACCGGCAATGGGACCCGGTCGTCGACTTCGCCGATGACCTGATGGCCGAGATCGGGCACCCCGTGCAGATCAACGCGTATCTGACGCCGAGCAATGCAGCCGGACTTCGTCCCCACTCGGACGATCACGACGTCCTCGTGCTGCAGGTCGACGGCAGCAAGCAGTGGAGCGTCGACGGCCTCGGCGACGTCCACCTCCGCCCTGGTGACGTGCTGTACATCCCCGCTGGGTGTGAACATTCAGCGGCCACGGGCGGCGAGCTGTCGCTGCACCTGACCGTCGGCATCCTCCGACTCACGTACCGCTCCGTTCTCGACCGGCTGCTCGCCGACGGCCCGAGCGACCTCGACGAGCCGCTGCCGCTCGGATTCCACCTTCCCCGGCCACCCGCTGATCCGAGAGCCCTGGAGGTGGGGGTGTCACGAATGCTCACGAGTGTCGTCTCGCACCTGCGTTCCGTACGGGTCGCTGACGTGGCCGACCGGGAGCGCCGTCGCGAGCTCGTGCCCTACAGCCGCAGAGGACAGCTCCGATCCGTGGTCGAACTCGGCGACTTGAGCGACGACAGCGTGGTCCGTTGGGTCACGGTCGCACCGAGGATGCAGCCGCTCACCGACGAGTCGGGATCTCCCACCGGCCGGTTCCGCCTCCTGCTCGCCGACAGGATCCTGCAGATGCCTCATGCCGTCGGCGACGCGATCGACCACATCGCCCAGGCGCGGGGCGGTGTGCGGGTGAGCGACATTCCTGGCCTCGATCAGGCCAGCAGACGGGTGATCGCGCGACGGCTGGTCCGCGAAGGCGCCTGCGTCGTTGACCGAGGGTGATGTTCAGTCGCCGCTCCCGCGACCTGGGTTCAGATGACGTGGAGGCCGTCGCCGTCGGAGCGGACGATGGTCGGTGGACGGTCCGCGTTGGCACCCAGCGCCTGCCGGGCCCGTTCGGCCTGTGCTCCGTCGCCGGTGTGGAGCGACACCAGCATCAGCTCGGCCGGGTTCGGTTCGGTGAACGTCTCCCGGTACGCGTCGCTCCCGCCCATCCGGACGAACGCTCCCCACACGGCGCCGATGATCCCACCGAACAACGCGCCGCCGAGCGCGCCGGCGATCGCGCCGGACCCGCCGGCCACCACCGCCGTTGCTGCGCCGACGAGCACGGCTCCGAGCACTGCTCCGAGGAGCGCACCCTTGGCTGTTCGCGGGGCGATGTCAGCGGCAACCCCTTCGGGATCGAGACCACGAATCTCGGAGCTCTCGATCGCGGCCTGGGGCGTCTGTCGCGCGCCGGCGCCACCATCGCGAGGACCAATCACAGTGAGGCCGACCGAGCCGGCTTCGTCCTCGAGCGATTCGAGGGCCAGCACCGCGTTGCGGGCGTCGTTCTCTTCCCGGTACACCCCGATGACGTTCAGGGTGCCGAGCGCTGGTTCCGGGTTGGAGATCGACACGACCTCCATCGTCGGCTGGATCAGACGTGCCACGTCGCGCATGCCACTCTCGCCGTTCTGATCGTGATGGGTCTGATCCTGCTGGATCCGGTCCTGCTGGTGCTGGTCGGCGGGGGTGGCGGGGTCGGCAGGGTCCATTGACCGGAAGTACCACGCCGGGACCTGCTCGAAACCCGGCCCCGAAACCCGGCGCAGTGCCGATGACGGTCGGCGTACGTTTCGGCGACTGCGCAACGGGACACCGTCGGGCCATGGGTTCGTCAGGCGCAGTCCAACAATCGGGTGCAGTTCACGACACATCTCTCCACGACGCATCTCTCCACGACACATCTCTCCACGACACAGGTGTCCGCGACACCGACGTCGGCCGACGACCACCCGAGCGCCGACCGCTCGACGACGTCAGCCTGCGCTGGTCGGACCTCGGGTTGTTCGTCGCCTGCTACATCGGTCTGGTCGCGGTGTGGTTCACACTCGGCAAGGTCGTCGTGAACAGCTCGGCGATCACCTCGCTCGACCGGTCGGTCGAGGAGTGGTGGATCGATCAACGGAGCCCCGACCGCGACACGGCAGCCATCTGGGGCTCAGGTCTGGCGGAGACGATCGTCAAGATCGGTGTGACTGCGCTCATCGCGATCGGCATGCGGCTCGCCTGGAAGCGTTGGCGGGAACCGCTGATGATGGTGGTGCCCCTCGTTCTCGAAGCAGCGGCGTTCATCACGGTGACCCGCCTGATCGGTCGGCCGCGTCCGGAGAGTGCGATGGAGTCGTCGCCGGTGAACAGCAGCTTCCCATCGGGACATGTCGCGGCCGCAGCGGCCTACAGCGCTCTGGTGATCGTCGTGTTCTGGCACACCCGCAAGGTGTGGATGAGGGTGCTCGTCATCGTGGTGTCGGTCGCAGTGCCGGTCGTGGTCGCCGTGGCACGGATGTACCAGGGCATGCACTACCTGAGTGATGTGATCGCAGGCGCCGCGCTCGGCTTCGCCGCCGTCGCACTCAGCTGGTGGATCGTCCATCGCGCCGCCGAACGAACGGGTCGTGCCCCCGCCACCCCCGCAACGGCGCCGAATCCGACCGCGCACCAAACGGCGACGGATCGCACGAAGGTCGTCTGATCGCCGTGCCTGCGACCGGTTCACCGGAGGCCGTCGAGCACTGGTTGTTGGTGCACACCGCCCGGCACCGTCGACTCAACCGGATGCTGCGGTCCGCGGATCGTCGGATGTTCGGCGGTGTCGCGGTGGCCGTCGGGCTGTCGGCGTTGCTCGTGGCGTCGGCATCGGTCGGCTGGATCCTCGCAACCGTCGACACCGATCGTGGTTTCGCTCGGTGGGACCGCTCTGTGGCGGAGTGGGGATCCGACAATGCGTCCGCTTTCACGACCGACGTGCTCACGGCCGTGACACACCTCGGTGACACGATCCTCGTGGTGGTGCTGATGGGATTGGTGGCTGCCAACGACTACCGGCGATCGCACCGGATCGCCGTGATCGGGTTCATGGCGACGGTCGCCATCGGAGTCGTAGCGATCAACAACGCGCTGAAGTTTCTGATCGATCGTGATCGCCCGGAACTGCAACAGTTGATCGGCTCGGCCGGCTCGTCGTTCCCGTCAGGCCACTCCGCGACAGCGGCGGCCGGCTGGGCTGCGATCGCCCTCATCGTGGCGCGCTGGGTGCCAGCGCGGTTCCGTTGGTCGCTGGCCGTCGGTGCGGTGACGATCGCCGTAGCCGTGGGTGCCAGCCGAGCCTTGCTGGGTGTTCACTGGCTCACCGACGTCCTGGCGGGACTGATCGTCGGATGGGCCTGGTTCGCCATCGTCGCCGTGATCTTCGGAGGGCGCCTGCAACGCTTCGGCGACCCTGCGGTTCGAGACCCCCGATCACTCGAGTCGACGTCGGCGTCCGTTCGTGTCGACGTCTGACTCGCCGAACGGCGAAAGACAGGGTTTGAAACACACGTGAGGGGGAACCTCGAACCAGCTGATTCCGGCGGGGTTCCGGCCCGCCGGAATCAGCCTGACACCACGACGACGACACCCGACGAAGCAGACCGGGACAGAACGAGAAGGTACCGACCGCATGACGAAGATCGGCGTGATCGCACATCGCGACAAGATGCTCGGCGGCGGCCTCGGCGAACTCCGTGACCTGCTCGACAGTGCCGGGTTCACCGACCCCGAGTGGTACGAGGTGTCGCGCAGCAAGGAGGCGCCCAAAGGCCTCCGAAAGATGATCGACGACGGAGTCGACCGGGTGCTGGTCTGGGGTGGAGACGGCACGGTCCGTCGTTGCATCGACACCATCGTCGCCGACGGCAGCGATCACGTGTCGATCGCGATCCTTCCTGCGGGCACCGCCAACCTCCTCGCCAAGAATCTCGACATCCCGACCGACCTGGAAGTGGCGGTCGACATCGCCCTCCACGGAGAAGCGCGGGCGATCGACGTGGGTGTGATGAACGGTGAACACTTCGCCGTCATGGGCGGTGCCGGTTTCGACGCCTTGATGATCAAGGACGCCGACGACAACCAGCTCAAGGACAAGTTCGGGCGCATCGGCTACGTACGGGCCACGATCCGCAGTACGAAGATGTCCCCCGTGAAGGCCAAGGTCGACCTCGACGGCCGACGGTGGTTCTCCGGAAAGGCGACCTGCGTGCTCGTGGGCAACGTCGGCACCATTCTCGGTGGAGTCGAGGCGTTCACCGCCGCGTCACCGACCGACGGCCGGCTCGACGTCGGCGTCGTCCAGGCCACGTCCCGTTCGGACTGGCTGCGCGTTGCCGCGCGTGGTGTGACCGGTCGTGTCGATCGTTCGCCCTTCGTCGACGTCGCCACGGCGAAGAAGATCAAGATCGAACTCGAGAGCAAGATGCCCTGGGAGGTCGACGGCGGCGACAAGACCCCGGCGAAGAAGTTCAAGATCGAGTGCATCCCGTCAGCGGTCCGGGTCTGTCAGCCAGGAGGCGTCGCATGAGCTCCGATCTGCGGTCCACGGAGACGGGGAGCGGGTCCGACGACGTCGGATCCGACGAGGTCAGCGACTTCCTGTCGGAGCATCCTGCGTTGGTGAAGTTCGGCCGCGTCGGCTGGGTGTCGAAGGGTATCGTCTACACGCTGGTGGGACTGTTGGCCTTCAGCATCGCGTTCGGTGAACAGGGCGGGACGGAATCCGGGACCGAGGCGAGCCAGACCGGCGCAGTGGCACGCATCGCCGAGGCCTCGTACGGCACCGCCCTCCTGATCCTCGTGGCCGCAGGGCTGGTGCTGTACGCCCTCTGGCGCATCGTCACGATCGTGCTCCCCGCGAAGAACGACGCGCACACGTGGATGACGCGCGCCGGCTATGCGGTGAGCACCGTCGTCTACCTCGCTCTCGCGTGGACCGCCGTGTCGTACGTCCGCCGCTCCGGCTCCGCCGAGTCGGGGCAGTCCGGCAGCTCCGAGGAGTCACGGGTCGACGGCGTCACCAACGAGATCATGTCGCACATAGGCGGGCGTTGGCTGGTCGCGCTGGGCGGACTGGTGGTCGTCGGGATCGGGGTGTACTTCTTCATCCGCGCGACGCGCCGGCCGTTCGAGGACGACCTCGACGGGGGAGGGGTCGGCCCCGTCGAGCACCGACACCTCGTGCTGATGGGACGGGTGGGTTGGACCGGACGCAGCGTGATGATGGTGCTGATCGGCTTCTTCCTGATCCAGGCGGCATGGCAGGCAGACGCCGAAGAGGCGACGGGACTCGACGGAGCGTTGCGCCGTTCGGTCGAGACCACCTTCGGCACGGTGCTGGTGGCCATCGTCGCCGTCGGCTTGATCGTCTACGGGGTCTACTGCGTGGTCAGTGCCCCGCGTCGTCGGCTGGCGCCTGCGGACAGCTGAACCGAACGCGAATCCACCGATCGGCGCGAATCCGAATACGGTCACGTTCGCAATGGCAGAGATACTCATCGGCCCCATGCTCCGTTACGTGTCGCGCAACTCGGCGACCATCTGGGTGGAAACCGACGCGCCGTGCGAGGTACGCGTACTCGATGCCGTCACGTCGACGTTCACGGTCTGGGGGCACCATTACGCACTCGCCGTGGTCGACGGTCTCGACGAAGGCTCGTGCATCCCGTACACGGTGCGTCTCGACGGGGTCGAGCGCTGGCCAATCGCTGACAGTCCGTTCCCGCCCAGTCTGATCCGCACCCTCGGCGGTGGCGACGAACCGATCCGTGTGCTGTTCGGCAGCTGCCGTGCCGCCGCACCCCACGAGCCACCCTTCGACCTCGAGCCGGCCGACGACAAGCGTGGAATCGGCGTCGACGCGCTGCGGGCGCACGGCCTGCGCATGTTGGACCAACCGGTCGAGGAATGGCCGCAGTTGGTCATGCTGCTCGGCGATCAGGTGTACGCCGACGACCCGTCACCGCTGACGGAGATGCACATCGATGCCGACCGGAGCGACGACCATGACACCGACGACAACGACACCGACGAGGAACCGCCCTCTGACCTCGTTGCCGATTTCGAGGAGTACACGCTGCTCTACCGGGAGTCGTGGACGTCGCCCGTCGAGCGCTGGCTGCTGTCGGTCGTTCCCTCGGCGATGATCTTCGACGACCACGACATGATCGACGACTGGAACATCTCCGAGGCGTGGGTGGAGGAGATCCGCCAGGAGCCATGGTGGGAGGAGCACATCGTCGGCGGACTCGTCTCGTACTGGATCTATCAGCACCTCGGCAACCTCTCACCCGAGCAGATCGACGCCGAAGGGATCCTCGGCGATCTGATCGCCTCGGACGACGCAGGTGGGATTTTGCGCCGTTGGGCATTGAAGTCCGAGGAGTTCACCCCGGTACCCGGTGGCTACCCGTTCAGCTACGGCCGCCACCTCGGTGGGGGAGTCCACCTCGTGGTGATGGACAGTCGGAACGGCCGGGTGTTGACCCCGGGCGCGCGGAGCATGTTGGACGAACACGAGTGGGGGTTCGTCGCCGACGAGTGTCGCGAACCCTGCCGCCACCTCATCATCGCCACCTCGTTGCCGATGTTCGTCCCGGGCGGTCTGCACGGGATCCAGCAGTGGAACGAAGCGGTGTGCGACGGCGCGTGGGGTCGGCCGTTCGTGTGGCTCGGTGAGAAACTTCGTCGCGGCCTCGACATGGAGGACTGGGCCGCCTTCGACGCCTCGTTCCGCCTGATGGAGGACCTGATCGCCGACATCGCGACCGGTCCCGAGGCGCCGGACACGGTCAGCATCCTGGGCGGCGACATCCACTTCAGCTACGCCGCCGAGCTGGAGCTGCGCAACGGTGCGTCGTTGACCAGCGGTGTGCACCAGCTGGTGTGCTCTCCGATGCGCAACATCCTCGGCAAGAAGGAGCGGCGAGTGTTGGATTTCGCTGCGTCGCGGAGCGGGCGATGGTTGGCCGAACACCTGCAGCGCTGGGTGAAACGTCCACCGTCACGGTTCAGCTGGGAACTCGAGGACGACCCGCTGTTCGCCAACACCATGGGCTCGTTGCGCTTCGACGGCAAGGTCGCCACGGTGCATCTCGAGCGAGCGGGTCACTCCGAGGCCGGTGTCGAGCAGCTCGAACTCGTCATCGACCGTCGCCTCGACCGCGCCGGCTGAACCGACGAGGTCAGCTGGGCGGTCACCGACTGTCGCGCTTGGCCTGCCGGCGCGACCCCTGAGCGTTGCTCGACGCGCGTCGCGACTTCGATGCCGCTCCACCCTTGTTGCCGCCGCGTGAGGTCGCGGGCTGGTCACCGGTGATCCCTGGTTTCGAGGAGTGTCCACGAGCGACTGCCGGTGTGCCCTTGGCCGCGCTCGCGGCGGCGAGGCGCTCCTGCTTCAGTTCATTCGACGTCGCGCGAGCGGCTGCGCCCAACGCGGTCGCGACACGGGCGAGCGCATCTTCGAAGATCTCGGCCTTGCGCTTCGTGCGCTGATTGGACGTGCTCGTGCCCGCCCTCGACGACTTCGCGGCCACGAGGTCCGCTGACTGGCGGCGGTAGAGCTTCGTGTACTTGTTGCGGGCTCGTCGGACGAGCGTCAACAGCTCGTCGAGATCGTCCTCACCCATCTCCTTCAGCCGAGCGCGCTCGGTGGCGACCAGGAGTGTCTGCTCCTTGCTGCTGAACAGGGTGTGGAGTTCGGTCGGGTTCATGCGTTCCTCTCGACGTGGTGGGCCGACCGTAGCGCGGGGCCGAAGGTCGGCGACGGTGCGGCCTGGTCCGCGAACCCCGCCGGAAGTGTGACGCTCGTCGTCGATATCGACGTGGGAGCTCACACTTCGTCGTCTGAGCCGCTGTCAGGTTCGACGACGACCGAGTCACCGGTGGTGGCACGGACGTGGTCCGGAGCTTGGAGCGACCATGGATCCTCCACCGTCGGGGGTGTGATGTCTTCCCCGAGCACCTCCTCGATGAAGTCTCCGACCTGGTCGAGCAGACCCTCGTCGTCGTCTCCGTGTTCGGTCACAGCGGTCACCGGCGAATACCATACGATCGTCATCCGTGGTCCGTGATCCCGCGTCCTCAGGTGACGCCACCGGATGTCGGCCGATCGCTGACAAGCGCTGACGAGGACGAGGGGTTTCAGCCGTGCATCTTTCATCGTTGCTCGACATGGTCGAGTCCGGCTGCGCGGATCGCGCACTGCTCGGCGCAGGCGACGAGGTACTCACCGGTGAAGATCTTGCCCGGTTGGCGCGCGCAGGTGCGTCGACGCTCGGCGACCGTGGGGCGGTCGTCTACGTCGGCGAGAGCCACCCACATCTGCCGGTGGCTCTGTTCACCGCCGCCGTCGCCGGGGTGCCGTACGTACCGATCAACTACCGGCTCGACGACATGCAACTCCTCGACCTCATCGGCGCCCAGCGGGATGCACTCGTGCTCACCGACCTGGCGACTGCCTCGCGTCTTGGCGGGCTCGACGTGACCGGCGTCGACATTCGACCGTTCGACGACTGGCTCGCCTCGCTCCCGACCGAGTTCGACCCGCCCGACCCGCAATGGGACGACGACCAGGTCGCCGTGGTGCTCTACACGAGTGGCACGACGTCGGCTCCGAAGGCCGCGCTCCTGCGTCACCGCCACCTCATGGCC
>JANNNB010000047.1:0-2478 GCA_031398325.1 Actinomycetes bacterium
GCGCGCCCAGGACGCGTCGGCCGATGCGCAAGCAGAGGCAGCTCGCGCCGACAGCGAAGCGTCCAGCGCCATCGAGGCCGCTCAACGAGCGGACGACGAGGCTGCCGACGCGCAGGAGTCGGCCGAGGCCGCGACGACCGCTGCGAGACATGCTGCGATCGAGGGCCTCGTCGGGCGGTCGGAATCACTCCGCAGCGCGCAGCGGGACACCGCCGCCTTGCTGGCGATCGAGGCCTTCCGGGCCGACGACACTCCCCGCACACGATCGGCGCTCTTCTCAACGTTCACCAACAATCAACGCCTCCTCGACACACACCGCTACCAATCGGAGTATCCGGAGCCAGGCATCGTGATGCCCGATGGTGAGACGGCCTACATCGCCGACGGGCCGAAAATCCGGCCCTACGACCTCGAGACTGGCGAGCGCGGCGCACCGCTCGAAGCGGAGACCGAGGGCTTCGTGGGTGGCCTGCTGCGGGCTTCTCCTGATGGCGGCATGCTGGCTCGCATCGCTTTCCCGGCCGAGGCGAGCAGCCCGGCGATCGTCGTGTCGGTCGTCGACCTCACCGACGGTTCACTCCAGTTCGAGCCGGTTCAGCTCGACGCCTGGGCAGAGTCGGCGACGTTCTCCGCCGACGGGTCGCGCTTGTTCGTGACCTTGAGCCCGGACGGCCGCCTGGTCGCGCTCGATGCACGAACCGGCACGATCTTGGCCGAGGCACCAGGCTTCATGATCGACGACGTCTATCCGTTCGGCGGTGGAGTCGCGGTGTTGCCGGATGGACGGATCGCGCTGAGCTCGTCCGCCGGGGACGTGCGCCTCCTCGACGGCCTGACGCTCGACGTGATCGACGAGCTGCAGGTATCTCGTGGCGTCGCGTTCTCACTGCGCCCGGTCGGAGACGGCCTGAGTGTTGTCGGCTCGGGCGAGAACGGAACGGTGCGAATCGCTGTCGATCCGCTGCGCGTGGTGTGGGAGGACGTCGATTTCGCAAGCACCTGCCCAAGCTTGTTGGTCGTCGACAGCGCAAACGCCCTCTACTGCGGCGACGGCTTCGGTCGGTTGACAGAACGCGACCTGGCAACGGGCACGCCCCGCCGCACGATCGACGCTCAGAACGGCAGCGCTGGCCCGATGTGGCTGGCCGCAACCGGCACTGAGTTGGTCGCGTTCGGTGCTTCCGAGCCCGTTGTCACGCGTTGGCGGCTCGACGGGTCCGGTCCGATCACGTCGGTCGTGGCGATGGGATCGAACGTACGCGACATCAGCCCGGACGGCGATCGACTGCTCGTCGGCACGACAGCAAGCACGAACCTGTCGTACGAACAGGTCATGGACTACGTGTACCGGGCTGTCGACATCGCTACCGACGAGACGGTCGCCGACCTGACAGACCTCCCAGGGCCGCTCTTCGCGACCGACGGATCCATCTACGGGGCGGTGATGACGCCCGAGGGCATCCGAGTGGCGTTCTATGACGAGGCAGCGGACGAGATCGTCGCCGACGGCGCGCTGCTCGACGGACGCCCGACCTATTTCGCAGGCGATCAGGGCAAGCAGTTCGGATTGGGGTCGTTCGTCGACGGAACCAGTGCGACCCTGCGCCGGGTCGAACTGGTGAGGCCCAGCACGGAAGGCTTCGAGGAAGGACTCGTCGTCGACGGCTGGACACGGTCGGCGATCTCCAGCACCGGCGATCGGATCGTTGCCGGAACGGTGGATGGGGTACGTGTCTACGACGGAACGACGCACGAACTCCTCGGTGAGATCCCGGACCCATTGCAGCGCGGTGTGTACGTCACACCGACCGACGATCTGTTTGTCACGAGCCTGGGCGGCGAACTCACGCTGTACGACTTGGAGACGCTCGAACCGGTCCGGACCTTCGGCGGCAGTCGCGGGTTCATCCAGGAGTTGTACAGCACCGGTGACGGATCGATCATCGCCGTACGAGGCGGTGACCGCACGGTCACGCTGTACGACACCGGCACCGGTGTCCAGCTCGGCTCACCCCTGGCCATTCCGGAAGCCGACTTCCCGATCGTTGCGCTGAGCCTCGACGGATCGCGTCTGGCGTTCGGCGGTGGCCGTGAGAGCGCCATTCAGGTCTGGGAACTCGATCCCGAGGTGTGGGTCGATGCCGCGTGCCGGGTCGCGGGCCGCAACCTGACCCGTGACGAGTGGGACGACAACATCGGCGACCTCGCCACCTATCGAGCGACCTGTCCGCAGTTCCCCGCCGACTCCTGAGTGAGCCGGTGCCGCGCTAGAGCCAGCCGCTCTTCTTGAACTGGCGATACAGGGCGGCGACGATGCCGCCCATGAAGACGAGTATGGCGGGATACCCGTAGTCCCAGCGCAGTTCCGGCATCGTGTCGAAGTTCATGCCGTAGATGCCGGCGACCAGCGTCGGCACTGCGGCCATGGCGACGTACGCGCTGATCTTGCGCATGTCGTCGTTCTGCTGGACGGTGGTC
>JANNNB010000077.1:0-61052 GCA_031398325.1 Actinomycetes bacterium
CCATGTGGTCTCGCGACGTCGGCCAGCGGCTGCGTGCCGAACATGCAGAACGCCCGCTGCCGACGGTGGTGGCCGGCGTCCAGCGTTCGGTGCGCAGGTTCGCTCCCCAGCATGACGACACGATCGGCGTCGTGGCCGGCAATCACGACCGCACCAACGCCTCCGATCTCCACCATGCCGCATGGCCACTCGTGACCGACTGGCTCCGAACCGACGCCCCGCGCGCGCTGGGCCAGCTCGAACATGCCCGTTCGACCAACTGTTACGCCGGCGGCATCGACGAGATCTGGCCACTTGCCAACGACGGGCGCATCGACACCCTCGTGGTCGAGTCTGGCTACAGCCTCGCGGCCCGAATCGATGACAACGGTCAGATCGTTCCCGCCGACGACCCCACCCATCCCGAGGTCCACGACGACATCATCGACGACACCATCGAGACCGTCCTCCAACACGGAGGCACCACCATCATCGTCAACGACGACACCCTCGACGCCGGCCAACGCATCGCTGCGATTCTGCGCTACTGAACCCACCACGACAGGAGAACCATGAAGACCATCCGAACCATCGCCGCCACAGTTCTCGTCACCACCGCACTCGTCAGCTGCGCAAGCGACACCGACGATGACACCGATGACGAGACACCCGAAGAAACGGTGACGACGAACGACGACGAGGGTGAATCAGACGACGAAAGTGAACCAGACGACGACTGAGTCAACCCGCGCCGGCCGACGGCTCAATCCGACATTGATTCGCCGCGAGTGAACGTCGGCAACACGTCGCCGGTGAACAGGCCGGGCGTCCTGTGAATAGGCGGCGGCGACCCGGAACGACGTGAGATCGTCGTAGGCAGGTGCGGCAATCCGCATGCCGGTCGGCACGCCGTTCGTACGCCCACCGCCTGATCCCCCGGCTGCGTGCATCGATCATGAGCGCGACGGAACCTCCAAGCTAGCCTCGCCCACGATGGCGCGGCTGGTGGGGAATCTTCGATACCTCGTGATGGTCGCCGTCGTCGGGATCGCTGCGCAAGCAGTTGTCACGTTCGGTTGGGCGGTGGTCATCACGGTCGACTTCATTGACGACTTGGTCCGAACTTCGGCGTGGCAGCAGGACGACACAGTGATCGAACTCCTGCAAGTGCTCGATCTGTACCTGGTCGGGACGGTTCTACTCATCACGTCGATCGGTCTGTACGAGCTGTTCATCGGCAAGGTGCAGCTTCCCGAATGGCTGGTCATCCGCACCCTGTCGGATCTAAAGGCCAAGATCGTCGAGGTCATTGTCCTGGTGATCGGGATCAAGTTCCTCGAGCGACTGGTGCAGGGCGGCGAGGCAATCGACATCCTCTGGTACGGCCTCGCATCAGCGGTCGTGATGGCGGTACTCATCGCCTGGAACACCCTGAAGTCCAACGCGTAGAGCGTGCGTGTCGAAGCCGACCCGACGACGATTGCGGACCGGTCGCAATGTCATCGCCGAATGTTCATTCCTCGATGTGGAGTCCGGCGGGCAACACCGCGACGCTAACCCGTTTACTCCGCTGTCCATACCCCGCGAACCTGCGCACGACCAGCGCCGCACCTGGGCCAACGGAATGGCCCGGTTGTGCGAACCCGATGCCGTTCACTGGTGCGACGGATCACAGGCGGCTACGACCGGCCGACCGGTCACCTTCCTGGAACCTCGGACCCGAGCGATGTCGCTCTGGTCGAAGAGCGCACCCACATCTGCAGCCGCAACGCTCAGGACGCGGGGCCCGTTCTCGAACGGCGTGCCGCGTTCGGGCACCGACTCCGTCGGCCTCGTCCTGTAGCTGAGTCCGGACGGGCGACCGATCAGCATTGACGGGGATCCCACAGAGCGCGTGCGACGCCGAGCACTTGGTGACCGTCTACCGCATCGACACCGCTCCACGGCCCACCCACCCCGCTGACAGCGACCCACTCGGGTAGTAGCGCTGCCAGCCGGCGCTCGGGCGAGCGATATCCGGCGAAGTGTGGCGCAACGATCACCTTCCGCCGCGCCCCACAACGTTAACCGGTCACGCACCGCCGACAGGTAATTGCGTGCCGCTCCGAACTGCCTGCTTGATGATCTTCGGCATCGAACGGGCGGACTTGCCGTGCCGGCGACGATGCTGACGGTTGATCCGGTTGATCTCCACGACCTTGAACCCGCGGTCGTGCAGATAGGCACATTCCGCCGCATAGAACCTCGGTCAGAAACATTCCGAGTCAGACCGAGGCCGCACCCGAACGACCACCAAGTCCCTCCAAGAGTGATACACCCCTTGGTCATACTGAGATCATGGAAACAGGGCGCCACGCAGAGGCTCCGCAGCCACGTTCTCTCGATACCGGCCGCACGGCGGTCGTCAAGGTGGGTACCGCAGCACAGGATGACTTCGTGTGGCCCGACGCTTCGTGCGACGAGTTCGAACCATTCGAGCGGGCGATGCTCGTCGGGTCCGACTGGGCCGAGCCCGGCGCTATGTGGTTGCGGTCCTCGGGCGAACCCGAGATGCCTGCCGACCTGATGGACGGGTTGATCGCTCGAGCAGTCGGAGCGATCGAGCAGCTGCAGCACATCGACACGGCCGGGCTCGACTCTGCGACGACGGAGGTGTGGGCCAAGGGCGTCGAACGGCTGCGACGACAGATCGATGCTGTGAGCGTGAAGGTCGCAGATCACGTCGATCGGGAGCGTCCGTTCCGCAAGAAGGGCTACCTCACGACGAGGGCGTGCCTCAAGCACGAGTTGCAGCTGTCGGGCATCGAAACGCACCGGCGTCTTCGAGTCGCTCGAATGGAGCGGACGTCGTCGATCTGGAAGAACGCCCACGCCGCCGGCCTGATCGGCGTCGCGCAGTGCGAGCTCATGTCGGCTGTCCTCGAGAACTCGCGCATCGATCCCGCTCAATGGCAAGCGGAGTCGTGGGATCTTCTCCACGACGCGATGGACCAGTCGTACGACGAATTCGAGAAGCGAGTTCGTCGATGGGAACGGCTCGCCGATCCCGTCGGCGCTGCCGAGCGGGCGGAGCGGAACCGTCAGAATCGTGACGCCGACATCAAGCCGCGACCGGACGGGAGCTGGAGTGTCACCGCGTCGCTCGACGATACGAGCGGCGCCGACTTCTCCGAGATCTTCGGCCACTACGTCGAAGCGGAGTGGGATGCGGACTGGGCCGAGGCCCGCGAACGGGTCGGCGACCGGTCAGGCGAAAGGGTGACCATGCTCGACCTGCGGCGAACCCAGTCGCAACGGCGAGCCGACGCAATGCTGGCGATGGCCAGAGCCGCCGCGGCGGCACCTCCGTGGTCGAAGGCACCGTTGCCGTGCACGAACTACCTCATCGACCACGCGACCTACGACTCGACCGTGCTCGGCGAGTCGATCGACCCCGCTCGCTACCGCGACGTGATCTGTCGTACACAGGGCGGCCACGAACTGAATCCGATCGACGTGGTCAGGGCCTCGTTGCTCGGCTACGTGCGGCGGGTCGTCCACGACGGCGCTGGGGTGGTGATCAATCTCGGCCGAAAACAGCGATTGTTCACCGGCTCGTCGCGCGAGGCGGTCATGTTGCTGGCCGTGCTGTGCAACTGGCGGGGCTGCGACGTCAGGGCCGAGTGGTGCGAGGCCGACCATACGGTCGGCTGGAAAGACGACGGCACCACCGACTCGGACAACGGGGGACCGCTCTGCCACGGCCACAACGTGTTGAAGGAACAGGGCTACCGGATCTGGCGAGACCCCGAAGGCACCTGGCACACCTACGACCCCGACGGCAACGAGATCCCGTGAGCGCGAGTTCCTGTCTGCGGCGTCGGTCCGTGGGATGCTGGGATGGCGCATGCTGACCGAACTGCACATCGAGAACCTCGGCGTGATCGAACGCGCCGAGGTGATCCTCGGAGACGGGCTGACGGTGGTCACCGGCGAGACCGGGGCGGGAAAGACCATGCTCGTCGAGGCGATCGAACTCCTCGTCGGCGGCCGGGCGGATACGACCGTGGTCCGCCACGGCACCGACGAGGCTCGTGTCGACGGGCGATTCATCACGGCTACCGGCGACGAGCTGGTTCTGAGCCGGGTGATCGCCCGCAATGGCCGATCCCGCGCGTACTTGAACGGTCGACTCGCCACGGTCGCGTCGCTGACCGATGCCACGGCCGGTCTGGTCGACCTCCATGGCCAGCACGCGCACCAGAGCCTGTTGTCGACCGCCACCCAGCGCGCCGCCCTCGACCGGTTCGGCCACGTCGATCTCGAACCGCTGCGGGCAGCCCGAGCCCGACTCACCGAGATCGACGCCGAGCTGGCGGCACTGGGCGGCGACGAGCGGGTGCGAGCCCGCGAGATCGACCTGTTGCGCTACCAGCTCGAAGAGCTCGACGCAGCCAACTTCGTCGATGCCGACGAAGACGCCCGGCTCGACGCCGAAGAGACATTGCTCGGCGACGCGGTCGGGTTCCGCGAAGCAGGCGAGCAGGCCGTCGCTGCGCTGGTCGGCGACGGCGATGGCGACGCAGGTGGCGCACGTGATGCGCTGGCCACGGCGCTGGCAGCGCTCGACGGGCGGCCACCGTACGCGAACGAGGTCGAACGGTTGCACGCCGTGCTGAGCGAAGTCGACGACGTGATCGCTGAGGTCCGCCTGACGGCGGAATCGATCGCCGAGTCACCGGAACGGCTCGAAGCGATCCGGGAGCGTCGGCAGTTGCTGAAGAACCTGTGCCGCAAGTACGGCGATGACCTCACGGCCGTGATGGCGTTCCACGCCGACACACAGGAGCGACTCGACGAGCTCGAACACTTCGACGCCCGGGCCGCCGCGCTCGACGGCGAACGACACGCCGCGCTGGCCGACGAGCTACGGGCGGCCAAGGTGGTCGGGGCCGCTCGTCGTTCCGCGGCGCCCGACCTGGCCGCAGCCGTACAGGCGGCGTTGCGCGAGTTGGCGCTGCCGCACGCCGAGATCGCGGTGCAGGTCGGCGACCACGACGGCGACGATCCTGGCGATCACGTCACGTTCCTGCTCGCCGCCAACCCCGGCTCACCATTGCTCCCGCTGACGAGAGTGGCCTCCGGCGGTGAGTTGGCGCGAACCATGCTGGCGCTGCGACTCACCCTCAACGCCACCAGGAATGGAGGAGCGGCACCCGGGCTCACACTCGTGTTCGACGAGGTCGACGCCGGTATCGGTGGGACGGCGGCGACCGCGGTCGGAGCCGCCTTGGCCCGGCTGGGCGACGACGCGCAGGTGCTCGTGGTGACCCACCTGGCCCAGGTGGCGGCGCTCGCGTCGACACAGTACGTGGTCGACAAGACGGTGAAACGGGGCGCCACCAGCGTCTCCGCGACACCGGTCACGGGCGACGAACGCGTCGCCGAGATCGCCCGGATGCTGTCGGGCAGCGACTCCGAGTCGGCCCGTCAGCATGCCCAGGAGCTGCTGTCGTAACGTCTGCCCCGGCCCAGCGGCGCCGCCGGCAAGGACCAATGGCTCTGGCGCACGCCTCGACCTGCAGCGAGGCTGGTTGTCGACGGAGGTCCACCCATGCGTTTACGACTCACTTCATCGGCGGCCGTGTTGCTCGTGGCACTCCTGGCGTCGTGCGGATCCGACGGCTCCCCGACCGGGGAGGCTCCGAGCCAACCCGAGACCAGCACCGGCACGGCGGCGACGGATGCCGCGACGGACGCGACGATGCCGACGTCCGCCCCCGTCACCACCACGGCCATCACCACCACCACGGCCATCACCACCACCGCGGACACCACCACCACCGCGGACACCACCACCACCACGGACATCACCACCGTCACGCCGAGCGGTCCCGGCTGGTCGGAGGTGGCCATCGAGGCGACGTCCAGCAAGGCATTTCCCCCCTGCTGCGCCGACACGTGGCACGGCGATGTCTCGCCGGAACTGGCCCCCGAGGGTCAGCCACTCGCCGACGGCGTCTATGCGGTCGACATGGACTGGCCACAGGACCTGACGCAGCCGCTCGAGCTGGAAGTGTTCCGCTTCGAACAGTGCGCATCGCTCCCGGAGTTCTCTTGCGAGGAGCAGGGCAGCGAGTTCCTCCCCGGCCAGCTGGGCATCGACACGTCGTCGGAGCGACCACTCACCGTCGTCCTGGATGACACCGTCACCGTGGTGTTGGTCGGATGGAACGACACGAGCCAGGCTGATGCCCCCGCCTTGATCGTGGCCGAGGCGACGGGGGTTGAACTCGCAGCGCTCGCGAGCGAGGTCGAGCAGGCGTACGCGGACGTGTTCGCAGCCAGATTCGACGCGGGGGAGAGTCCAGACGTGATCATCGCCAACCTCCTCGCCAACCCGTCCTCCGGTTTCGGACCGTCGGCGTCCGGGGGGATCAACGTCGTCTTCACGCCGGCGACCGCGCCGCCCTTGCTGTTCCAGAGCGTGTTCCCGTTCGTCGACGACGAACGGGTCGCCGGGCGCGGAACCGACGCGCTGGCGATCCGATCGATCGACGTGGTCGACGGACGGGTGACTCTCTATGTGTTCAGCGGCTACTACCCCTGACGACCACCGTCCGCCCGTCCAGCCATCGATGACGAACCGCAGCGTGATCCGTCCGGCGATCCCCGACGCGCGTCGGACGCGCGGGGTAGGGTGAGATTCCGTCGTGTTGTCGAGACGGAGGAGTACCGAATGACCAAGCACATTTTCGTGACCGGAGGTGTTGCCAGCTCACTCGGTAAGGGTCTGACCGCTTCGTCCCTCGGGCGTCTGCTCAAGCTCCGTGGCCTGCGCGTCACGCTGCAGAAGCTCGACCCGTACATCAACATCGATCCGGGCACGATGAACCCGTTCGAGCATGGCGAGGTGTTCGTCACCGACGACGGCGGCGAGACCGACCTCGACCTCGGCCACTACGAGCGTTTCATCGACGAGAGCCTGTCGCGCAACTCGAACGCCACGACCGGCTCGATCTACCAGACGGTGCTCGCCGCCGAGCGCCGCGGCGACTACCTCGGCAAGACGGTGCAGGTCATCCCGCACATCACCGACGAGATCAAGCGGCGTGTCGAACGCGTGGCCCGAAACGACGTCGACGTCGTCATCACCGAGGTCGGCGGAACGGTCGGCGACATCGAGATCCTGCCGTTCCTCGAGGCGATCCGCCAGTTCCGCAACCTCGTCGGTCGTGACAACGTCTGCTACATCCACGTCACCCTGGTGCCGTACATCGGACCATCCGGTGAACAGAAGACGAAGCCGACACAGCACTCCGTCACCGAGCTGCGCAGCCGAGGTATCCAGCCCGACGTCATCGTCTGTCGCAGCGAAGAGCCGTTGTCCGACGACCTGAAGCGCAAGATCTCGAGCCTGTGTGACGTCGAGCCGCGCGCCGTGGTCAACGCCGCGGATGCCGGCAACATCTACGAGCTCCCACTGATCCTGCACGACGAGGGTCTCGACGACTTCGTCTGCGACGTCCTGCGCATCGATGCACAGCCCGACCTCACGTACTGGGAAGAGGTCGTCGAAAAGGTCGAAGCAGCGGTGATCCCGGTGAAGATCGGCTTGATCGGCAAATACATCTCGTTGCCCGACGCCTATCTTTCGGTCGTCGAGAGTCTGAAGCACGCCGGTTTCCATCACGGGGCCAAGGTCGAGATCGAATGGATCCAGTCCGAGAACGTCGAGGGCCTGCTGGCTGCCGGCCAGCTCAGCCATCTCGACGGCATCGTCATCCCTGGTGGTTTCGGCTATCGAGGCGTCGAGGGGAAGATCGCGGCGGCGCGCTATGCCCGCGAAGAAGGCGTGCCCTGCCTCGGGTTGTGCCTCGGACTCCAGGCCATGACCATCGACTTCGCCCGCAACGTGGTGGGGCTGACCGGTGCCAACTCGACCGAGTTCGAGCCCACGACGCATCACCCGGTCATCGACCTCATGCTCGACCAGCGCGGCATCGAGGACAAGGGCGGCACGATGCGTCTCGGTGCGTACTATGCGGTGCTCGCGAGCGGCAGCCAGGTGGCCGCGGCCTACGGCGAGGCCGTCGTCAGCGAACGGCACCGCCATCGCTACGAATTCAACGAGCAGTACCGGGCTCAGCTCGAGGGTGCTGGCCTGTGGTGCTCGGGCACCTCGCCCGACAACCGGCTCGTCGAGTTCATCGAGCTGCCCGGCCACCCGTTCTGGGTCGGTACGCAGGCCCATCCCGAGTTCAAGAGCCGCCCCGACCGGCCGCACCCGTTGTTCCGCGAGTTGGTCGGCGCTGCCCTCGTCCGCCGTGGCGTCACCTCCGAGCGAGCCGCCGACGACACCACCGGCACGCCGGACACCGCTGACGTCGAAGCGTCGGTTGGCTGAACCGGTGTCCAACGGCTTTCGTCGCACCGGCGAACGTCAAGTCCATCAAGGCTACGTGTGGAGCGTCGCGGTCGCCGAGTTCGTCGACCCTGACGGCGGAACGTTCACCCGCGACATCGTCAGGTCGCCCGGCGCTGTCGGCGTGGTACCGCTGGTGTTCGACGCCGAGGGCAACCCGTCGGTCGTGTTGGTCTCCCAGTACCGCCCACCGTACGAACGACCAATCATCGAGATTCCTGCGGGGATGCGCGACATCATCGGTGAGGAGCCCATCGAGGTGGCGCGGCGGGAGCTCGTCGAGGAGGCGGGGCTGTCGGCCGGGAAACTCCAGCTCCTGACCGAGATCTACCCCTCGCCGGGGATGACCGACTCGGTCACGTCGATCTTCCTCGCCACCGACTGCACCCCCACCGACTTCGATCGGCAGGGTCCGGAGGAGGACCACATGGAGCTGCTCCATCTGCCGCTCGGTGACGCGATGGCGATGGTCGTCAGCGGTGAGATCGCCGACGCCAAGACCGTGGTCGGGCTGCTGTTGACCGAGCGACAGCTCGTCGCCTCCGGCTGAGCTCGTCGTGACGACCGTCGAGCTCCCGCTGGAGATCGAGGAGTTCCTGTCCTGGATGGTGGCCGAGAAGGGCCGCTCGGAGAACACGCTCAGCGCCTACCGTCGCGACCTCACCAGGTACGTCGTGTGGCTCGACGCGCACGGACGCACGATCGTCGACGTGCCGGGGGTCGAACTGGTGGCGTTCGTGGGGGAGCGGCGGGCGAGCGGAGCAGCGACATCCTCGATCGCCCGCCAGCTCGCCGCCATCCGAATGCTCCATCGCTATCTGGCGCTCGAAGGGGTGCGCGGCGACGACCCGGCAGCGGAGTTGGAAGGAGTCCGCGTTCCGTCGGGCATCCCCAAACCGCTCTCGGAGGCGCAGGTGACGAGCCTGCTCGATGCGGTGATCGTGACCGAGCCGATCCACCGACGCGACCTGGCGCTGCTCGAGTTGCTGTACGGAACCGGCGCCCGGATCTCCGAGGCGGTCGGCCTGTCGGTGGGCGGACTCGACCTCGACGCCCGGCTCGTGAGGCTCTACGGCAAGGGAGCGAAGGAACGCATCGTGCCTTTCGGCTCGTCGGCTGCGCTCGCGCTCGAAGACTGGTTCTCACCTCAGGGTCGGGCGCGGCTCGTGCCCAGCCAGTGGCGGCGGCGCGACGATGCCGAGGCGGTGTTCCTGAACACGAGGGGCGGGCGCCTCAGTCGGCAGGCGGCGTGGTTGATCGTCAAGAAGTACGGCGAACGTGCCGGGATCACCGACCAGCTCTCGCCGCACGTCCTGCGGCATTCGTGCGCCACGCACCTGCTCGACCACGGTGCCGACCTGCGCGTCGTGCAGGAGATGCTCGGTCATGCCTCGATCTCGACCACGCAGGTGTACACCAAGGTGAGTCAGGAGCGGCTGTGGGACGTGTACCGATCGGCACACCCCCGGGCCACACTGTCTCGATGAACAAGCTGTGGCACCTCGCAGCGCGGTTCTTCACGTCGCTGTCGAACGAACCGCCGAGCGAGGAAACGGAGGCGTGGGTCGCCAGGTGGCTGCTGCCGGGTGAGCAGGCACTCTGGGACCAGATGAGCAACCAGGACCGCCGCCACAGTGCGCTGGTCGGGCAGCGATTCGCCGCAATGGATCCCGACGCGTCGCGCGAGCTCGTTGCGGGCGCGCTCCTCCACGACGTCGGCAAGATCGAGTGCGGTCTCGGCACCTACTCGAGGGTGCTGGCGACGATCGTGGGTCCACGCGGCAGGCGCTTCACGGCATACCACGACCACGAAGTGATCGGGGCCGAGATGGCGTACGCCGCAGGGTCAGCGCCCGCGACGGTCGAGCTGATCGCCGGTGACGGACCGGCGTTCGACACGCTCAGGGCGTGCGATCACGCCTGATGGTCCGTTCCGGCCGTCCGACCTCCGGCAGGAGCAGGGCCGCTCCCAGGAAGAAGCACACCGCGCCGACGAAGGTGCCGAGGTTGACGACTCGGATGTTGGCGACCTCGGCGGTCGTCGGGAGCGTGAGCGCAGCGATGGCGGAGAATCCGAACGCGACGGAACCGAGCAGGTTCAGCTTCGAGATCCAACCGGGCCGATCGGTCGTTGCCCAGCGCCACGGCCGGTGGGTGACGGCGACCTCTGCCAGATAGCTGGCGACGAGGAACGCGGTCGACCCGAAGACGTCGGGACGCCACACGAGTCGATTGATCTGGTCGAGGTCGAGCGTCTCGTCGATCGCGAATCCCGTACTGAGGTTGAAGAAGATGGTGCCCGCGAACTGCACGACCGCGGCCCAGAAGTCGAGCGGCTCGACGTTCCACCGCCACACCCTCCACGAGGTCGGCCGCGCGCCCCGGTGCGAATGACGAACGGCGATGGCATCGGTGAGCTGGCCGAAGGAGGCCGCCGTGAAGAAGATCGAGCCGACGAAGAACGTGACGGCGACGACGCGTGGGTCGACGTGCTCGAAGTAGAGCGGGAAGGAGCCGAGGGCGAAGCAGACGGATCCGACCATGAAGCCGACCGCGATCAGGCGTCCCTTCAAATGGCGCCGGCGCCAGAACTCCTCGTGCGTCAAGCCGGCAGCATCCCGATCGCCGTGGTCGCCCGGTCGAGCGTCGCAGCCGCCACGTGGCGTGCCTTCTCGGCGCCGACACGCAGGAGGCGGGCGAGTTCGCCACGGTCCTCCATCAGTTCGTGGTAGCGGGCCTGCATGGGTTCGAGCACGGCGACGACAGCTTCGCCCGTCTCGACCTTGAGCGACCCGTACTGCTCGTGGCCCTCTGCGACCGCCTGCGGCGTGCGCCCGGTGACCGCGGCGTTGATCTCGAGCAGCGAGCTGATCCCGGGCTTCTCGGCCCGGTCGAAACGCACGGACCCGGGACCGGTCTCCGAATCGGTGACCGCCCGCTTGAACTTCTTCATGATCGCCGCTGATGTGTCGACCAGGTAGACGCATCCCGCACCCGATTCGTCGGACTTGGACATCTTCGACGTGGGGTCCTGCAGGCTCATCACCCGTGCTCCTGCGGCTGGCGTGACGGCCTCGGGGACCACGAACGTGTCGCCGAACCGGTGGTTGAAGCGGATCGCTGCGTCACGCGTGATCTCGACGTGCTGGCGCTGGTCGTCGCCGACGGGCACCTCGTTGGCGTCGTACAGCAAGATGTCGGCCGCCTGCAGCGCCGGGTAGGTGAACAACCCCGCCGAGATGAACTGGTGCTCGCGCTTGTGCGACTTGTCCTTGAACTGGACCATCCGTGTCAGTTCGCCGTAGCTGATCGTGCACTCCATGATCCAGCCCAACTGGGTGTGCTCCGGGACATGGCTCTGGACGAACACCGTCGCCACGTCGGGGTCGAGTCCGATGGCGAACAACCAAGCGGCGAGCGACACGGTCTGCTGGCCGATGGTGCCCGGCGTTTCCGTCACGGTGAGGGCGTGGAGATCGACGATGCCGTGGAACGCATCTTTGCTGTGCTGACCGCTCACCCAGTACTGCAACGCCCCGAGGTAGTTGCCGAGATGTACGTCGCCAGTCGGCTGCATGCAGGACAGAACACGGGGGAGAGCGGTCACGGGGCCCGAGGGTATACCCCTCTTTCACGGGCCCACTCGGTAGTTTGGCTCGATGTCCATCGACGTGGCGACCCCGGTCTACGAGGGTCCGTTCGACATGCTCCTGCAGCTGATCCTGCGAGATCAGGTCGACATCTACGAGGTCAGCCTCTCGACCATCGTCGATGCCTACCTCACCGAACTCGACAAGATGCGTGAGTCGAATCCTGGCTTGGATCTCGACGTGGCGACGAGCTTCCTGTTGATCGCGGCGACCCTCGTCGAGCTGAAGGCACGACGGCTGCTGCCGAACATGGTCGACATGGACATCGACGAGGAGTTCGCTTTGTGGGAGGAGCGCGATCTGCTCCTGGCCCGCCTGCTCGAGGCCAAGACGTTCAAGGACGTCGCGACCGTGCTCGCCAAGCTCGCGGAAGACGCAGACGCCAGTTTCCCTCGTCTCGTCGGACCCGACGAGCGTTTCGCCGACGTCATGCCCGACATGCTCGAGGGCACGAGCCTCACCCGGCTCCGCAACGCGGCGATTTCGGCGCTCACGCCACGGCCGATCCCGACGGTCGACCTGTTCCACGTCAACCCGATCACGACGACCGTCGCCGACGCGGTCGCGGAGCTGATCGACGAACTGCCACGCGTCGGACGCATCTCGTTCCGACGTCTGACCGGCGACCTCGTCGACCGGATCGAGGTGATCATCCGATTCCTCGCGGTGTTGGAGCTGTTCAAGCAAGGCGTCGTCGAGATCGATCAGTCCGAACGGTTCGGCGACATCCAGATCGAATGGTCCGCGGGTGCCGATGTCGACAGCGACATGATCCTCGTCGACGCCTACGACGGTTGATCGAGCCAGTTGTCATGTCCGACGACCCGACCGACGTGACCGCGTCCTACAAACGAGCGATCGAGTCGATCGTGCTCGTCGCGCACGACCCGGTACCCCCCGAACTGCTGGCGCAGCTGCTCGAACAGCCGACCATGTCGATCGAACAGTGGTGCGAGGAGTTGGCGGTGGAGTACCACCAGCAGGAGCGGGGGTTCGAGCTCGCTCGTGTGGCTGGCGGCTACCGGTACCAGACGGCAGCAGATCTCACGCCCTACGTCGAACGGTTCCTCCTGCACGACCAGCGTGCCCGCTTGTCCGGTGCAGCGCTCGAGACATTGGCGATCATCGCCTACAAGCAGCCGATCTCACGGGCGCAGGTGGCGGCGATTCGCGGGGTCGACCCCGACGGGGTCATCCGTACCCTGCAGGCTCGCGGGTACATCGACGAGGTCGGTCGCGACAGCGGGCCCGGGCAGGCGGTGCTGTTCGGCACGACCACGACGTTCCTCGAACGACTGGGCCTCGACACGATCGACGACCTTCCTCCGATCGCCGAGTTCATCCCAGGGGCCGACGTCGTCGAAGCGCTCGAGGTCGGACTGCGGGTGACCCCGGCCATCCCGATCGCCGGCACCGAAACCGCTCCAGACACGACGCACGAGCATGGATCCGACTGAGCCGCCCGAGGGCCGAGACTTCGAGCCACCACTGTGGGAGCAGATGGCGGCGAAGAGCGCCGAACTGCACCAAGGTGAGCGGCTCCAGAAAGTGCTCGCGTCGACCGGGTGGGGGAGTCGTCGCATCGCCGAGGACCTGATTGCCGCCGGCCGCGTCACCGTCAACGGAGAGGTGGCGATCCTCGGTCGTCGGGTCGACGTCGACAACGACCTGATCGAAGTCGACGGCGCGCCGATCGGCGTCAAACCCGGCCTCGTGTACTACCTGCTCAACAAGCCCCGTGGGGTCGTGACCACGAGCAAGGACACCCACGGTCGCCCGACGGTGGTGCAGCTCGTACCCACCGAACCGCGGGTCTTCTCGGTCGGTCGTCTCGATGCCGACACCGAAGGGCTGCTGTTGCTCACCAACGACGGCGAGCTCGCGAATCGCATCTCGCACCCGTCGCACGGTGTCGAGAAGGAGTACCTGGCCGAGATCGAGGGTGGGCGCGTCTCGCCCGGCGGCCTCCGCCGGCTCCGCGACGGCGTCGAACTCGACGACGGGATCACCGCTCCGGCCAAGGTGTCGCAGCCCGAGGCCGGCTTGCTGCGCATCACGATCCACGAGGGCCGCAATCGCCAGGTGCGACGGATGTGTGAAGCCGTCGGTCATCCGGTGACCCGACTGGTGCGCACGCGCATCGGTCCGCTGACCGACCGGTCGCTCGCTCCCGGGTCCTGGCGCGACCTCGAGGCCGCCGAGCGGCGGAGCCTGATCGAAGCCGTGGCCGAGGAACAGCGCCGGTACGATCGTTCGACGTGATCGACAGCCCTGAGCCTGGCACGCGCCGTGCCAACGTGATCGGCCTCGGCCTGATCGGCGGGTCCGTCGCCCTCGGGCTCAGGGAACAGGGTTGGTACGTCTCCGGCGACGACAACGACGAGCGCGTCGTCGCGGCTGCGAGCGAGATGGGGGCGATCGATCAGCCCGGTGTCGACCCCGCGGCGCATATCACGTTCGTGGCGGTGCCCGTGCTCGCCATCGCCGACCAGGTGAAGCGGGCACTCGCCGAGACATCCGGCGTCGTGACCGACGTCGGCAGCGTGAAGGGCTCGCTGTGTGCCGCGATCGACGATCGACGATTCGTGGGCGGACATCCGATGGCGGGGAGCGAACTCGACGGCCTCGACGGTGCTCAAGCGGACCTGTTCGCCGGCGCCGTGTGGGTTCTCACACCGCAACCTGACACCGACGATGCAACCTTCTCCCTGGTCACGAGCATCGTGTCGTCGCTGGGGGCAGACGTCGTCGCGCTCGGTCCCGAACGGCACGATCACCTCGTCGCCGTGGTCAGCCATGTGCCACACCTCACGGCCGCCACGCTCATGGGCCTCGCCAGCGATCGCGCCGAGGAACACGCTGCATTGCTCAGACTGGCGGCAGGCGGATTCCGTGACATGACCAGGGTGGCGAGTGGCCGCCCCGGGATCTGGCTCGACATCTGCGCGGAGAATCGGAGCGCGATCATCGGAGCGCTCGACGAGCTGATCGCGGGGCTGAGCGACGTGCGTCAGATCATCGATGCCGACGACCGTGAGGCACTGCTCGCTCGTCTCCAGCTAGCTCGACAGGCCCGGACCAACCTGCCGACGCGCGTCGTGCATCCCGAGGAGCTCGCCGAGGTTCGGATCCCGATCCCTGACCGCACGGGCGCTGCCGCCGAGGTGTTCACCCTCGCCGCCGAACTCAGCGTCAACATCGCCAGCTTCGAAGTCGTCCACGTCGTCGAGAGCAATCGTGGTGTGGCGGTCGTGCTGGTCGATCAGGCGATGGTCGACGTCTTCCGCGGCGGCTTGATCGCCCGCGGCTTCCGACCCTCGATCCAAGCATTGTCGTGATGGTGCGGTCGTGACGGCACCGACGATGGACGCCTATCCCGTCATCCGCGCCGAAGGAGCGGTCGTCGCCGATGTCCGCGTGCCGCCGTCCAAGAGCATCGCCAATCGGGCGTTGATCTGTGCCGCCCTGGTCGACGGCACGAGTGAGATCACCGGTCTCGCACCTGGCGACGACACCAACGCCCTGATCGATTGCCTCGAGCGCCTCGGATGCGGCATTGGTCTCAGGGGTCCCGACGGCGAACGAGTCGCCGACGTCGCCGGAACCGGTGGGGTGCTCCCTCGCCATCCGATCGACCTTCCGGCCAAGCTCGCCGGCACGACCTCGCGGTTCATCACCGCGTTGGCCTCGCTGGGTGGCGGACCGTTCACGATCGACGGTGACCCACCGTTGCGGCGACGACCGATGGCACCGCTGCATGATGCGCTCGTCGCGCTCGGCGTGACCGTCGAAGCGGGCGAGACGTGGGGGCATCTCCCGGTCACCGTGGCCGGACCGTTGCGCGGCGCCGATGCGGTGATGATGCCGGGCGACGTCTCGAGCCAGTACATCACGGCGTTGATGCTCATCGGGCCGTACATCCCCGGCGGGCTGCACCTCTGGCTGTCGACACCCTCGGTGTCGGCGTCGTACCTCGACATCACGGCCTCGGTCATGGCGTCGTTCGGCGTGAGCGAGGTCGATGTGTCGGGCCGCCGGGTGCTCGTGAAACCCGGGATCTACGAGCCGACGGCGTTCACCGTCGAGCCCGATGCATCGTCGGCGAGCTACCCGCTCGCGGCAGCGGCCATGGTGGGCGGCGCAGTGTGTGTGCGCGGCCTCGGTGATTCGTCGGTGCAGGGCGATGCCCGTTTCGTCGATGTGCTGGCGTCGATGGGTTGCATCGTGTCGACCGGTGTCGACACCGTGGTCATGCGGCGACGCGACACACCGCTGCGGGGCATCGACGTCGACATGTCCGACATGTCCGATCTCGTGCCGACGCTGGCGGTCGTGGCCACACAGGCGGTCACGCCGACCCGCATCACCGGCGTGGGTTTCATCCGCGAGAAGGAGAGCGATCGGCTCGGCGACCTCGCCGAGGAGCTGCGCAAGACCGGTGCAGATGTGCTCGTCGAGGACGATGGTCTGCTCATCCGACCGACCGACCTGCTGCACGGGGCGCGCCTCGCGACGCACCACGACCACCGGTTGGCGATGGCGTTCGGGATCCTCGGCCTCGTGGTGGACGGTGTGGAGGTCGCCGATCCCGGCGTCGTGTCGAAGAGCTGGCCGGGATTCTGGGACATGCTCGAGTCGATCCCGTCGCGACACGCATGACGCGCGTCGCCGCCTTCGATCTCGACGGCACCCTGACCGATCGGGATTGCGTGGTGCCGTTCCTGCGTGAGGTCGCGGGGACATGGTCGATCGCGGCCGGCCTTGCCCGGCGGCCGTTCGACGTGGGAGGCGCGTCGTCTGCACACCTGGCTCGTCGAGCGTCACGGCGGCCGGGGAGCGGTCGAGCTGGTGGCCTACGGCGACTCGCCCGGCGATCGCGAGCTGCTCGAGGACGCCGACACCGCACACTGGGTCGCGACGCGATGACCGGTGCGATGACCAGTGCAACAGGCCACGACCAACTACCGTCGAGCGCCGCATGCTGAAGTTGCTGCTCAGGGAGGCCAGGCCGAAGCAGTGGCTGAAGAACGTGCTCGTGTTCGCCGCGCCCGGGGCCGCAGGGGTGCTCGATCAGGGCCGTGAGCTGGGGCTGACCCTCATCGCGTTCGTCGCGTTCTGCTTCGCAGCGAGCGGCATCTACTTCTGGAACGACCTCCTCGACGTCGAAGCCGACCGCCTCCATCCCACGAAGCGCTTCCGCCCGATCGCCTCCGGAGAGCTACCGATCAACATCGCCCGCATCGCGGGTGTCGTCCTCCCACTGATCGCGCTCGGCCTTGCCGCGCTGACCGGTCGTTGGCAGACCGTCGCCGTCGTCGGGCTGTACATCGTGATCACGTTGGCGTACACGGTCTGGCTCAAGCACGTCGCAGTGATCGACATCGTCACCATCGCCGCCGGGTTCGTCCTGCGGGCAGCGGCCGGAGCCGTCGCCGTCGACGTGCCGATGTCGCGGTGGTTCGTACTCTGCATCACGTTCGGTTCGCTGTTCATCGTGGTCGGCAAGCGGTATGCCGAGCTGAACGAAGTGGGTGATGCGGCGGGGACGCGGGCGACACTCGAGGTCTACAACATCGGGTACCTGCGGATCCTGCTGTCGGTCAGCCTCGGCGGCGCGCTGATCAGCTACTGCGTCTGGGCGTTCGAGACGAGCGAGATCTCGACGTCCGACTGGCCGTGGTACGAGCTGACGATCGTGCCCATGATGATCGCGTTGTTCCGATACCTTCTCGTGCTCGAATCCGGCGATGGCGCCGCACCCGAGGAAGTCTTCGCATCAGATCGTGTCCTACAACTCACCGGGCTCTGCTGGCTCGTCATCTACGGAGCAGCCGTCTATGCCTCCTGAACCGAGAACCCCCGACCTGCAGGCCGTGATGGTCACCGTGGCCGACGTCGACGGGTGGATGACGCCGGGGCAGGCGTCGACGCTCTACGACGCTGCCAGTCACTGCCCGGACGGTGGACTGATCGTGGAGATCGGCAGCTTTCGCGGCCGTTCGACGATCGTGCTCGCGAGTGCTGCTGCGCCGGGGGTCGAGGTCGTTGCGATCGATCCTCACGCCGGCAACGACCGCGGGCCACAGGAGTTCGACGGCTTCGTCGACGAGGCCGCGACCGATCACGACGTCTTCCTGGCCAATCTCGCCGGCGCCGGCGTGGCCGACCGGGTGCTCCACCTGCGTTCGTTCTCCGATGCCGCGCTCGCGCAGATCGATCGGCCGATCAACGTCCTCTACATCGACGGCGCCCACCGGTACGCACCGGCACTCGCCGACATCCGGAACTACGGCGGGCGCGTGGCGGACGGCGGCACCATGCTGATCCATGATTCCTTCTCCTCGATCGGCGTCACCGGTGCGATCATGCGCGAGCTGGCCTTCGGCAGGCGGTTCCGCTACGTCGGGCGTTCGCGTTCGATGACGATCTATCGCGCCGACCTGTCGACGACACGCGTCGGACGGTTGAGCAACGCAGGTCGACAGGCGGCACAGCTGTCGTGGTTCGTGCGCAACGTCGGGCTCAAGGTGCTGCTCACGATCGGTCTCGGAAAGGTCCTGACTCGCCTCGGACGTCCCGTGCCCGAGTGGCCGTACTGATGGAACGCCACTGATGGACAGCGACTGATGGACCGCACCACGAGCAGGTTGACCGGTTGGGGTTGCACCGCGCCGAGCGTCGCCACGCTCGTGGATGCCTCGGCTCAGGAGTTGACCGCGCCGGGCGCGCTCGATCGGTTGGCCGGCAGTCGCGGGGTCATCGCGCGCGGTCTCGGTCGCTCGTACGGCGACCCTGCTCAGAACGGGGGTGGCACGGTGGTCCGGCTCGCTCCGAGCGACGAACCGATCAGGCTCGACGTCACATCCCGCAGCGTGACCGTCGATGCCAGCGTCAGCCTCGACGGACTGCTCCGCGAGATCATCCCGCAGGGTTGGTTCGTGCCGGTGACGCCGGGGACCCGGTTCGTGACCATCGGCGGCGCCATCGCCAGTGACATCCACGGCAAGGGTCACCACGTCGACGGCTCGTTCGGCAGGCACGTGACCGAGATGTCGATGCTGCTCGCCGACGGCGAGGTCCGCACCGTCACGCCGTCGTCCGATCCCGACCTCTGGTGGGCCACGATCGGCGGGATGGGGCTGACCGGCATCATCCTGCGGGCGACGTTCGGACTGATCGCGATCGAGACCCAGCACATGCTGTCCGACATCGAACGGGTCCCGAACCTCGACGTGCTGTTGGAGCGTATGGAGTCAGGCGACCAGGGGTACCGCTACTCAGTGGCATGGGTCGACCTCGTCGCCACGGGAGCCCACCTCGGACGCTCCGTGCTGTCGCGGGGCAATCATGCGACGCTCGACGATCTGCGCGAATTCCGGCCACGCGCCGTGGGCGACCCACTCGCGTTCGACCCGCCGAGCATCCCCGACGTACCGCGCAACATCCCGAACATGGTGATCCCGTTCACGGTTCGGCCGTTCAACGAATTGTGGTACCGCAAGGCCCCGAAGCAGCATCACGGCACCGAGACGCTGACGGCCTTCTTCCACCCGCTCGACATGGTCGGCCAGTGGAACCGGCTTTACGGCCGCAACGGGTTTCTCCAGTACCAGTTCGTCGTGCCGTTCGAGGCGGTCGACACGCTGCGCACCATCGTCAGGAAGATCTCGGACGAGGGCCACGCCAGCCCACTGACGGTGCTCAAGCGGATGGGCGCCGAGAGCGGCGGACTGCTCAGCTTCCCGACGCCGGGTTGGACGCTCACGGTCGACCTGGCCGCCGGTGACCGCGGGCTGCCGAAGCTGGTTCGCGACCTCGACGAACTCGTGCTCGCCGCAGGCGGTCGTCACTATCTCGCCAAGGACTCCCACACGACCGCCGCCGTGATCCGGGCTGGTTATCCGCGTCTCGACGAGTGGAAGTCGATCCGGGCCAGGTTCGACCCCGATCGACGCTGGGTGAGCGACCAGGCCCGTCGACTCGACCTCCTGTAGCCGATCGAGCACGAGAAGAGCAGCATGAAGAACGCCATCAACCAGCCCCAGACGATCCTGCTCCTCGGGGGCGGCAGCGACATCGGACAAGCGATCGTGCACCAGCTCGCCTCGCCAGCGCTGCGTGCCGTCATCCTCGCCGGTCGTACGACGCCCCTCGAAATGACCACGCAGCTGCCCGGATCGGTCGAGGTGGTGTCCGTCCCGTTCGACGCCGTCGATCATGCGGGTCACGACGCTCTGGTGCGATCGCTCGTCGAGCAGCACGGCGATCTCGACATCGTGATCCAGGCGTTCGGACAGCTCGGTGATGCTGTCGGTGACGACCCCGTCGCAGCAGCGGACCTCGCCGAGGTGAACTACGTCGGTGCGGTCAGTTCCGGTCTGGCCGTCGCGAACCAGCTGCGCCGCCAGGGCCACGGCACGCTGGTCGTGCTCACGAGCGTCGCCGGCGTTCGGACGCGACCGTCGAACTTCGTCTACGGCTCGACGAAGGCGGCCCAGGATGCGTTCGCCACCGGGCTCGGCCACTCGTTGCAGGGCAGCGGCGCCAACGTGCTCGTGGTCCGGCCGGGGTACGTGCGCACGAAGATGAGCGCCGGCGTCGACGAGGCACCGTTCGCGTGCGACGCCGACGACGTGGCTGCCGCGGTCGTCACGGGTCTGAAGCGGGGACGCTCGGTCGTGTGGGCGCCGCCGGTGCTCCAGGGAGTGTTCGGCGTGCTGCGGTACGTGCCCGGCCCGGTGTGGCGCAAGCTCGATCGCTGAGCGCGTCGGGGATCAGCCGGCGGCCTCGCCGACGGGGTACTTGCCGGTGATGTCCGCCGGGCTCACGCCGCCTCCGCCTTCGCAGCGCTCGAACAGCAAGACGAGGTTGTCCTCGTACCGTTCGACGAGGCAGAAGTTGTCGGCCACCGCCTGGTTCGCCTCCTGCGACAGGAATTCGGACGACGCGTTGGGTTCGTTCCACCCGGTCCAGATGTTGGTCAGGACGAGGAAGTCGGCCTCCGCGATGTCCTCGGCCAGGCCCGAGCCGGCGGCATCGGCGAGGCCCGGATCCATCTCGATGTAGAACGTGCCGGGTTCGAGTTCGGGGAACAGGAAGTACACCGCGACGTCGCTGTAGATCGTGCGGCTGAGATCGGCGGGCCCGACGATGATGCTGTCGCCCGGCTCCGACAGCTCGTCGAGGTCGACGATGAGCTGATTGAGCGCCGTGGCGACGGCGAAGTCGCCGAACCAGAAGCGCCGGCCGTCACGCTCGACGAGGAACGGTAGCGGCAGGTCGCCCGCGGAGACCCGCGTCTGCAACACGTAGTGGCGATAGGTGTAGAACGGGGCGACGACGACCATGAGCAGGGCGATCGAACCGGCGCCGACCACCTGAGCGACACGTGCCCGGTTCGGCCAGCGACCGATGATCAACTCGGTGACGAGCACCCCGAGCATGGGCCACGACGCGACCGCGACCCAGGCGAGGTGCGTCGAATCCGGTCGCTGGAGCGCCTGGGGGAGGATGCCGAGCCCGAACAGCCCTGCCGCCAGCAGCACGAACGTGCGAGGACCGGTGTTGCCGCGTCGGCGGAGGAGCCAGGCGACCAGCGGCACTGCGATGGCGATGATCACGACCGCGAAGAACCACAGGAACAGCTGCTGGGATGCCTGCGGTGCCGGCAGCGGCCACCACGGGGGCAGGCCTTCGGCCACCGCTTGCAGCGCACCGTCGACGATGTCCCACGACGGTGGACTGGGCAGTTCCCGACCGGCACGCAATTGGAAGACCGGATCGAGGAAGATCCCCTCGAAGACGTTCATCGGCCCGGCGACCACGAGGTGCACCCACATCGGGATGAGCCCGACGACGACACCGATGACCACCGGCTTCCAGGCGGCTCGTCGGACCGTCCACGCCGCGAACGCCAGGGCCAGCCCGACGGCGATCACGATGTCGGGCCGGAACGTCAGTGCGAGCCCGGCCAGCACGCCCGCGGTGGCCCAGTTCCGCGTCAGCCCGGTGTGCGTGGCTCGAACGGCGAACACGACCGCCCACAACGCGAGCGCCACCGCGCCGTGCCACGCCAGCGCCGACAGTCCGATGGGCGTCATGATGAGCAGTGCCGCCACGCAGGCCGCGCCGACCGACGACACGCGGCCCCACGCTCGGGTCAGGGTGTAGATCGCGAAGATGATCCCCAGGTGCTGCAGTAATCCGAACGTGCGCTGCGACTCGAGGGTGTAGCCGAAGATCCAGTACCAGAGCGCCAGCACGTCGAGTGAACCCGGGCCGTAGAGGTGCAGGAAATCGACGTTCGGAATCCGTCCCTGCTGGACGAGACGGGGGAAGACGAGCATGAAGCCCTCCTCCATCGATGATCCCGTCGCCCGGTAGAGCCCTCGCACCGGCAGTGCCACGAACCCGAGCACGATCGCGACGGCGACGCCGCCCTTCCACGACCAGCGCAGCCGGCCGCCGAGGACGAACGGCGAGTCTGCGATTTCGGCTGACGCAGCCGTGGTCGCCGGCGGGGTATCGAGCAGGTCGGTCAAGCCACGAGATGGTACCCATCGCACACCGTTGAAGAGGCTCTATCGTCGTGGCGATGCCAAGCGACCAGCCGGATCTCGACTGGTACGCGCAGGATCTGATCGACCGCAGCATCCGCCGCATCCACACGCTCGCCTGGCGGGACCTCGACGATCCCGACGCCGGGGGGTCCGAAGTGCACGCGGACGAGTTCATGCGGCGCTGGGCGCACGCCGGGCTGGAGATCACCCATCGAACCTCGGCCGCACGCGGCCAGCCCGCCACCTCGACCCGCAACGGCTACGAGGTCGTCCGGCGGGGGAGCCGGTACTCGGTCTTTCCGCGCGCCGTCGCCGCAGATGTCTCCCACCGGGCCGGCCCGACCGACGCCATCGTCGAGATCTGGAACGGCGTTCCGTGGTTCTCGCCCGTCTGGCGGCGCGTGCCCGGGATCACGTTCCTGCACCACGTGCACGGTCCGATGTGGGACCAGATCCTCCCGGGCCCGCTCGCTGCGTTCGGCCGGGCACTGGAAACCAGGATCGCGCCGCCGTTCTACCGGCGAGGTCTGACCGTGACGCCGTCGGACGCGACCCGTGACGAACTCCTCGAAATCGGCTTCCGACCCGACCGTGTCGTCGCTGTTCCCAACGGCACCGACCCGATGTTCTCCCCTGGCGGAACCAAGACGGGCCGACCCTCGATCGTCGCTGTGGCTCGTCTCGCCCCCGTCAAGCGGTTCGAGTTGTTGCTCGATTCGGTGGCAATCGCACGTCAGCGCGTCGACGGGCTGACGCTCACGATCGTCGGCGATGGGCCCGAGGCCGAGCGGCTTCGGGAGCACGCCGCCCAGATCGGTGGCTCCGACTGGGTCACGTTCGCCGGCTGGGTTCCGCATCGCGAACTGATCGATCTGTATCGCAGCGCCTGGATCGTGGCGAGCGCATCGCTCGCCGAAGGGTGGGGTCTGAGTCTCACCGAAGCCGCGGGCTGCGGCACACCGTCCGTGGCGAGCGACATCCGAGGCCACCGCAGCAGCGTCGTCGACGGGGTCACGGGCCTGCTGGCCCAACCAGCCGATCTGGGCGAGGCGATGGCCAAGGTGTTGCTCGACGACACGCTGCGGTTGCGGCTCGGCCAGGCCGCACTGGAGCGGGCAAGGACCCTCACGTGGGACGCTTCGGCGCTCGGCATCATTCGGGTACTGCACCGGGCAGCATGCGGCTGACTCGGACCACCCACAAGTAGCCTGGCGCACCGGTATGCGCAGCGTGATCGTCCTTCCGACGTACAACGAGGGTGAGAACATCGAACCGTTCCTGCGCGCCGTCCGCAAAGCCGCACCGACGACCGACATCCTGGTGGTCGACGACAACAGTCCTGACGGCACGGGTGCGATCGCCGAGAGCGTCGGTGCCGAACTCGATCGTGTCGAGGTGTTGCACCGAGCGGACAAGCAGGGCCTCGGCAGCGCCTACCGCGACGGCTTCTCGACCGTTCTCTCCGGCGGTTCCGACGGCGCCTACGACGTCGTCATCTCGATGGATGCCGACTTCTCCCACGATCCCGATCAGATTCCGCACTTCGTGGAGCTGATCGCCGGCGGGGCCGACGTGGTCATCGGATCGCGCTACGTTCCGGGCGGAGGAACCACCGACTGGCCGGTGCACCGTCAGCTCCTGTCCAAATGGGGCAACACGTACACGCGAGGCGTCCTCGGAGTCAGCGCCCGCGACTGCACGAGCGGCTATCGCGCCTACCGGGCCAGCTCGCTCGCAGCGATCGAGCCCACCTCGACGACCGCTGAGGGGTACGCCTTCTTGACCGAACTCGTCCGACGGCTCACCAGGGATGGCGCCACCGTCGTCGAGACCCCGATCATCTTCCGCGACCGCACCCGCGGGAAGTCGAAGATGTCGGGCCGCATCATCGTCGAGTCGATGATGCTCGTCACCGCGTGGGGCATGCTCGACCGGTGGCGTCGCCTGACCGGGCGCGGATCGAGTTGATGCCGAACGAGTCGGTGCGGGCATCGGGCAACCGGCGATCCGCCGTCACGATCCTGATCGCCACCTTGATCGTCGGCTTGCCGCTGATCGTGGCGGTGATCGTGCTGTCGCAGCGGCGCTGGTTCCCGGTGCTCGACCTCGCCATGACCGAGTTCAGGGTGCGCGACGTCGGCGGCCGGTACACGCCGCTGATCGGTCTCCCGGGTCGGATCGGCACGTTCCCCGACCAGGGCAGCCACCCCGGTCCGCTGAGCTTCTGGCTGATCGCTCCCGGCTACCGCCTGTTCGGGAGCTCGGCCTGGTCCATGGAAGCCGCCACGGTCATCGTGCAGCTCGCCTGGATCAGCGTGGCGCTGTGGATCGGCCACCGCCGCGCCGGCCTCGCGGGGCTCGTCGTCGTGGCAGCCGTGCTCGCCGTGCTGACGCGCGGCTACGGGCTCACCGTTCTCGTCCAGCCGTGGAACCCGTATCTTCCCGTGTTCGCCTGGATCGTCGTGTTGCTGGCCACATGGTCGGTGTTGTGCGGCGACCACATGATGTTGATCCCGCTCGCCGTTGCTGCGACGTTCTGCGCGCAGACCCACATCCCGTACCTCACGATCGCCGGCGCGCTCGGCCTCCTGTCGGTCGGCGTCGTGTTGGTGCGTTGTTGGCGGAGTGACGATCGGCGGTCGTTCATCAGTCCGCTCGCGTGGACCGGGGGCCTCTTCGCCGTGCTCTGGTTGGCCCCGCTCGTCGACCAGATCCGCCGTGATCCGGGCAACATCCGTCGGCTTCTCGACCACTTCACGTCTCCCACCGAGGAAGCCATCGGCATGCGGACCGCGTTCGAGGTGCTGCTACGACACATGGACGTCGTCGATGGCTACGCGGCACTCTTCACCGGCACGCAACGCTTCGTGCAGGTCGGCCTCGAGCCCGACGGCCGGGTGTGGCCCGGCGCGATCCTGCTCGTGCTCTGGATCGCCGCCGTGGTGGTCGCAGCCCGCCTGCGTCTTCGCCCGCTCGTCGCGCTGCACACGGTGATCGGCGTGACGCTCGTGCTCTCGTTGATGTCGATGGCACGCATCTTCGGCAAGATCTGGTACTACCTGACGCTCTGGGCCTGGGGAACGACCACGCTGATGATCGTGGCGATCGTGTGGACCGCGGTCGCGTGGTTCCGTACACGTCGACCCGCAGAATCGCCATCCACGTCTCGGATCGGACTGGTGGGCGGACTGATCCTCGGCATCGCGGTTGTGGTGTCGATGGTCGTGGTCGCGCCGTCCACCGATCATCCGGAGGAGCGTCTCGGCGAGACGATCGGTGAGCTGCTCCAACCCACCGTCGATGCGCTCGAGGACGGGCTCGGCAGCGCTGACGGAGCCGACGGCCGGTACGTCGTGAGGTACAACGACTCCTACTTCTTCGGTAGCCAGGCCTACGGGCTCGTGAGCGAGCTCGAACGCGCCGGGCTCGACGTGGGCATGAACGAACCATGGCGGGTGCCCGTCACCCAGCACCGCGTGATCCCGCTCGAACAGACCACCGCCGAGGTCATCTGGGCGACCGGTTCGTTCGTCGACACCTGGCGCCTCGACGACCGGGTCGTCGAGGTCGCCGTCTACGACCCTCGCTCGGACGAGGAACGCGCCGAGTCCGACGAGTTGCGAGCGACGCTGATCGAGGATCTCGAGACCGACGGGCTCGACGACCTGGTGCCCCTCGTCGACACCGACCTCTTCGCCATGTATCTCGACCCGCGTCTGTCGACCGAGTCCCAGGAGCGCGTCGAGCGCATGCTGGTGCTCGGACGCGAGACGGCAGTGTTCATCGGGCCGCCCGGAGTGACGCTGTGAATGTCATGAACGACCGCTCGGACACCGACGACGGCCTGGACAACGGCGCGGAAAGGGGCCATCGCGTGAACCTGGACGATCGCCTGAGATGGTGGAGCTGGCGGATTCTGGCGGTCATGTCCTCGGCCGTCATCGCGCTGTCCGCGATCCGTGGCGTGCGCAACGGCTATCAAGTCATCGGCGACAACGCGCTCATCGAGCTCCGTGGGCGAGATGTGCTGACCGGCGATCACCCGTTCCTGGGTACGTGGTCGTCCGCATCGGTCAGCTCCGTGGTCGACGTCAACCACCCTGGTCCACTGCTGTTCGATCTCGTCGCGGGGCCGGTGCGACTGTTCGGCGGCGCGGCAGGGATCGCGATCGCCATCGCTCTCCTCAACATCGCCGTGGTGTGGTGCGTCGGATTCGTCGCGAACCGCGTCGGTGGTGCCACTGCCGCCCTCGCGGCGCAGGTCGTCACGGCCGGGCTCGTCTGGACGCTCGGCAGCGAGCTGCTGTACGACCCGTGGCAACCGAACGTTCTCGTGCTCCCGTTCTGGTTGCTGTTGGTCACGGTCTGGGCAGTCGTCGCCGACCAGGTCACGCTGCTCCCGCTCGCGGTGATCGTCGGTTCGTTCGTGATGCAGACCCACCTCGGATACCTCTTCCTGGTGCCGATCCTGCTGGCGTTCGCGCTCGGCGTGATCGTGCTGCACCGACGGAAGCTCGGGCCCGGCCGGTTCGCCGATCTCCGCGCGCCGATCCGGAACTCGGTCATCGTCGGACTCGTCCTGTGGGCCCAGCCCTTGTGGGAGCAGTTCTTCGGCAACGGGCAAGGAAACATCTCGCGCCTCGTGACCGCCGGAACCGGCGGTTCCCCGGATGGTTCCGAACCCGTGACGACGGGCCTCTCGCTCGGCATCCGGCTGTTCAGCTCGGTGGTCGCCCAACCGCCGTGGTGGGGGAGACCGGGCTACGACTCATCGGTGCCGGCGTCGAGGTGGCTCATCACCGACGACGGTCTCGTGCTCATCGTCGACCGCATGCGGGGGATCGGGTGGGCCGTTCTGGCGCTGGCGATCTGGACCGCCCTGATGGTGGCGGGTTGGTGGGTCGCCCGCCGGCGGGGCGCCGTTTCGGTCGAACGCGGCTACTGGGTGCTGGCACTCTGTTCGGTGGTCGCGATCGCCACCCTGGTGATCACCCCGATCGACATCCTCGGCTTGACCCCGCACAAGATTCGGTACCTCTGGATGATCGGTGCGTTCTCCACGTACCTGCTGATCATGTCCGGACTCTGGTTGCTGACGGCGTCGCAGCGCCGTGTGGCCGTCGGCGGGCTGGCCGGCATCGGAGCGATCGCCGTGCTCGCGACGATCCCGACGTACGCCCACGACGCCGGCCCGGTGTACTTCCGGGAGGCGAACGCCGGGGTCGAGGACATCCGTGCCCAGATCGACCAGTACTTCGCCGACGACCCCGGCGCTCCCGAGGCCGTTCGCTTCGACGCCGAAGGCATCGGGTTCGCCGAGCCGTACACCGCTCCCGTGATGGCGCAGCTGTTGCAGAGCGGCGTCGACATGGTCGTCGACGACCAGACACTGAGTCGGCAGCTCGGTGACCGTCGACGTGCCACCGCGGGCGACGCCGGACGACCCGTGGTGTTCGTACGAGTCGGCGCCGAGGCACTCCAGGAGTTGCCGGGTCTGCGCCGCATCGCGTTCCACGACGGGGAACGGACCGGGTACGACATCAACGACATCAGGGACTGGGCCGTCGGCGTCTTCATCGCCGAGGACGGCATCGTTCCGGAACCGTTCATCGCCGACGAGGTCCCGGTGGACGAAACATGAGTCGTTCTTCGAACGCGCCGCCGAACCTGTCGAAATCCTGCACGATCGACATCGTCGTTCCCGTCTACAACGAGGAGCAGATCCTCGAGTCGAGCATCAAGCGGCTTCGCGGGCATCTCGCGGAGGGTTTCCCGTTCGACTGGCGGATCGTGATCGCCGACAACGCCTCCACCGATGCGACCGCCGAGATCGGCCGGGCGCTCGCCGCCGACGACGCACGGATCACACTGCTCCATCTCGACCAGAAGGGCCGGGGCCGGGCGCTTCGCGCCGCCTGGAGCCAATCGGACGCTGACGTGGTGGCGTACACCGACGTCGATCTCTCGACCGGTCTGACCGGCCTGCTCCCGCTGGTCGCACCGTTGGTGTCGGGTCATTCCGATCTCGCGATCGGGTCGCGCCTGAGCGCCACCTCCGTCGTCGCCCGGGGCCCGAAGCGGGAGTTCATCTCGCGGTGCTACAACCAGCTGCTCCGGTTGGTGTTCGCAGTACGGTTCCGCGACGCGCAGTGCGGCTTCAAGGCGGGCCGAGGCGACATCGTGAAGCTGCTGCTGCCGGCGGTCGAGGACGAGGCCTGGTTCTTCGACACCGAGCTGCTGTTGCTGGCCGAATACAACGGGTTGCGGGTCCACGAGGTCCCGGTCGACTGGATCGACGACCCGGACAGCCGCGTCGATGTGCGCTCCACGGCGATGGAGGACCTCCGCGGGGTCAGGCGCATGGCGTGGCGGTTTGCGCGGGGCAAGGGCTCGGTCGACCTGGGCGTGCACGAGCGGCAGCCGTTGGCCGACGACTTCGGGCGCCAGACCGTCACGTTCGCCAGCATCGGTGTCGTCTCGACCGTCATCAGCCTCGTGATCTTCCTGCTGCTGCGGGACCAGATCGGTGCGGTGTGGGCCAACGTCGTCGGCTTCACCGCAACTGCGATCGGCAACAACTGGGCCAACCGGCGCTGGACGTTCCGACGGCGTAGCGACGACGATCGTCGCTGGCGCCTTGTCACGACATTCGCGGTGTTCGCCATCTCGCTGCTCGTCACCTCGCTGGCACTCGCCGCCGTCGACGGCAACCCGACCGCGGAGCTGGTGGTCCTGGCCATCACGTGGACCGCAGCGGCGATCTTCCGGTTTGTAGTCTTGCGCGCATGGGTCTACCGCCGATGACGGTCCGTCGATGAAGGCCGTGCGATGAAGGTCCTGCGATGAAGATCGGTGTCCTGGTCGTCGCCTACAACGCCGAGTCGACCCTGCGTTGGGTGCTCGACCGCATCCCTGACCAGTTGCGTACGGAACTCGTCGAGGTGCTCGTCATGGACGACCACTCGGCCGACGGCACCTCCGCCGTCGCACACGAGTACATCGCCGACGGGACCGACATCCCCCTCACCATCGTCCGTCACGACCAGAACCTGGGCTACGGCGGCAACCAGAAGGCCGGCTATCGATATGCGATCGACCACGGCTGGGACATCGTGGTGCTCCTCCACGGTGACGGGCAATATGCACCGGAGAAGATGCCCGACCTGCTGGCACCGTTCAGCGACCCGTCCGTCGACGCCGTGTTCGGCTCGCGGATGCTCGACCCCGGCGGCGCACGCCGTGGTGGCATGCCGATGTACAAGTACGTCGGCAATCGGATCCTCACGCGCACGCAGAATCTGATCGCTGGCGTGAGCCTCAGCGAGTGGCACTCGGGCTATCGCGCCTATCGCGTGTCGGCGCTCGCCCGGCTCCCGTTCGTCGGCAACAGCGATGGTTTCCCCTTCGACACCGAGATCATCCTCCAGCTGCTCGGCGCCGGCCGACAGATCCGAGAGGTCGCGATCCCGACCTACTACGGCGACGAGATCTCACGCGTCAACGGCATCGCCTACGCCCGCGCGATCGTGATCGACACGATCCGCCATCGGCTCGGCCAGGCCGGGTTCGGTCGGGGCGACCTCGGGCACAAGGAGCAGCCCTACGCCTACAAACCGTCCGCGGACAGCTCGCACGGCATGGTGCTCGACCTGATCCCGATGACGGGAAGCCTGCGCGTCCTCGACGTCGGTTGCGGCCCGGGTTGGGTGGCCTCCGAGCTGCGCCGTCGCGGCCACCATGTCACGGGTGTCGACCTGGTCGCCGACGAAGGCATTGCCGAGCGGACCGATCGGTTCTTCGAGGCCGACCTGGAGCACGGGCTGCCCGACGCGGTAGGAGGCGGGTACGACGTCGTGATCGCGGCCGACGTGATCGAACACGTGCGCAATCCCGACGATCTCATGGCCGATCTGGCAAGCCGGATGTCGAACACCGGCATGATCGTGGCCAGCGTGCCGAACTTCGGTCACTGGTATCCGCGCGGACGCACGGCGGCCGGACTGTTCGACTACGACCAACGGGGCATTCTCGATCGCACGCACGTCCGCTTCTTCACGCGGCGCAGCTTCCGTCGAGCCGTCGCCAACACGGGGCTCGTCACCGCCGCCGAGCGCTACGCCGGTCTGCCGCTCGACGTCCTCGGGGTCGGCGGTCCGCTCGGCGGTGTCGTGACTGCCGTCGACCGGGTGCTGCGTCGCCTCTGGCCCACGATGTTCGCCTATCAGTTCGTCGTGAAGCTCGAGACGGCTCCGGCGATGCTCGACGGCGATCTCGACCGCGATCTCGACACGGCGTGAGCCGCGCGGCCGAACCGGCGCCGCCGGCGCGTCCGTCGACTGCGACGGTCGTGAACCTCATCACGGTTGCCGCCGTCGTGCTGTTCTGGTTGGTGTCGACGTCCTGGCAACCCTGGAACCTGTTCGCCCGGGCGGGCTTCAGCGCCGATTTCTACGACGAACAGGCGCGGGTGTTCCTACGCGGCCGGCTCGCCGTCGACCCGGCGGTCCCTGGCCCCGAAGGCTTCCTGATCGACGGCAGGACGTACCTCTACTACGGGCCGTTCCTGTCGGTCGTGCGCATGCCGTTCCAGCTGTTCGGTGATCTCTTCACCTCGCGCCTCGTCCGGTTCTCGATGCTGATCGCCGTGGTCGTGATGTGCCGCTGGGCGGCGCGGCTTGCTCGTGCGGCCGGTCGCGTGGTGCGCTGCGATTCGACCGGGCAGGACCGTTGGCCGGTCGGCATGTTCACCGCGGCGGTCGCGTGCTCTCCGGCGCTGTTCGCTGCTGGGTGGATCAGCGTCTACAACGAGACCGAGCTGTGGGCATTCGCCCTCGCGCTCGTGGCGGGGACCCTGATCGTGGAGTGGGCCGCCGACGGCTTCACGAACGATCGGGCCGTGATCGGAGCCTCAGCAGCGGCGCTCGCGGCCACGCTGACCCGAGCGCCGATCGGGCTGGGTGTGGCGTTCGTGATCGGTGTGTGCGGTCTGGTGCTCGCATGGCGTTCGCGATCGGACGGCATGCGCGCGGGATGGCTGCCGCTCGTTGGCGGCCTCGTGCCGCTGGCGGCACATGCGGCGGTCAACTGGGCGAAGTTCGGAACGCTGTTCTCGGTCCCCGGTGGGCAGCAGGTGTTGTCGTTGCAGGACCCGTGGCGAGCCGAGTGGTTCGCTGGCAACAACGACAGCTTCTTCTCCCCACGCTTCCTGTCGACGACCGTGGCGCAGTACCTCCGGCCCGACGCGATCAGGTTCGAGCGGCTGATCCCGGGTGTCCGTTTCGGCCCGGTGGCCGAGAACCGGGCGTCGTACCCGCTGCTCGGCAACACGCCGTCCTCATCGCTGACCCTGACGGCCACACTGCTGCTGATCCTCGCCCTCATCGGTGGCGTCTGGCTCGTTCGGCATCGAGCGAAGACGTGGCTGCTGCTGGTCGCCGGCACGACCGCCGCCGCTCTGCCGACGTTCGCCATCGGGTTTCTCGCCAACCGTTACCTGATCGACATGCTGCCGCCCCTCGCTGTTGCCGGTGCGGTCGGCGTGTGGGTGCTCGCCGACCAGCGCTCGGCCTCGACGGGTTGGCGGCGCGGGCTCGGGATCGGCGCCGTCGTGCTGGTCGTGTGGGGCACGTGGGTCAACGTGTCGCTGGCGACGTGGACACTGGAGCAGAAGTCGGCTGGGTTCACCGACCTGCGCTACCGGGTCGACGGGTGGGTGTTCCCCGACCCAGCCCCTGGTCTCGTGCCGGTCGATCCGACAGCGCCCGTGCCGCGCGACGGCTCGGTCGGCCTGGAGTTCGACGACGAGGGCCGCTGCATCGGCGTGTACAGCGCCGAACAGGGCGTGTGGGTCACCATCGACGGCGCCGACACCGACACGCTGCAACCGCGCAACGGACCTGGTCCGGACAACGCACTGTGCCGACGCCTCGCGGCGCGCCTCTGAACCCGTACCGATGGGCGCCCGTTGGTGCACACTGTCGGCATGACACGGCGGACGGGCCCACCGCAGCCGCGCGATCACGCGCAGCAGATCTGCCGGGAGGTCGCCGATCGGCTGGCAACCCTCGCCGCGGATCGTGCTGTCGAGTTCGACACGATCGACGTCCCGACGCCGAGTCGGCTCGCCGAACTGGGCGAGCACTTCGGCCTGGACGCAGGCGCGCTGGGGCTGCTCGGCGTGGCGGTCACGGCGGGTCTCGACGCACGGTTCGGCGCGCTGTTCGCCGGACTCGATCCTGTTCGCCACCGGTCGCGTGTCCGCGTCGACACTGCCTACGCGCTGACCGGCCTGTCGCTGTTCGATCCTGCGGATCGAGCGCTAATCCACCCTGAGGGCGTACTCGCCCGCGCTGGTCTCGTCGAACTGCACGATCAGGCCGAGCCGTTCCCCGACCAGGTGGTCGGGGTGCCGGAGCGGGTCATCTCGTTCCTGCTGGGGTCGGACGCGATCGACCGCTCGCTCCTGCCCATGGTGGTCCCGAGTGTGCTCCTCGACGTGCCGGAAGCCGTCGCGGTCGCCAGAGCGCTGCTGGCCGGCGAATGGCTCGTCTGGATGCGTGATCAAGGCGGTTCGGCGTCGAGCACGGCAGCGACCGGTTTGGCCGCGCTCGGTGCTGGTGCGATCGTCGTGGACCTTCGTCGACTGCCGCCAGACCGTGGATTGCGCGACGTACTCCCAGCGGTCATCCGGGAGGCCGGAATGGCCGGTGCGGGTGCAGTGATCGGACCGATCGAGCCGGAACGCGATCGGGCCGCCCTGCGCGAACTCGAAACACGTCCGATTCGACCCCTGGTGCTGTTCTCGGGCGCCTCCTGGGATCCGGATCTCAGTTCGGCGATCCCGGTCCTGATCGACGCTCCACGTCTCGACCCCTCGATGCGGCGGCCGCTGTGGGACCGGCTCGTCGCCGACCTCGAGATCGGCGAGGCCGACGCTGCCGCCGAGGAGATGTCGCACCTTCGACTCCCGCCAGATCGCGCCCCTGTGGTCGCCGCGATCGCGGCGCGGCTCGCCGTGGTCGACGACGAGGCGGTCTCCATGAAGCACGTCCGCCACGCGGCGCTCGCACACGGCGCTGGTCGTCTCGACGAACTCGCACAGCGGATCGTGCCGGAGGCGACCATCGATGATCTGGTGCTCCCCGAACCGTTGTTGCAGGAGATCCGGTCCCTGCCTGATCGATACCGCACGCGCCACGTCGTGCGTGACGTGTGGGGGCTCGGCCGTCGCCAGCGCGGGATCACGTGCCTGTTCGCCGGGCCGTCCGGCACGGGCAAGACGCTGGCGGCCGAGGTCGTGGCCAACCAACTGGGCGTCGACCTGTTCATCATCGACCTGTCCCAGATCGTCGACAAGTACATCGGCGAGACCGAGAAGAACCTCGAGCGTGTGTTCACCGAGGCCGAGGGTGTGAACGGCGTCCTGCTGTTCGATGAGGCCGACGCACTGTTCGGCAAGCGCAGCGAGGTGAAGAGTTCTCACGATCGGCACGCCAACGTCGAGGTCGCCTATCTCTTGCAGCGGATGGAGCGCTATGACGGGGTGGCGGTGCTGACCACCAACCTGCGCAACAACATCGATGACGCCTTCACCCGCCGGCTCGACGTCGTGTGCGCTTTTCCGGAACCCCGTGCGGAAGAACGTCTCACCTTGTGGCAGTGCCATTTGCCGAGCGCCGTGCCGCAGACCGACGACATCGATCTGCCCGCGCTCGCCGAGCAGCTCGACGTGTCGGGCGGGACGATCCGCAACATCACGCTGACCGCCGCACACGCCGCAGCCATCACCGGCATGCCGATCGACCAGGAAATGCTCCTCGAGGCCGCCCGACGTGAGTACGTCAAGCTCGGCCGGCTCTTCACGCCCACCTCGCGTTGAGTGTGTCCGGCCGTCACCCGAGACGCTCGCGTGCTATTTTGTCGGTTCGAGCGGTGAGGCGACGGGAGCAAGAGATGCGGGTCGGATCGAAGGTACGTCGCAGCCCGTCGAACGTCTCCCACGTGGCCGAGCCCGACGAGCCACTGCAGCACACGCCGACGGTGCGCGTCGGCGCCGTCGACGATCCGGCCGAACGCCACGCCGACCAACTCGCCGATGCCGCCCTGGCCCTGTCACGTCGTTACGCCGAGACGGGGCCCGAACAAGCCCCCGAGCAAGGACAGCGCGTGCGTCGCTCCGAGTCGGGCGGCGGAATTGCAGGAGAGTTCGACATCGACGCCGCCTCGCTGCAGCGGGCGAGTGCCGGAGGCACTGCGCTCGAATCGGGGGCGCGCGACCGGCTCGAGGCAGGTTTCGGCCGCGACCTCGGCAACGTTCGGGTCCACACCGGAGCACCCGCCGCCGACCTCGCGAGTCGCATCGGCGCACGGGCCTTCACCGCCGGGTCCGACATCTACTTCGGGCGTGGCGAATACGAACCGCAGAGCGCGGCCGGTGATCGGGTGCTGGCGCACGAGGTGGCCCACACGACCCAACACGCCGACGCCGTGCACCGATACCCCGCCACGGCGATGAGTGCACCGGTGGCCTGGCACGCCCAGACCGGCGATGTGATCCGGCCCGGCGCCGGGGCGTCCGGCGGTGTCTACATCATGGTGTCGAACGACCCGGCCTCGCCGGTGAGGAAGGCGGTCGCCAAGCCGGTGTTCGGCAAGACCGCCATGGGCGAGGAATCCGCCGAGCAGCTCGTGGTCTCCGATCGGATCCTCGGTGGCCTGCTGGGGCTCAAGGCCCCCCAGTCGCGAATCGTGAAGAAGGGGACGCCTGAGTTCGCCGAGTTGGTGGCCACCTGTCAGCACAAACAGCCCCCGGCGCCAGTCATCGACCCCAACGCGATGGACCAGACGCAGTACTGGAAGCCCCTCGCCCAGGCTGAGTCGTTCGTGGTCATGTCGGAGGTTCCCAACGCGACCTCGATGCAGGGTATGGCCGAGAATGCTGCGAACGACCGGGCGGGAACGGCCGACCTGATCCGCACCGTGTTCAATCCGAAATTCCTCCGCGACCTCGGCAAACTGATGATCGGCGACATGCTCGTGGGCAACCCCGACCGCTTGTTGTTCGGTGCCGACAACATCGGCAACGTGATGGTGTCGATGCAGAACGGCAGCGGCGAGTTGCACGCGATCGACACGACGGCCTACCTGGCGAAATCCTCGAAGCCCTCCGACTACGAGGTCTTCGGCAACAGCAGCAAGAGCGTCAAGGACATGATGACGCAAGGGCCCGAGCCGCGCCTCGATCGCTTCTTCGCCGTCATCGTCAACCAGATGCAAGTGCATGCGAAACCCCCGGCAAACGGTGCGCAGGGCCCGCCACCCAAGCCGATGTGGCAGATCATCGAGGAGGGCTATGCCAGGGTCAAGCCCAAGGCGTTGGGGTTCTACCAGCAGGGCTGGGATGACGGCCTCGCCGTCGCGATGACCCTCGCCGGTCAGAACGGTGACGAGTACATGGACATGGGCATGGACAAGATCGAAGGCAAGAACGTCAGCAAAGCGGGCTTGAAAGCGAACGCGGCGTACCTCGCCGGACGCGCCGGTGGCGGTTCACACGACGACGGTCTGGCGCGGTCGGCGGCGATCAACCTGAGCGAGTGGGCTCGAAGCTTTGACCGAACAGTGCTCAGCCCGCCCGGCGATGCGCTGAACGCCGATCGATTCGTCCCGCCGTCCAAGCACATCCTCAGTGCCGATTGGGTGGCGCCGCCGAGTCTTCTGGCTCCGGCCCAATTGCAGAAGACCGTGACGAAGGAGGCAACGTTCAAGGTGACCGGCCCCGGCGTCACGAATCTCGCGAGGTATCCGCAGGTGATCGCCACCGCGCATGCCGAGGTCGATCAGAACCTGGCGCCGAAGAAGCGCGGGGTGCTGCGCAAGAGCGTGCCTCGCGATCGCAACCAGCTCGGCCACGCCATCGTCGATGCGCACGCCGTGATCGCCGGCGCCGGGCGGGTGATGCACAAGGCCAACCTGCTGAACACTGCCACCAGGGAGATGAAGACCGGTCTGCGGGTCGCCCAGTTCGAGGGGACCGAGGGTGCTCCTGTCAAGCAGCTCGGCGAATTCCTGGACCAGCTCGCGAAGTACCTCCAGTCGAGGGCGGGCGACTACGCGAACGCGCTCGCCAAGGTGAACACAGCGATCGCGAGGTCGTCGTACGCGGCCGACACGGAAGGTGCAGCGGTGGTCCCGATCGGGACACTGGCCGCGACGCAGATCGGCAAGTACGACGCGGTGCTCGACTTCACCCGCAAGGCCAACCTGACAGCGGCCACCGCCAACATCTGACCGGCGCCGCTACAGGATCTGCGACAGGAAGAGCTTCGTACGGTCTTCGCGCGGGGCGGTGAAGAAGTGCTCCGGGGTGCCCACCTCGACGATCTGGCCGGCCTCCATGAACACGACCCGGTCGGCGACCTCGCGAGCGAAGCCCATCTCGTGGGTGACGACCATCATCGTCATGCCACCCCGGGCGAGGTCCTTCATGGTGTCGAGCACCTCGTTGATCATCTCGGGATCGAGGGCGGACGTCGGTTCGTCGAACAACATCACCTTCGGCTTCATCGCCAGCGCGCGGGCGATCGCCACGCGCTGTTGCTGGCCGCCCGACAGCTGCCCGGGAAATTTTCGGGCCTGCTCGGGGATCTTCACCTGTTCGAGGAGCTCCATCCCGAGCGCGTCCGCCTTCGATCGCGAGAGCTTGCGGACCTTTCGTGGTGCCAGCGTGACGTTGTCGAGCACGCTGAGGTGGGGGAACAGGTTGAAGCTCTGGAAGACCATCCCGGTCTCGCGCCGGATCTCGGCGATGTTGCGGATGTCGTTCGACAGCTCGATGCCGTCGACGAGGATGCGCCCTGCGTCGTGCTCCTCGAGTCGGTTGATGCACCGGATGAGCGTCGACTTCCCGGAACCGGACGGCCCGATGATCACGACCACCTCCTGCTCGGCGACCTGCACGTTGACGTCGCGCAATGCCTGGAAATCGCCGAAGAACTTGTCGACGTGGACGATCTCGATCAGGGGCCGACTGGTGGTCTGTTCCGTCTCGTCGACGTCGGTCATCGTGCTCCTACTCCCAGCCGGCGTTCGAGACGCTGGCTCTCTCGGCTCATCGTGAATGCCACGATCCAGAACAGCAGTGCGGCAAAGGTGATCGTCTCGCCGCTCAGGCCCTGGCCGCGGAAGGCCTCCTGGGCGGTGATCGCGTCGGACACCGTCAGGAGTTCGAACAGTCCCATCGCAAGGCCGGCGAGCGATGTGTCCTTGAACAGCGAGATCAGCTGGCCGATCTGGGCCGGGATCACGTTGCGCAACGCCTGGGGCAGCACCACGTACGACGTCTGCTTCACCGGCGACAAACCCAGTGCCTTGGCGGCTTCGACCTGGCCGCGTGGCACCGACTGCAGGCCACCGCGCACGATCTCGGCCATGTAGGCCGCGGTGAACAGCGTGAACACCACGATCGCACGGGCCGCCGTCGACGGGGCCAGGTTCGACGGCACGAAGAAGCCCAACGCGACGTTGGCCAGCAACAGCAGCACGAACAACGGAGCGCCCCGGATGATCTCGATGTACCCGGTGCACATCCAACGCACGAGCGGCAGTCCTGATCGACGCCCCAGGGCCAGGGCGACGCCGAGCGGGAAGCAGAGGATGATCGAGCAGACCGCCAGGAACAGATTGAGCAGGAACCCACCCCATTCATCGAACCCGACGGCGGTCACGACGTAGAGGTACACCGCGACCGGCACGGCCGCGAGCACGAGCACCAGACAGACGCTCGCAAACGGCGAGAGACGGACCCGCCCCACGTATCCACCGATCACCCGTCCGAGAACGGCCGCCACGATCGCAATGCCGACCGTGATCCAGGGGCCGGCCGTGCCGGCGAGCAGGAGGAGGTACAGGAGAACGAGTGCGGCGAGCCCGAACCGGCCGATCAGATCTCGAGCCGCAGCGCGAACACCGCGGCGTACCGACGTCGCACCATGTCGGATCCGCCGGCCGTGGACGATGCCGGCGATCAGGCCCGCCCACGCGGCCAGCACGACGATGGCGACGGCGAGACGCAACACGTGGTCGTCGGGGTAGCGCCCGATCAGGAGCAGCCGCAGGTTGACCCGGATGATCTCCCAACGACCGGTGAGGAACACGAACGAGATCGTCTTGTAGAGAACGAGCGCGGCGATCGCTCCGAACACGACCGTCATCACGCCGTCGAGTGGACTCCGGAACAGATTGCGGCGAACCCAGACGGACGCGCCGGAGCGCACCCGTGGCCCGTCGTCGGGCGGTGGAACGACGTCGGGTTCCGACCCGACGCCGATCATCGCGTCGCTCATCGTTCCACCAGTGCGAGCCGGCGGTTGGCGAGGTTGACGAAGAAGGACGCGACGAGCGAGAGCAGGATGTAGACGAGCATGATCAGCAGGAACACCGGAACGGCCGGTGATCCGTTGCCGACCGAGGTCCGGGCAACGAGGGTGAGGTCGTAGTAGCCGATGGCGGCGCCGAGCGATGAGTTCTTGATCAGGTTGAGGTACTGGTTCCCGAGGGGTGGGATGCCGATGCGCAACGCCTGGGGCAGGATGATGAACCACATCTTCTGGAACCCGCTGAGTGCGACCGCGTCAGCCGCCTCGCCCTGGCCGCGCGGCACCGCCTGGATCGAACCCCGCACGATTTCGGCGATGTGGCTCGCGGTGTAGATGACCAGGGCGAAGAACAGCGCGAAGAACGAGGGATCGACCCGCATGCCACCGCTCGTCGCCCGGCCGTCGATGGCCGGCACGCTCCACGCGTACCCGGTGATGAACCACGAGGCGACGACGACCACGAGAAACGCCAACCCTCCCCACAACCCGGATCGGGCGGGGTGGCCCGTGCGGTTCGAGGCCCACTGCCGCCAGCGGGCGACCGCCCACCACGCGAAGACACCCAGCAGCAGGATCAAAAGGAGGCCCCTGCCCGATCCGCCCTCGAACCACGGCACGGCGAGCCCGCGGTTGGAGACGACGATCACGCCGAGGAACTCCCAGGCGTCGGTGATGTTCGGGAACACGCCGAGGACGACCACCAACAGTCCGGCGACGAGGAACAGGGCGAGCGGGATGTTGCGCACCAACTCGACGTACACGGTCGAGATCTTCCGCACGATCCAGTTCTGCGACAGCCGCCCGATGCCGACGAGCGTGCCGAGGATGGTGGCGGCGATCACCGCCGCCACCGACACCCGCAACGTGTTCAGCAGGCCTTGGTAGAGGGCCTCACGAACCGAGGCATTCTGCGACAGCGAGTTCCCGGTGATCTGGAACGACGCCGGGTTGTCGAGGAAGTCGAAACCGGTCGGGATGTTCGCCCGTGCCGCATTCGACGTGTAGTTGCCCCACAGCCAGCTGGCGATCGCCACCACCACGGCAACGACCGCCAACTGGACGACCCATTTCAGGACCCGGACGTCGCGCCACAGGGGCACCCGCCGGGCCCCGCTGGGAGTCCCCAGTGGAGCCATGCTCGAACTCAGCGGTAGGGCGGCGCGTACATGAGGCCGCCTTCGCTCCACTGGGCATTCACGCCGCGCTCGAGGCCGAGCGGAGCGAGGTGCTCCTCGAAGATCTCGCCGTAGTTGCCCACCTGGCTGACCACCTGGTAGGCGAAGTCGGTCGGCAGGCCGAGGCCCGGATCGAGGACGGCCTCGCCTTCGACGCTGAGGCCGAGGAACCGCTGGATGTTGACGTCGGTGGTGTCCGCGAACGTGTCGACGTTCTCGGAGGTGATGCCCAGTTCCTCCGCGGTGATCGTTGCGAGGATCGCCCAGTCCACGGCCTGGGCCCACTGGCTGTCACCGTCGGCGACGGCCGGTGCGAGTGGTTCCTTGGAGAAGACCTCGGGCAGGATCGTCAAGGCGTCGGGGCCGTCCGGGTAGGTGGAGCGCAGGCCGGTGAGTTGGCTGGTGTCCGACGACCACCCGTCGCACTGGCCGGCGATGAAGGCCTCCTGGATCAGGTCGACGTCCTCGAACGGACGGATCTCCCAGCTCACTCCGAGACGGGCGGCCTCGGCGGCGGCGTTGCCCTCGGTGGTGGTGCCCTGGGCGACACACACGATGACGCCGTCCATGTCGGCCAGCGAGGCGAACCCGCTGTCGGCGGCGACCATCATGCCCTGTCCGTCGTAGAACGTCGGTTGCAGGAAGGTGGCGCCTTCGACTCCGTCACGCGTGGCCGTCCAGGTCGTGTTGCGCACCAGGGCATCGATCTCGCCGGATTGGAGCGCGGTGAAGCGGTCGTCGGTGGCCACGTCGACCATCTCGACGGCCGTGGCATCGCCGAGCACCGCCGCGGCGATCACCCGACAGAAGTCGGAGTCGAAACCGACATGTTCGCCGGAGGCGTCGAGGGTGGCGAAACCGGGAAGGTCGTCACGGGTGCCGCACCGGAACACGCCGGAATCGATCACCGAGTCGAGGGTGGACCCACTGCTCTGTACCTCCTCGACGCTGCCATCGGGTGGGTCGGTGCCGCTCGGTGGTGCGGTCTCGGCGGATGGAGCGCTGTCCGCGGAAACCGAGCCGTCCGGCGCAGCGGAATCTCCGGCACCGTCGTCGTCACTGCTGGTGCATGCAACACCCATCATCGACAGCGCGATCAACGGAACGATCGCTCGTCTGGTGGTCCTTCGCATCGTGACTCCCCTTCGTTCAGCGCCCGCTGATCTCGAATGGTTCGAGCCCGTATGCACGGCCACCCTAGGTGCAGTCGCCGGCCCCGGCAAGCAGATCGCCGCGAACGCCCTGGTAGATGGATCTATCGAGCAAGTCGGTGAACGCGGGAACGACGCTGGCGTAAGACACGCCGGTCGCGGGTCGGCGCAACACGACGACGCCGAGCAGACCTCCATCGGCATCGAGCACCGGCGATCCGCTGTCGCCCTCGTCGACGATCACATCCAGTTCCAGCGCCTGACGTTCGGCGGTCGTGCCAGCACGGACGTCTTCGACACGCAATCTGAGGGTGCGGACCATGAACGCTGCGACGGGTCCCTCAGGCGACACGATTCGGACCGGCCCGGCGACGACTTCGTCGGACACGCTCACCGTCCAGTGTGGAGCGACGCCCTCGTCCCACACAGGTGGTGATTCGGCCGTCGCGACCAGAGCGAGGTCGGCTTGCTCGTCGACCCCGACGACAACGGCAGGCAACCCACCGACGTGCAGGTCGCGGAGATCACCCTCGACGATGTGGGCAGCGGTGAGCACGACGTCGTCGGCGACGAAGGTCCCGAGGCCGGACCTTGGCTGCGGTCGGTCGCACCCGATCGCCTCGACCGCCGCAACCTGGACCGGCGTGGCCGCACCATCATCATCGCAGCCGTTCAGGATGGTGGCGATGATGACGATCGCAGCGACGGCACAGGTGGCACCGGTGGTAGCGCTTCGTCGCGGCATACGACGATCAGAGCACACGGGGCCAGCTCACTGACAGGGGTCCCGGATCGAATTCCGCGAGTTGTCGCCGATCAGAGCACGACGAGGGCGAGCACGGTGACCGACGCCGACGCTGCGAACCACGAGACCGCCACGGTTCGGTTCGATGCGCCGGCCCGGCGCAGCGGTTGTTCGACAGCGAGGTGCAGCACCGTCGCAGCGGCTCCCGCTGCGATGCACTTGACGGCGACGAGGGCCCACTCGTCGAGGCCGACCCGATCCTCGGTCAGGATGAGGATCATGGGCCAGTGGACGAGATAGATCGAGTAGCTCGCCACGCCGATCGCGGCGAGGGGGCGCCAGGCGAGTGCGGTGGTGAGCCGACCCGGTACGAGCAGGGACAGCACGAGCGCGGAGCTGACCAACGAGAGTGCGCTGTACCCGCCGTGCAGCAGCCAGGGCGGGTCGTAGTCGTTCGTGGCGGCGATCACGATCACGATGGCGAGAGCCACCGGGCCGATCACACCGGCCGGGTGGCGGAAGCGTTCAGCCGTGCCGGGACGCACGTGCAACAGGACCGCCAGCCCGCACCCGGCGAGGATCTCGCTCCCACGGGTGACCGTGCTGAACTCGAGGCGGTACTGCGGGCCGGTGATCAGGAGTTGGGCGAGCAACGAACCCAGCCAGCCGGCCCCGACGACGATGGCGAGGGAACGAACCGGCCGCCGCGTGCGCAGGCAGACGAGGAACGCCACGGTCAGCAACACGTAGAACTGCTCCTCGATCGCCAGCGACCAGTAGGGGCCGAGGGGACCGACGATCGTGCGCAGGAGTTGATCCTCCCCGGACCAGATCACGTGCCAGTTGGTGTATCCGAAGACGCCGGCGATCGCGTCCGATGGCTGCATGCCGCTCCAGTAGGCGCTGGCGAGCACCACGGCCAGCGTGACCACGGTCAGCGATGCCGGCCAGAGACGCTTGACGCGTCGGGCCCAGAATCGTCCGAAGTCGACCGATCCGCCTGCACGAGATTCCCGCAACAGGATCGAAGTGACGAGGAACCCGGAGATCGTGAAGAAGACCGAGACACCGATGAAGCCGCCGGGAAACAGGCCTGGCAGACCGGAGGTCGCGCCGGCGTGGAACAACACGACCAGGGTCACGGCGATCGCGCGCAACCCGTCGAGCGACGGGTGATAGGTGGCCGGCTTCATTCGTCCGGGGTCTCTTCCGGCCGAGCCGCATCCCTGCCGAACAGCGTGGCGCTCGCCAGGAGGATCACGCCGAGGAGTGTCCAGGGATGCAACCATTCGAAGCGGACCGGCCAGCCGGCGTTCGGGTAGGGGCGGTCGCGCAGGACCACGGCGAACATCGTGAGTTGTGCCGCCACGACGAGAGTGAGGCCGGCGAGACCGAGCAGTCGCAGCCGTCCGGTGAACCGCACCGCGACGCACAGAACCGCGGCCACCACGCCCCAGGTCCAGCCGATGAACACCGCACCCGACACGGTGGCGACCGCGATGGTGGCGAGGCCGACGCCCTCCCCGGACCACTCGGGCCACCGTGGCAACGTCGGAGCTTGGACGACCGGCGTGGTGTCGCCCGCTCGGCGACGGTCCACGAACACGAGGGCGAGTGCGATCAGGACGCCGATCAGCGAGGCCAGCAGCGCTGCGTTCAGGGTCGTCTGCGACGCCCACGTGAACGTGACGGTCGTCGGTGTGGTCGTGGGTTCGAGCCACCATCCGTTGGCGTTGCCGTCGACCAGCACGGGCTCGCCGAGCGAGCCGTCGTCCGTGCTCGCCGACCACGCGGTGTTGAATCCTTCGCCGAGCACGACCCAACAGCCGGCGGGGCAGGCCGACACCTCGACCGTACGGGACGTGCGGGTGGTCCCGGTCACCTGTGCGGTGGGCGGACCGGCATCGAGTCCGTCATCGGCTCCGTCAGCAGGTGCGGCCGGTGCGGCGAGCACGACCTGGTCGACCTGGAAGCCGGCGGGCGGGGCGGGGGCCGTGTCGAGCACGTGCGTGCCCGTGTCGAGCTCGATCGGGTCGCACACGGTGGCCGGGATCGCAGCGCCGCTCACGATCTGTTCGGCGGTGGCCGTGAAGGAAAGGTCGATCGACTGACCGTCGACGGAGAGCAGATCGGATGTGCACTCGGCGGTCGATCCGTCGGTCGGCACGACGGATGGCGACACACCGTCGAAGGTGATCTCGGCGATCGCCGCGGGCAGGACGACGGTCTCGCCGAACCGACGATCCAGTGTGGTGCGCTCGTCGGCCGCCGTGATCTCGAACGTCGCATCGGCCAGCGCCAGCGATCGGGGGAAGGTGATCGTGGCCGTTTCCCCGGCGGGTACCGCGACGTCGAACGAACCCGACTGGTCGCTGACGCGCAGGGCGGTGACCGGCGAGAACGTGCCCGCCGGTTGCGCGAGCACCATCGACGAGGCCGTGCCGGCGAGCTGCACGTTCACGGCAGCGCCGACCGGCGACCCGAACGACGTGATCCAGCTCGTGGTCGGATCGCCGTCGAACGCGGCGGCGCCGCGTGCCCGGGGGACACCGGTGAGATGCTCGGTGGCGTGCACCGGTTCACCCAGCAGGCCGGCCAAGCCGAGATCGTCCATGCGTTGGTCGGCGCGCAGCGTCACATCCGCCGCGAACGCCGCCGCCCCGGCGACCTCGAACTCGCGAACCATCGTCGGCTCCGGATCCGATCTCCAGCGGTCGGTCGGATCGGTACGCAGCCTCGTGAACACGTAGCTGACCGGGGGAGTGTCTGCGCCCCCGACGGCGGTCACGCCATCCGTTGGTACCCGGATCACTTCTTCGGTGGGCGCTAGGGTCTCGTCGCCGAGTCCGAACGACACCTCCGAGAACCCGACCGATGCGACCGCGTCACCGATCGGCGCGACGGGGACCGTGCCGGTCGTCGTCCCCGTGATGCGCACCACGATGGTGCTCGGACCCTCGGTCGGAGCGAGGTCGACACCCTGGCCGCCGTCGGCCAGCGATCGATCGTCGAGGTCGACGGTGATCGGATCGGCACCATCGACGGACACCTCGACGGAGGAGATCCGTCGCCTGCCGTCGGGGGAGTCGGGTTGGCGAAGCGTCAGCTGATCGATGGGTTCGCCGACGTCGAACGAGATGAACTCACCGATCGCAGGTGCGCGGTCGGCGACGAGCCAACTCGTCGCTGGATCGCCGTCGATGGCCATGACGGGACGGTGCTCGGGCAGGTAGGCGAACGGCTCGCCGTAGGAACTGGCCGAGGCGGTGACCGATCCGTTCTGCACGGAGACGGTCTGGGTGGCCGGATCGGCGGTGTCGAACACGGGGAGCCGCTGGTCGCCGCTCTCGTAACGCAGGACGCCAGGCTCGGCGCCGCCCGACTCCGTGTAGCCAGTGACGTCCTGCGAGCTTCGCCAATGGTGCGCTCGGTCACGGTTGGAGTCGGTGACGACCAAGCGGCTCGACTGGGCGATGAGATCGATCAACGTGTCGCCCTCGAAGCTGGCGCTGTAGAGGATGAGCTCCGATCCGTCGATCACCCCGGCGGCCGCAGCATCGACGAGACCGGCACCATCGCCGGACACGACCACCGAGGTGTCCTTGACCCGGACGGTCGACACGGGGTCGGAAACACCCACGAGGGCAACGGTCGACAGCGGCTGTCCGACGCGGGGGTCGCTCACCGACTGCTCGTCGATCACCTCGATGTCTGGCACCATCACCGTCGGCGCGCCGAAGCGCTCCACGGGGAGCAGACCGGCGTCGAGCGCTGCCTGGCCGGTGAGGAGATCGTCGACGATCTCCGGTCGGGCGACCCGGAATCGGTCGAAGGCGATGTCGTCGGTGACCCAGATGGTGTCGACGCCGAGCAACCGGGCGATCGGAGCGACGGCTGCGACGTCGACCACGCCGTCCTGGAATCGGTCGTCCAGCGCGAAGACGAGGTCCATCGCCGCGGGGCTGCCGAGCGGCAGCAGGTCGCGGGTGAGCAGCGCCCGTTCGGTCAGCCCGGGCAGCGGCTGGTCGACGGTGTGTCCCCAGCGGAACGAGCCGAACTCACTGCCAGGGAGCTGCAGGACTCGATAGCCCTCCGGCAGTGCGTCGAGGGCGGCGGCGGCGTCGAGCCAGGCCTGGGGTGGGTCCTGGGCGCGCTCGAGTTCGGGGTCGACGAAGCCCCCGTCGCGCAGTGATGGGAGGTTGGCGACAGCGAAGATCGCGATGACCACGGCGAGCGCGGTCCCGACGCGAGCGGTCCGGAGCAGGACCGGGCGCGAGAACGTGACCGTCTGGCATGCCGAGACGAGCGCAGCTGCGCTCAGACCGAGGCCGAGCAGGAGCACGGGAATCGCCCGAGTGCTGCTGCGCAGCGCGAGCGCAAGCCCGCCTTCGCCGTCGCCGACCAGCAGCGACATGACCGGTGACGGGTCGTCGATCGGGTGGACGCCGACAGCGAGGATGGTCCCGCCCGCGACGAGCAGCGCCGCGTACCGGCGGTGTTCCCACGCGGTCAGCACCAGACCGAGCAGACACAGGGTGAGCAGGCCGATGCCGGCGGCGATGATCCTGGTCGATGCAAGGTGGTCGAGGGATGCCGTCGTGGTCGCGCCGAACGCGTCACGGATGTAGAAGAGCCAGTAGCCGAGCCCTCGAAGGACCTCGGTCGACGTCGACGTGAACGAGACCGATTCGAGGGACTCGGAGTACGCCAGCACGTCGGCGCCACGCCTGCCCTGGATCACCAGCATCGCGATCCACCACAGCGACACCCCGATCGAGAGCACCGACACCTTGGCGGCGGTGACCACGGCCCTGCGCCAGGAGATCGAACGCTGCCAGACGGCGTGGACGAGCCACAGCACGGGGGCCGGGATGATCATGGCCAGCGCGGTGGCGTTGACCGCTCCGACCGTGAACACGACGAGGGCGACACCGGCCGCGTATCGCCACCGGCCGCGTCGGGCGGCGAGGACCGTGAGGCCGACGATCCAGCCGAGGCCGGCGAACGGCAGCAGCAGCACCGAGGTGCGCGAGACGTACGGCAGGATGTACGGCGACAGCTGATACACGATCGCCGCGGTGAGTGCCGCGGTCGGACCGAGGCCCAGCACTCGCGCGACCCAGCGAACGCCGAGGCCGGCCGCCAGCAGTAGGGTGCCGATCCACAGCCGATGCGCGACCCAGTCCGGCACGCCCACTTGCTCGAACACCCAGAACCAGGGCGCAGTCGGCCACAGGTACGCGATGTGTTGGTGGGGGACCCATCCGGCGTACTGGCGGGGATCGAACGTGGTGGTCGTGTCGACGAGAAAGCGACCCGGGTCGAGATAGACGTAGAGCTTCGAGTCGCTCGGCATCCGGCCGGGCGCGGCCGTCAGTGCCGGAACGTATGCCAGCAGGGCGAGGATCGTGACCGAGACGAGGAGTTGGCGGCGTGCCAGCCCGTGTCGGAACCCCGCCAGCCCACGTCCGAGATCGGTCATGCCCTGGGCAGGATGCTCGAGCACCGCTTCACCAGCGAGAGCACCCCTTGGCGGGCGCTGCGGCGGTGATGCGAGGCCCCGGCGTCGTCGACGGCGTCACGGTTGGCGATGAACCAGTCGTAGCTCTGGGCGAACATCTCTGCCGTCGACCAGGTCGGACACCAGGCCAAGCCGTTCTGCAGGTGTTCGAGATCGAACCACATCGACTTCGAGTACATGAGCCAGTGGTACGGCGCGAACGGTGAGACGCCGGCAGCCGCACTCAGTCGCATGCCGAGCGCTGCCGGACCCGCCGGCAATGAGCGGACCGTCGAGCCGGTTCCGGCGTGCTCGCACAGGTCGGCCAGCGTCTCGCGCATCGTGCCGAACCGGTCGGTGCCGACGTTGAAGATGTCCGGACCTTCCGCGGCAGCAGCCCGGATGCAGGCCTCAGCGAGGTCGTCGGAGTGCACGAACTGGTACCGGTTCGTACCGTCGCCGAGCACGATCGGGTCGTAGCCGTCGGCGATCCAGTCGAACAGGATGCCGAAGATGCCCAACCGGCCGTGGCCGAGGATGGTTCGCGGTCGAACGATCGACACGTCGAGGCCGTCGCGGGCGGCAGCCAGGCAGGCCCACTCTGCAGCGAGCTTCGCGTGCCCGTACTCCTCCATGGGAGCGGGGACCGTCGTGGGGAACACCGGATTGGATTTCGGCACCCCGAACACAGCGCTCGACGAGGTGTGGACGACCTTGCCGACACCGGCGGCCGCGCTCGCTGCCAACAGGTTCACCGTGCCGTCGACGTTGACGGTGCGGAGGAGGTCGAGATCTCGGGCGAGCGGTACCTGCGCGACGTTGTTCATCACGACGTCGATGCCGTCCACCGCGCCGCGGACGACGGCCATGTCCCGAACATCGCCCTGCACGAACTCGACCTCGGGAGGCCGGTCGGCCGCATCGTTCACGTCGAGCACGCGCACCTGGTGACCGCGTTTCACCAGACGCTGCACGAGCAGCGAACCGAAGTAACCGCTGCCGCCGGTGACGAGATAGCTCGTCACAGTTCGATGCCCTGCTCGACACACCAGCGGATGCTGCGGCGCATCCCGTCGTACAGCTCGAACTGCGGGTCGTACCCGAGATCGGCGCGAGCAACGCTGATGTCGACGGCGATGTTCTTGTTCATTTCTCCGAGCACGTGGACCTGCTGGTTGTATCGCCCGGAATCCTGGAGCACCCGGTCGATCTTCTCGGCGATGTCGCCGGTGAATCGGGGGAGTCGCACCCTGTTCTTCTTGACGTCCGCGAAGCCCTCGTCGGTCAACGCCCGACCGACGGTCTCGACGATCTCGGTCACCGTGTAGGCGTGGTCATCGGCGATCCACCATCCCAGGCCGGCCTCGGTCCGGGTCAGCTCGGCGCGCGCGATTCCCTCGACGAGGTTGTCGATGTACACCATCGAACGGCGCTGCCCGCCGTCGCCGAGCACCGGGAATCGTCCAGTGCGCACGAGCGTGAAGAACGTGGTCTGGCGAGCCGGTTGGTGCGGACCGTAGAACCACGGCGGCCGCACCATCACGACGTTCAAGCCGCGCTCGACCGCGTCGGCGACGCGCAGTTCCGCCGCCATCTTCGACGCGCCGTAGCCGAGGTAGGGGTGGTACGGCTCGTCATTGCGGAAAATGTCGTTGCGAGACGGGTTGGTACCGAACGGGCTGTTCGACGACACGTGCACCATGCGTCGAACTGCAGCGTCCTCGGCCACACGGAGCACGTTGTCGGTACCGACGTGGTTCACCGCGTCGAAGTCCGTCATCGACGCCGGATGGATGATGCCGGCGGTGTGGATCACGTCGACCGTGCCCGTCAGGGATTCGAACAGCCGATCGACGTCGGCGCGGACGCTGATGTCGCCGACCACGACCTCGACGCGATCGGAGAGGCCGGCGAGGCGTGCTTCGTCGTGGCGGTCGTGCGCGAACAGTCGGAGGGTCCCGGGGCGGGACCACGGATGCTCGTGTTCGAGGAAGGCGGAGACGAGGCCGGTGCCGAGCCAACCGTTGGCCCCGGTGATGACAGTGACGTCAGGGTGTTCGATCATGAGGACCGTCGATCGGCGAAGCGCCGGGCGTTGCGGATCGCGACCGCCATGACCGATGCCTGCGGGTTCACACCAGGGGCATCAGGGAGCAGCGATGCGTCGTTGACGAACACGTTCCGAGCGCCGTGGACCTGGCCGAAACTGTCCGCGGCGCAGCGGCGCGTGTTCTCGCCCATCGGCACCGTCGAGCAGAGGTGGACGGTCATCACGCTCGCGCTCGACGCGGAGAATGCGCCGGTCATCTTCGCCAGATCGGCGCGGTTACGAACGATCGGGGCATCTCGGAACGACGGGTAGATCTCGGTGGCGTCTGCTTCGAGCATGAGCAGGGCCAATCGTGCCAGCCCCTGGCCGAGCAGCTCGCGGTCGCGCTTCGTCAGTCGATACGTGACGAGGGGGTCACGAAGGCCGGGCAGCGCCTGGACCCAGCCACGCCCTTGGCTGGTGATCGCGGCGTAGTAGATCGCGATCTCTGGCCATGCCGTTACGGCCGCACCGAAGTCGCGCCAGTTGTCGGTCAGCGCGAGCGCGATCAGACCGGACTGGCTGGCTGACCCCCCGAAGGAGATCTCGGGCGAGAACTCCTTCACCTGGTGCACCGGAACGTCGTCAGGAGCGTTCATCTCCTCCCGGAACCGTGCGGCCAGCTTGACCGTTGGATGAACCGCCAGTGTGCGTCCGACGCGATGGCGGAAGCCTGCGCGCTGCAGGATCGCCGGTGTCTGGATCGCTCCTGCGCAGACGAACACATCCTCGAAGACGACGGTGACGGCCATGTCGGCGGCGCTGTCGGTCAGTTCGGCCCGCGTCGCGCGTCCACCGTCGACCACCAGTCGATCGAGCCGATGTTCCACGAGCACGCGAGCGCCGGCCCGCTGGGCCCGGGGTAGGTACGTCTCGGTCATGCTCTGACGTTTGCCGTCGACGGCGCTGCCACGTTCCGGATACGTCATCCACCGCGGGAGCTCGTCGTGACGCCATCCCATCCGGTCGGCTCCGAGTCGCAGCTTCTCGCTCGCCGCAGTGTGCTGGCCCGGGACGGTTTGCACGCTGAGTGCGGACTCGACCTCGTCGCAGATCTGTTCGACGTCGTCGATCGCGAAATCGTCGATCGAGTACTCGCGGCGCCAGCGATCGAGGGTCTCGGCCGGTGGGCGGCGGTAGAGCCCACTGTTGACCTCGGTTCCGCCGCCTGCGCATCGCCCTTCGGTGTACGCGATCGATGGGAGGCCGAGGGCCACCGTCACTCCGCCCGACCGGTACTGGCGGTCCATCTGCTCCAGGGAGAACGGGACGACCGACCCCTGCGCCACCCACGGGCCCTCTTCGACGACGATGACGTCGAGCCCGGCCTCGGCGAGGATCGCCGCGGTCGTCGCCCCACCGGCGCCCGAACCGACGACCAGCACGTCGCACTCGTATCGAACCGTCGTGGCACCCGTGGTCATGCGGCTTCACCTGCTGGTCGCGTGTCCGGCCATGTTTCCCAGATGAACGCGTAGCCGAGCGAGCGCACGAGGCGCGGGTACTCGGCGAGCAAGGGGAGCGGCTTGGCCGTGACCAGCAGCACCGCTCGGTCGAGCCCGAAGATCCGTCCGATCAGATCGACACCGAAGGAGATGACGACGACACCGAATCGGGTGAACGACGGCAGGGTCGACACCCGCTGCTCGACGAACTCGATCGTCCGCGCCCGACGGTCGTCCGGCAGACCCGGCAGATCGCTCGCGAGCAAGACGTCGGCGAAGCGTCGCACCGGGGGAGTGATGGTTGACGGGCGACGCATGGGGTTCCGAATCGTAGCAATGAGCGGTGTTGCAATGAGGGTGCTCAGCCGTTGGTGCGATACGCGCGCTGGCGGCGTTTGAGGCTGAGCATGTCCTGCAATCCCCACAGGGTCACGAGCCGGAACGACTCGAAGATGATGCCACGGTTCATCTTCGACTCGCCGACGACCCGGTCGGTGAACGAGATCGGGATCTCGACGACGCTGAGACCCGAACGGACCACCCGGTAGGTCAACTCCACCTGGAACACGTAGCCGCTCGCCTGTACACCGTCCAGCCCGATCGTTCGGAGGGCGTCGGTGCGGTAGACCCGATATCCGGCGGTGGCATCGTTGATCGCGAGGCCGAGCATGATCGCGACATATCGATTTCCCCACCGTGACAGCCATGTACGACGGCGCGGCCAGCCGGTGACCGTGCCGCCAGGGACGTATCGCGATCCGATGACCAGCGCGATGCCTCGACGTGCGACATCGAGCATCGTCGGGAGCACGGCGGGGTCGTGGGAGTGATCGGCATCGATCTCGACGACAGCGTCGAACCCTTCGTCGAGGGCGATGCCGAAGGCGTGCAGGTAGGCGTCGCCGAGCCCGCGTTTGGCGTCGCGTTCGACGAGGCGCAGGTGCGTGTCGTCCCGCATCGAGGCGCGCACGATCGCCCGCGTCGCATCCGACGACGCATCGTCGATCACGAGGATGTCGACGTCGGGAACGTGGTCACGCAGCTTCTCGAGCAACCCGCCGATGTTGTCGGCCTCGTTGTGCGTGGGAACGACGACGAGGGTGCGCATCGCCTCGGACGTCACGGGATGGCCCCGAACACCGCGTAGATGCCGGTCAGCACGGCGATTCCGGCCCCACCCACGACCATCGCCATGTCCCACCCGGTGTGGCTCCAGGTCAGCCGATCTCCCGTTGATCCCTCCGCGCTGGCCTTCGCGAGCACGGCATCGTCGTGCCGCGACCACCAGGCAGCGGCGGCGATCAGGAGCGGGAACGCGGTGATGAGGAACCGCGGGCGGGCGGTCACCGTCTCGGGGATCAGCATGAGTGCGACGACCACTGCGCTGTACGCGGCGAGCGGCAGGGACAGACGGACCCGCCACGCGCAGTAGATCATGGCGATCAGGGCCCCCATCGACAGGGCTGTCAGCGCGTCGGTCGGCGACGAGAACGGGTTCAGCACGAAGTCGAGGGTGTTGGTCACGGCCGTGGCGCCGAAGCTCGTGCCCTCCTTCCATGCTTCGCTCTGGACCCTGAACCACGCCCCCCGCTCGCCGGTGATGTGGTCGACGTACACCTGGAAGCCGATGAATCCGAGTGGCGACAGCACCACCGCGACGAGCGACGTCCAGTCACGTGAACGGCGGATCGCGATGAAGCTCGCCACGACGCAGGCAGCGACGAGCCCGACGCCGTTCGGTCGGGTGCCGGTGCCGATCATTGCCGCAACCCCGGCGAGCCACCACTGCTCGCGAACGAGGAAGAGCAGGCACGCCGCGGCGAGCACGATGAGGGTCGCCTCGGAGTAGGTGAACGACAGCACGAAGCTGCCGGGGAAGACGGCGAAGAGCACCATCGACCTCGACGCGATGCCGACGCCGTAGAGCTCCCGGGCGAGCAGGCCGACCAGCAGCACGGCGAGGGCGCCCATCACGACGTTCACGAGGATCGCAGCGAGCGTGTCGCCCCCCGGGAGCACCCGGTCGACGGCACGGGCGATCCAGGGGTACACCGGGAAGAACGCGGCTCGCGCTTCGAGTTGTTCGTAAGTGATGTTGGCCGGGATCGAATCGGGATATCCCCGTCGGATCAGCTCGAGATACCACCGCCCGTCCCACGACGTCAGCACCTCGGTGATCGTGTGGACCGCTGTCGGTTCCTCGGCCGGGACGCCGGCCAGTTCGGCCAGCTTGCGGGCGTCGACCGCCATCTGCGAGGCGCGGACGGCAGCTCCGGCGAGCACGCACAGCCGTGTCACGACGTAGGCGATCATGCCGACGATGACGGCACGGTGCCAATCGGTCAGCCCGGTTGCCCTGCGGTCGGAAGGCACGTCTGTGTCGGTCGCGATCGCAGACTCGGCCGTAGGCATCCGGGCGACGGTACCAGCCCCGTCTCGTCGTTCCCGAGCAATCTGGACCACGATGGACCCATGGCTGTCATCGAGCGTTCCGTCCCCGTACCAGGCGTTGTGCAACTGACGCTGAACCGGCCGGAGTCCCTGAACGCGATGACGTCGGCGATGGTGCAGGCGCTCCACGACGAGCTCGACGCCGTCGCGACCGACCCTGCCGCACGGGTCGTCATCCTGACCGGAGCCGGGCGGGGCTTCTGCTCGGGCCTCGACCTCGGTGGCTACGGTGCGGCGCCGCACACGGATCACCTCGGGCCGACCCAGCGCGGCTTCGCGGTGCAGAAGCACATCGCCACGCTGATCCCACACCTTCGTTCCATTCCCCAGCCGGTGATCGCCGCGGTCAACGGTGCCGCAGCTGGTGGCGGCTTCGCGCTGGTCCTCGGGTCGGACGTCCGGCTGGCGGGCGAGTCGGCGAAGTTCTCCGCGGCGTTCATCAAGATCGGGCTGTCTGCGTGCGACATCGGCACGTCCTGGCTGCTCCCACGGTTGATCGGCGCTGCCCGCGCCCAGGAACTGATGCTGACGGGTCGGGTGTTCAGCTCGGCCGAAGCAGAGAAGATCGGGCTCGTGATCGAACGGGTGCCGGACGACCAACTGATGTCGTTGGCCCTTGCCAAGGCCGAGCTGATCATGTCCAACACGCCGTTCGGTGTGGCGCTGACCAAAGAAGGCATGTGGACCGCCCTCGAGATCCCGGGCATGCAGGCAGCGATCGACCTCGAGAACCGTCAGCAGATCATGGCCAGCGCAACGGCCGACCATCGCGAGGCCATGAGGGCGTTCCTGGAGAAACGACCGCCGGCGTTCGAGAACGCCTGACAGGTCAGCTCAACGTCACCGGCGTGGCAACCGGGTGGTGGCAGGCCACGAAGTGACCGTCGCCCATCGGTTGCAGCTGAGGCTCCTCACGCACGCACAGGTCGTCGGCGTACGGGCACCGCGTGTGGAATCGGCAGCCGGAGGGGGGATTGACCGGAGAGGGGAGCTCGCCGACCAGGTCGGCGACGGAGTGGTCCGCGAACGGGTCGGGCTCCGGGATCGACTTGAGCAGGACGTTCGTGTACGGATGTGCCGCACGGGCGTACAGGTCGTCGCTCGGCGCGACCTCACACAGCTTGCCGAGGTACATCACCGCGACCCGGTCGCTGACGTTCTTGACCACGGCGAGGTCGTGAGCGATGAACATCAAGGTCAAGCCGTACTTGACCTTGAGGTCCTCGAGCAGGTTGAGCACCTGTGCCTGCACGCTCACGTCGAGCGCGGACACCGGCTCGTCGCAGATGATCATCGTCGGGTCGAGCACGAGCGCTCGTGCGATGGAGATGCGCTGACATTGTCCGCCGGAGAACTGGTGGGGACGGCTCTCCTTGGCTCGTTCGGGATCGATGCCGACCGACTCCAAGATGTCGTCGACGAGCGTCTCACGCTCGTCGCGGGTACCCCGACCCCAGATCTCGAGGGGTTCGAGCACGCTCTCGTACACCGTGCGACGTGGGTTCAGTGACGAGATCGGGTCCTGGAAGATCATCTGGACCTTCGTGCGGGCCTCGCGCAGCTCGCTCGAGCTGAGTCCCGTGAGATCACGACCTTCGAACACCACCGTGCCCGACGTCGGCTTGGGAATCTGCATCACGGCCCGGCCGGTGGTGCTCTTGCCGCAGCCCGACTCGCCGACGATGCCGAGCGTCTCGCCTCGGCGGACGTCGAAGCTGATGCCCGACACGGCTTTCACCGTGACGTTGCGGCCGGCGTGGAACTCGACCACGAGGTCTTCGACGCGCAGGACGTTGTCGACGTCGCGCAGGTGCGCCTTACCGGTGCCGGCCATCAGGAGGCCCCGGCGATCCCGACGGCGACGCCGCCCGTCCGCTCGAGTTCGGCGTCACGCTCCTGGAACTCGGGTGACCCGACGGGGTACCAACAGGCATACAGATGATCGGGGTGGTCGGCCTGCACGAGCGGTGGTTCCTCCTGGCGACACTTGTCGCGGGCGTAGGCGCATCGCGGGGCGAAGCGACACCCCTCCGGTGGATGGACGAGATCGGGCGGCCGACCGGGGATCGATGCGAGTCGTGTGTGGCTCGGGTCGGTGAGTTTGGGGATGCTCTTCATCAATGCCTTGGTGTACGGCATCTACATGTTGGCGAACAGAATCTTCGTCGGGGCCCGTTCGACCAACTTGCCGCCGTACATCACGGCGATCTGGTCGGTGTGGCCGGCGACCACACCGAGATCGTGGGTGACGAGGATCACCGACATGTTGCGATCGCGTCGCTGCTCGCCGATGAGATCGAGGATCTGTGCCTGCACCGTGACGTCGAGTGCCGTGGTGGGCTCGTCGGCGAACAGGACCGTCGGGCCGCAGGCGAGGGCGATCGCGATCATCACGCGCTGTCGCATACCGCCGGACAGCTCGTGCGGGTACTGCTCGAGCCGGCGTTCGGCCTCGGGAATCCGGACGTCGCGCAACAACTGAGCCGCCGTCGCCCGTGCATTGGAACGATCCATGTCGAGGTGGAGCTTCAACGGCTCGGTGATCTGCTTGCCGATCTTCATCAGCGGGTTCAAGGAGTTGAGCGGGTTCTGGAACACCATCGACATCTCGGCACCCCAGAGGTGGCGCATCTCCTTGTCGCCGAGGCCGAGGATCTCCTGGCCGGCGAACCGCACCGACCCTGACGTGACGGCGGTGGAGGGGAGGAGCCCCATGATCGACCGACTCAGCACGGTCTTGCCCGATCCGGACTCGCCGACGACGCCGAGCGACTCGCCACGACGCATCGACAGTGTCACGCCGTCGACCGCACGGACGAGACCGCGATCGGTCTGGAAGTGGGTCTTCAGATCATCGAGGACCAGCAGCGGCTCATCGGGGTGCGTCCGGGAGACACCGAGGTGCTCGCTCACGCGATCGGCGGCCGTCGAATCTGGTGGTGGGGTCACAGGGCCGATTCCTTGACGTCGAAGTGGCTGCGCAGCCGGTCGCCCGCGAAGTTGAGCGACAACACCGTGAGGAACAGCACGAGGATCGGGGAGAACGCGATCCACGGTGCCTCTTCCAGGTCGCTGCGACCAGCCCCGTTCTGGATCAACTTGCCCCACGTGATGCCCTCGCGTACCGACAGGCCGAGGAAGGCCAGACCACCCTCGGCGACGATAGCGATGGCGACGCCGAGGAGTGCCAACGCGCTCATCGGGATCACCACGTTGGGGAGGAGCTCACGCAGGATGATGCGCGGGTGCTTGGCGCCGAGCGTCCGAGCCGCGAGCACGAACTCGCGATCGGCGAACGACACCGTCGTCGCTCGAGACACCATGCCAACGGGAGCAACCGACAGGATGCCGATCGTGAAGGCGATCGTGAACAGGCTCCGGTCGAGCAGCGACGTGATCAAGATGGCGAGCACCAGGGCCGGGAACGACAGCAGGATCACGAAGCAGAACGAGATGATCGCGTTGAACCGGCCACGGAAGTAGCCGGCGATCATGCCGAGCGAGCCCCCGACGAGCATGCCGAACGCGATCGCCGAGAAGCCGACAGTCAGCGAGATTCGGGCGCCCCAGACGGTGCGGCTGAACATGTCGCGCGACAACTGATCCGTACCGAACCAGAACTGCCACGACGGCGCATACGGCGGGCGCTCGCCGGCGACGACGTAGGACTGCTCGGGGTCCTTGAGCGGCAGCCACGGCGCCAGGAGCGCAGCGAGGACGATCACGACGAGGAAGGCGATGGCGAGGTAGAAGCCGGTACCGAGGCTGCGGCCCTTCTGCGTGACGTCGACGGCGGGCGTGGAGCCCAGGTCGGCGAACAGGTTGGACTGGTCGTGTTCCATGTGGGTGGACATGTCGGTCATCGATGAACCCCTATCTCTGCACTCGCGGATCGATGAGCGAATAGATCAGGTCGACGATCAGGTTGAGGAACACGAAGATGGCCGACACGATCATGACGATCGCCAGCACGACCGGGAAGTCTTCGCGGAGCACCGCCTCGACGATGGCCCGGCCGAGGCCGGGAATCAGGAAGATGCTCTCGACGACGAGGGCGCCGCCGATGAGCGACCCCGTGGTGAGGCCGAACACGGTGACGAACGAGAACAGCGACGGGCGAAGCGCGTGCTTGAAAAGGATCGACCGCCGTCCTACGCCTTTGGCCCGTGCGGTGAGGATGAAGTCCTCCTGGAGGGTGGTGATGAGGTCCGTGCGCAGGAGCCGCTGGTAGACCGCCGCCGCCGGGATGGCCAGCGTCAGTGCCGGCAGGATCATGGCGTGGAATCGGGACAGGAACGGATCGTCGGCGGTGTAGACGAGTGGGAACAGGCCGAATTTGATCGACAGGAAATACGAAACGATGATCGCCAAGGCGTAGTTCGGGACGGAGATCATTCCGAACGCACCCACCGTGGACACCTTGTCCGCCCTCGAGTTTGCTCTCGAGGCGGACCAAAGTGCCCACGGCAGGGCGATCACCAGTGCCATGAGCTGGGCGAGGATCACGAGTGACAGCGTCCGGGGGAGTCGTTCGACGATCAGGTCGCGCACGGGCGGCTGCCCGTCTTCGCTGAACTGGACGCCGAAGTCACCGGTGACGAATCCGCCGAGCCAGATCGCGTAGCGAACCGGCAGGGGGTCGTCGAGGTTGTACTCCTCCTTGGCAGCTTCGATCTTCGCGACGCTCTCGGGGTTGTCGACATCCTTGGCCGTCGGGCCGAGAATGTTGAACAATGGATCTCCCAAGACATTCATCGCTCCGAAGGTCAGCATGCTGATCACCAGGAGGAGCAGAACTGCCCCTCCGAGCCTCGTGAGCCAGTATCTCATGGTGTTCGGGAACCTACTTACTGCTGGTCGAGGGACGGGCTACTGGGAGATCCAGATGGACGAGAACCAGTTGCGGCCGTTCGACACGCAACGGAGCAACTCGCCTTCAGGTGACTCACGGTCGCAGAAGCCGTGCACGTCCTCGGCAAAGGCGATCACCCATGGAGTGTGCGCCAGGAAGATGTACAGGTACTGGTCGGCGATCAACTGCGTGATCTGCTGGTACAGCGCGACACGCTCGGCCTCGTCGGTCGTGGCCTGGGCGGCGAGCAGCAGCTCGTCACGGGCAGGGTCACACGACTTCGGCCAGTTGAGCGAGATGCCGCCGACGGTGCGGCACAGCAGCCACACGTTGTCGAGTGCGGGATCCTCCGCGCCGAACTGGCGCCACAGCACCGTGTTGTACTGACCGAGGGCCGCCTCCTGGATGTGCTCGTCCTGCGGGAGGGTTTGGATCTCCACGTTGAACGATTCGCCCCAGCCCTGGACCATGAGGTCGCCGGTCTGCTCGAGGACGACCGAACCGGCAGGGAACTGCAGTTCCATGTTGATCTTGCCGTCGGTGCAGTTCTCCGGGAGGTCGGCGCAATACGCGTCCGACAGCTCCTTGGCGGCGGCAGGGTCGTCCGCCACGGGTGCGACGTCGGGGTTGTAGTAGACGCTCTCGGGGATGAACCGCTGTGTGGCCGGACGCAGCTCGCCGAGCCCGATCAGGTTCAGGTAGTTCTCCACCGGCGTCGCCAACTGCAGTGCCTCGCGGGCGCGGATGTCGTCGAACGGCGCCATCCCCGTGTTGATCATGACGAAGCCTTCTTCACCGGTCTCGTCCTTGACCTGCTGGATGCTGTCGTCCTCGTCGAGCGTCTGGATGGCGCCCGGATCGGACGTCTGCATGGCGTTCAGGTCGCCCTGGATCATCAACTCCGCACGCGTGTCGGCGTCGGGCACCGGGACGAACTCGACCGCATCGAGCCACACGTCACCGTTCCACCAGTCCTCGTTGCGAACGAAGCGGGTCACCGAGTCGGCCGAGCGGCTGTCGAACACGAACGGTCCGGAGCCGACGGGCTGCTGGTTGAGCGTCGGGTCGGCGAGGGCCGCAGCGAGCCAGGTCGGCGACGACACATAGCCGAGCTGGCTCGTGAGTAGGCCAGGCCAGTAGGCGTTCGGCTCGAGCAGGTTGAACTGCGCGGTGTAGTCGTCGATCCGCTCGGTGGCACCGGTCTCGGGGTAGAACGGCTTGACGGCGAGCCCGACGAGCGGGTCCGCCTTCTGGGTCTCGAAGCCGAGAATCACTGCGTCGATGGTCACGGGCGTGCCGTCGTGGAAGCTGATGCCCTCGCGGATCTTGACGACCCACTTCGAGTAGTCGCCTTCGGTGGCAGGTGCGACCGACTCAGCGAGATAGGGGACGGCGACACCGTCCGCGTTGTAGGCGGTCAGCGTGTCGAACACGGCGTTGGCCATCATCAGGCCGGGCGCCGAGAGGGCCGACGATGTGGGGTTGAGCCCGTCGACGTCGGCCTCGAGGCCGTAGCGAAGCGTGCCGCCCGCAACCGGGTCACCGATGTCGGTCTCTTCTTCGATCTCGAGTTTGCCTTCGACGATCTCGGTGCTGGCGGGCTCCGTTTCGTCGGGTGCTTCGACGGTGCTGTCGTCGGTCGCTTCCGACGTCGAATCGTCGGGCGCCTCCGCCTCCGTGCCGGCTGGCTCGTCGCTCGAGTCGTCGTCGCTACCACCGCACGCTGCGGCGATGAGCGAGAAGCTCACGAGTGCGGCGACCCCATACTTGGTCGCTCGCCTGGATGGTCGTCTGCGCATTTTCTCCCCCGGATCCTTCGTTGTCCTACGCGTGACTGACGTCACGCTGCGCGGACCTTAGCCCGCGGCGTCGGTGTGAAGTAATCGGGAGATGAATTAATGGTTCGGCGCCGCGAAATCGCACGCAGAGCGACGGAACGGACCGTTTCGATGGAAACTGACGGCGATGGATCGTGTACTGCGCGCCGATTGGGTCGACACACCCCACCCGTCCCGGTTGCGCCCGGCCCACGCCAGGTTCGAGGAGATCCTCATGCGTCACCGAGCCGCGGTCGAGGCACGACAACCCGTCTACATCGACCCGACGTCGGGTCTCTCCGTCTTCACGGCGACGTTCCTGGAGCGTCGCGGGTACTGCTGCGACAGCGGATGTCGTCACTGTCCGTACGTTTCCGGCACGTGAACCGTTCTCGGGGTCCGTGGGCGCGAGCTTGACGTTTTGTACAGTCTGGCCGATGCCGATGCTCGTGCCGACGTCGCTCGACGAGGCGACCACCATGCTCACCGAGCACCCCGGTGCACTGATCCTCGCGGGCGGTACCGATCTGATGGTCGAGATCAACGACGGACACCGACGCCCGCAGGGGGTGGTGATCTCCGTCGGACGAATCCCGGATCTTCGATCCTGGCGTCACGATCCCCCTTCGTCCACCCTCACGCTCGGCGCCGCGGTCACGTACCGCGAGCTGCTCACCGAACCCATCGCCGCGCTCGTGCCGGCCCTCGCGCAGGCGTCGCGAACGGTGGGTTCCCCGCAGATCCGCAACGCAGGCACGCTGGCCGGAAATCTGGGCACCTGCTCACCCGCCGGTAGCCGTAATACCAAGTCTGCATCGACTTCCCCGAGAACTCCGCCGCCCACTGCGCCTCCTTTTTG